>CALEUL010000028.1 GCA_937921035.1 uncultured Porphyromonadaceae bacterium
CTGATTTTGTGTATAAAATAGAGACTGCCTAACTTTGGTTGTTAGACAGCCTCTTGTAGCCTTACCAGGATTCGAACCTAGACAGACAGTACCAAAAACTGTAGTGCTACCATTACACCATAAGGCTATCGTTCGCTCAACTCTCCGAGGAGCTAAAGCACTGCAAAATTAGTCAAGATTTTTAGAATCACCAAATTTCGGGACATTTTTCTCCGCTTATTCGGGCGAGAAAGATCATAAAGATAAAAGCGACGGCAACCCGCACGCAGGCTGCCGTCGTTTTTACTTTTATGTTTTATCTGCGTCAGCGGATATAAACTTTGGATACGTTGGAGCCTTTACGCACAATGTACATGCCGTTGGAGGGGTTTGCCACGCGCACGCCCTGAAGGTTGTAGTATTCGGCAGTAGCGTTATCTTCGGTCTCTACGGCCTCAACGCCGGCTTCCTTGCCGGGGTACCATTGGCCGGCATTTACAATCTCGCCGGTGGAGGCGTTCACTATCATGCCGATAATACGGTATGTGGTGCCGGTGAGTTTTTCCTTGGAGAATGTATTGGAGTATGTGTAAACGGTATTCTTTTCAATTTTTTCGGGCAGACTGCCGTTTACGCCCGGGAAGCCGATGATTGCGCGGCACACATCGTTGAAGATAGTGGATACGGGCGAATTCTTGTTCTCCCAGCCGTCCATCTGTCTTCCGCTTCCTGTGAAGTAATTTTGCTGGGCGTAAGGGCCAACGTTGTCCTCTACGAGAGCGAATGCCATGTAATGCTGTACCGAGAGGGGCTGCACGAACTCGGCTGCTGCTGTGAATTCTATGTTGTTGGCGTTCTCGGTGGCATCGATATTTATCTGGCAGTATGCCGGATAGGAGGTGTATTCGTTATATAGCGTGTTCACGAAGCTCTGTATAGCGGAGTACGAAGTTGTCGGGGTGTACTCGTTGATACGGTTGGTGATGGTGTAGGGGAAACCGGTAACATATGTGTTGATGAACTGCTGATTGCCGGCCATTTTGTCTTCGTTGTGATAGGCGATACGCAGGAATCGGTCGGGATATGTCTTGGCCACATATTCCAGCATCACAATGCCGCCGGGGCACCATCCGCACCATGTGCCGGTACCTTCTTCTATAACGAGGTTGCGGTCGTAGCCGTCGGAGTATACCATAACGATGCCTTCAACAGCTGTAGGACGGGAGATTTCCTCGCCGTTGAGTTTTACTATTTCTACCTTGACCGTTTTTTGGCCGTCGGTATTGAAAGGAATGCCCGTAACTGTGATATTACGGACTACAGAGGGAGCGATGGGCGAGGAAAGATTTACGTCGGTATCGAAGGGTGTCTCGTCGCCTACGGTTGCGCGGACGGTGAGCGAATCGATGTTGGCGAGACCTACATTCCTGATTGCGATTTGTATGGTGCCTGTTTCACCTGTGCGCACATATGGAGGGAAGGTGGCTTCTGTGATATTTGCAAGCAGCTGCGGCAGGTTTTCGCCGGTGATGACAACGCTGGCCGAGAGAGAGCCTATCTGGTCGCCTGCAACGTACCATTCGGTTGGACGGCTGTCGGTATCGGACATGCCGTAGATAAGGTTGGATGGGGTGGATGGAGTATTGTCTGTGGGCACGTAGTAGCCGCGGATGGGGGCTGCGAACGAGTAGCCTATGTAAATTGTTTTTGCTTCGTCAAGAACATATGGAGTGTCGAGAGTGAAAGTTCCTTCGGCATAGGGCTTTGCGCCCAGATGGCCGGTACCGGATACTTCGGGTTCGCTGTTGATGTCAGATGTGATGAAATATGTTATGTCGCGCACATTGTTCATCATGCCCGTGGAGCCGCCGCGCAGGTTGATAGCGGTGATGCTGTTGCCAACATATGTGGCTACATCTTCCTTGCGGAATTCAAAGGCAAGATACACGGTTGTTTTGCCAGCGGTTGCATCGTTAAGGCCGTACGCGGTGCTCATGCCGTCGGCATACGAAAACGTCAGCGACTGTTCGGCGCGGCTCTGCGGAGCCTTGGTCATAGGCATGTTGCCGGTTGTTTCTCCTGCGGTAAAGGCGTCGGCCTTATGCAGGAACACGGTGTTTGCGCCTGCAGAGGCTATGCCAAGGAGCGCGGCGCAGAAAAGAAGTATAGTTTTTTTCATTTGGAAAAATTATGAATTAGTCAGAAATGATATGACTGTGTCGGGAAATCAGATACTTTCCTGCAAAAATACGCTAATTTCTGCAATTATCAAACAAAACGTCACAAATTAACAATCGAGTAGGAGGTAAACACTAATCGCAGGTGTTTATCTCCTGCTTTCGTGTT
>CALEUL010000029.1 GCA_937921035.1 uncultured Porphyromonadaceae bacterium
TCGGGCGTGCCAAGGACTTGCACCTGTTAGACTGAATACATGCTGGGCGAACATAGAAACGGCGCCCGGAAAAAATTCCGGGCGCCGCGTGATGTATGCAATTTTTTTGGATTATCCGTTCATGGTGCTGAGGAGTTCGTCGTTGTCGCGGGTTCGCTCCATGCGTTCTTTAATGAATTCCATTGCCTCGATGGAATTGCGGTCGCTGAGATAGCGGCGTAGAATCCACATTCGGTTGAGTGTTGCCGAGGGGAGCAGAAGGTCGTCGCGGCGTGTGCTGGAAGCCATGATATCCACGGCTGGGAAGATTCGTTTGTTGGATAGCTTGCGGTCCAGCTGCAGTTCCATATTGCCGGTGCCTTTGAATTCCTCGAAGATTACTTCGTCCATCTTGGAGCTTGTCTCGGTAAGGGCAGTTGCGATAATTGTGAGAGAGCCGCCGCCTTCGATGTTGCGGGCCGCGCCAAAGAAACGTTTAGGCTTCTGGAGTGCGTTGGCGTCCACACCGCCGGAAAGGATTTTGCCGGAAGCCGGCGCGCAGGTATTGTATGCTCGGGCAAGGCGAGTGATGGAGTCAAGAAGGATAACTACGTCGTGGCCGCATTCAACCATTCGCTTTGCCTTTTCGAGAACGATGCCGGCGATTTTAACGTGGCGGTCGGCCGGTTCGTCGAATGTAGATGCGATAACTTCGGCGTTTACGCTGCGCTGCATGTCGGTAACTTCCTCGGGGCGTTCGTCGATAAGGAGAATCATGATGTACGTCTCGGGATGATTTTCGGCTATGGCGTTGGCAATATCTTTAAGCAGAAGTGTCTTACCGGTTTTAGGAGGTGCCACGATAAGGCCGCGCTGACCTTTTCCTATTGGAGCGAACATATCCACAACGCGGGTCGACATGGTGCATGAACGACCGCTGGTTAGATCGAATTTTTCGTCGGGGAAAAGAGGCGTGAGGTGTTCGAAGGCTATGCGGTCGCGGATGAACTCGAGGCTGCGGCCGTTCACACGCAGTACGTCTGTAAGCGGGAAGTATTTTTCACCTTCGCGAGGAGCGCGTATGGATGCTTCAACAACGTCGCCCTGACGGAGGCCGTAGGCCTTAATCTGTGGCATGGTAACATATACGTCGTCGGGCGAGGGAAGATAGTTGAAGTCGGCGGAGCGCAGGAAACCGAAGCCTTCCGGAACAATCTCCAATACGCCTGTGGCTTCGAGGATGCCGTCGAAATTGTATCGAGGCATATAGTTCTGCTGCTGTTGCTGGTTCTGCCGGTTCTTCTTGTTTTTCTTGTTCTGGAATTTCTGTTGTTGCGGTTGCTGCTGCGGTTGCTGTGGGCTCTCCACAGTCTCGGCGTTCTCGTCCTGAAGCTGAGCGGCGGCGGCAGCTTCATCCTTTTCACGCTGGCTGCGAGGCACGAATTTGCGGCCTTCGCTGCGCGGGAAGAATTCGCCGAGCGAGCTTTCTTTGGAAGGCATGAAACGCGAGCGCGGCGCTTCTTCTTCGGCGGCTGGGGTTGTCTCGGCGGCAGGTGCCTCGGCAACGACCTCTCCGGGCTGTTCCATTGATGCCTCTTCTTGTGCTTCGGATTGCTGCACGGGTGCTTCTGTGCTTATTTCTGCAGCTGGTGAGGCTTCGGCAGTTTCTTCGGGACGTTTTTTCGGCGGACGACCGCGGCGCTTGCGCTCTACCGCAGCGGGTGCGTTGTCGGCGGGTGCGGATGAGGTTTCTGTGGGAGTCTCTGTCTTTGCCGGTTTATCTGCCGTTTTCTTTTTTGAGGCGGAGGCTTCTTCGCCTTCCGTTACAGTCTTTTTCTTTCGTCCGCGTTTCTTGGGGGCGTCGTCGCCTCCGCGTTTGGCAGACTCTTCGGCGGCGCTGCGCGATGCCTGGGCGTCGATAATGTCGTAGATAATTTTATCCCTGTTGGTAGGGTCAACTTTTTTTATTCCGAGATTTTCGGCCACCGCCACAAAGTCGGTGTCTGACATTTCGGTTAATTGATCGCGATTAAACATTATAAAATTACATATTTATTATGCCCGTTCGAACCGTTCCCCGCAGCATGTGCAAAGGGAAAAAACAGGGCGGATTGGATTAGGAAAAATGCAGACGGATTCTCCTGTGCGGATTGTGCTGATATGGAGAGAGTTAATTATTCCGAGTTCTGCAAAATAATGTTTCTCCTGACTGGCAGGAATGATAACATAAGCGTGAAAATCGCAGTGATTTGCGGAAATGCTCAACGGATTCGTTTTGCATGGCAAAGTTACGATTTCTATTTTAAATAACAAAGAATATTTCCGGCCTGTTCATTATTTTTTTACTAAAAGTAGAAAAATATGGATGTGTGCTTTTGTATAGTCGCGACATTGAGCGACTTAATATAACCTCCGTGTATAAAACCCTTTTTATACGCCTGCGCAAAGTATACATAGGGGGATAGTAACGTTCCGGAGGCATGGAGAATAAAAAATGCGCCTCCTTGCGGGGGCGCATTTTTTTTGGAAATACTGTCGGTTTATTTTACAATGCACTTAACCGATGCTTCGGGAGTGCGGACGATATACATGCCTGCGGGCAGCTGTACATTGGCACTGGATGCGCCGCTGTGCATCAGCTTGCCGTCTACGCCGTATATTGCGACTCCGCATCCGTCGGGATTCTCGATTGCGATGCCGCCGGCAACGGTGCTAACTTTGATATTACCGTTAGAGCCGATTTCGCTGACGCCGGTGGTTTCGGAAGTCATGGAAATGCTGTTCAGCAACATTGCGGTGTAGTTGCTGGGGCCGTGGTGATGGAATCCCAGGTAGTATGCGCCGCTTGTTTCAACGGTGAAGGTTTCGGAGCTTAAAGTCTCGGGGGCGATGGCTTCCACAACCTTGTCGTTGATAAGGGTCATGTATGCGTCGATGTTCGAATCATTGAAAAGGTATACGGAAAGATGTCCTGCGTATTCGTCGAGGAGGGGATATCCGGGCTGGCTCCAATCCTCCTGGCCTTCGGAAGCGACTTCCACCGATACGGTGTAGTTCACACCTGCCTCAAGGTCGATCATGGGGGTGTACATCCAGCTGTTGAATTCCGACATCCATGTCCAGTTGCTGGATACGGTGTTGTTATATGTGGAATATTCCCAAGTGTTGCCGTCTTCGTCGGGATCGGTTACAGTATAGACACTGAAGTTGTCAGGGTTATTTACGAAGTTTTCGGTGAAGGGAACTTTCAAGTGGTCGCCGACGGTGCAAGCGTTGGAAAGGGTTGACTGGCCGCGGTTGGCTCCGATGAAAGGAGTAACGGCATAAGTGTACTTTTTAAGACCCTGGATATCCAGTGTTTCGCTGAATGTTGTGCCTTTGTGCTCGGTAGCGGCTACTGTGCCGTCGCTTGCGCGGGTGATAAGGTAGCACACTTCGGAAGGATCTACATAACCGCCGTGTTCGCCGGTTTCGGACTGCTCCCAGGTAAGGTGGATTGTGCTGCCATCTGCAGTGAGTGTGAGGTTATCAACGGCTGCGGGCACATCCATGCCAACCCAGTGAGTTGCGGCAAGAGGTTTGGAAGCGTCGCCAGCGGCATTCTTTATCACGATAGAGAAAGCGACGTTGCCGCCTTCTTTCAGGCTTACCGAGGCAGTAACGGTTTCGCCGGCAGATGCGGTGCCTTCGGCAAGGATTTCGGCGCCGGTGGCTACGGTATAGGACAGAGTGCCCTCAAGAGCCTCGTTCATAAGATTGAGAGTGGGCATGACGAAGGATACTTCGCCGTTGAGCGATGCTTTGTCGAAACTGAACTGAACATCGGTGGGCTGCACCGGAGCTGTCTGCCTAACCGAGCTCTGGAGCAGAGTAAGGCCTACAAGCTGCTGCTTGTGTTCGAAAGTGGAGAGCTTTGTGGCTGCGCCTGTGGTGATGTCGACGGTGTAGAGGAAACCGCCCTCGGCTGTGTAGGCGGCCCAGTACATCTGGTTTGTCTCGTAGTCGATGACAGCGCTCTGGTTGCTCTGCGGTGTAACGCCAGTAGGGCCAACGAGCGTCAGTTCGGCAGTCTGCTTGTTGATGGTGTAGAGATTACCGTCCTCTGCGATGCCGTAGAGAACGCCGTCGATAGTGGCGGCCATCGCGTTGATGAGTTTTTCGACGCGAGCGACAGGAGTCTTGCTGCCAGTCTCAAGATCCATCAGGCTGAGGGTGTATTTGGAGAAGTCTGTTTCGTCTATGCAGATGGAATAGGTGCCGCCTGTCTGCGGGTCGTAGGTAATAGCGCTACCGGCATCCTTTACCGAGTAAGCACTGCTGAATTTGTAGTCGTATGTCTTCTTTGCAATATCACAGATCTGGTAACCCCAGTACCTTGTACCCATCAGATCCATGTATGAAAGAACATAGTACGTACCCTCTGCATACACGGCGCCACCGTTGCCGGTCATATCGCCGTCAGCCCAATAGATTACAGGCTGGGCATCGGCTGTGGCGTCGACAGTATAGATGCCTCTGGAGAAGGCTTCTTCGTCGGAGTAGGTAATCAGGCCGTAGAGGACGGGGACTTCGGCGGAAGCTGAAGCCGCTGCGGCAAGAGCTAAAGAAAGTGAGAGTAAAGTTTTTTTCATTGTTATTGTGATTGGTAACGTTTTATATTTTGCATTGTGTAAAATTGCACAAGCAAAAGTACATACTATTTTTCAAGTGTGCAACTAAATTTATTAAACCATGCGATTTTGTTTCAAAAAGTTCACTTTTAACCTCGAATCCGCGCCTATTTGTCTCCATCGGGCATCTTATACCTCCATTGCGGAAGGGCCGAACTATCATGTGAATTGTTTTTCAATTGCTTTTATCGCTGAAAAAACAATCATCAAAGAAAAAGATAACGGCACAACTATCCGTTAGGAAAATGAGAACATGAAAAAGTTGCTTTGAGGGAGCGAATGGATTAGGATAGGCATGTGTTCTGAATGAACGAAAATGTGTAACTTTGCATATTGGCTATACACTATATCTGAAACAATGACAAAGATTACAGTTCAAAATACCAATATAACAATTATCGCTGTCAATGGAGATGATTATATTTCGTTGACCGATTTGGCCCGACATAAAAGTGATGATCCTAACGCTGTGATTGCAAACTGGTTGCGCAACCGCAACACAATAGAGTATTTAGGCATTTGGGAACAACTTTACAATCCAAATTTTAAACCCACCGAATTCGAGGGGTTTAGACGACAGGCCGGCCTGAACGCATTTACACTCTCGCCAAAGAAATGGACGGATGCGACAAATGCTGTTGGTATAATCGCTAAATCAGGACGTTATGGTGGGACGTATGCGCATAAAGATATTGCATTGAAGTTCGCAAGCTGGATTTCCGTTGAGTTTGAACTCTATATAGTCAAGGAATTTCAGCGGCTGAAGACTGAGGAACAGCGGTTGTTGGGTTGGTCGGCGAAGCGCGAACTGTCGAAAATCAACTACCGCATACATACCGATGCGATAAAGCAGAACCTTGTCCCTGCGGAGGTTACTCCGGCACAGGCAAGCATAATCTACGCCAATGAAGCCGATGTGCTGAATGTGGCGATGTTTGGTGTAACGGCAAAGCAATGGCGCGAGGCCAATCCCGATCTCAAAGGAAACATACGCGATTACGCCACAATCAACGAACTTATCTGCCTGTCGAATATGGAAAATCTCAATGCGGTTTTCATCGAGCAGGGCATGACGCAAAGCGAGAGGCTTGTGAAACTGAATCAGATAGCCATTCATCAGATGAGCGTATTGGAAAGCGGCGACAACGACAGGAAGTTGCTAAAGTGAAAAGTGGCAGAAGATATCGGTTTGGATAATGGTTAAGTTTATAAGGCCAAGAATATCGAAGGGACCCAAAACGCAAAGAGCATGTCGAATTGATTTTCAATGACTTTTATTACAGAAAATCAATCGAAAAAAAGGCACAACTATCCGTTAAGGGAAAAGAGGGGGTGAAAAAGTTGCTTTCGGGGAGTGAAAGGATTAGAATAGGCATGTGTTATGAATGAACGATTTGACCAAACCTTAATAGTTGATAAGGGTTTTATTACTTATGGCGACCACAGAAATGTCATGAAATTTCTGTAGAGATGGCTGAGTATCAGAAAAATTCAGTAATTTTGTAATATGGAAAAGGTATATAAATCGAAAGTCGCTAAATGGTATCTATGGACTTGCATCGGTGTTGTTGCAGCCTTTATAGGTACATTATTCTTATGTTATCAGTCCACATGGGTACTTCTTATTGATGTGGTGTTTATAGGTATAGCGGTTGCCTTAATGTTCGATATACTATTTCACACAGATTACACAATCAAAGGAGAGAAGTTATATATACGATGTGGAATACTGTTCCATATGACTTTGCCGATAAACAAGATTAGTGAAATAGCCCATAAATCGACAGTATTGTCATCACCTGCCTTGTCAGCAAAGCGAATAGGTATCAGGTATGGTCTTAAAAATTGGGTCTATATTTCCCCGAAAGATCAGGAAGATTTTATATCAGATATAAAATCAATAAATCCCTAAATCACAATAAGCTGAAAACCGCACCACAATATAGTGTCTTGATTGTTTTGGTGTCGTGGATAGTTGTCAAGGAATCCTGTTTAGAAACGTTCGGCTCCAAGAGAGCATAAGTTTCCAATATTGGCAACACTTTGGGAGATTTTATGTTTAATCGAAACCGTCGGCCCGTGGGAATGATCCCGTAGAGCCGACGGCCGTCATTTTTGTATGTTCTTATTCTTATTTGTTCTGCCCTACGATTTTGAGCATTGTATTACGGATGTCGCAGTTGTTGTTTAGATGGCGGAATTCATCGGCGCCCACGCCTATGGCGAACAGAGGCACGGGGTTGCCGCTGTGGCTGGTGGTGGCAAAGTTTATGCCGCTGTCCTTGTTGAGGAGCTTGAATACCTCCACGGCAAAAGCATTAAAGCTGGCGTAGAGCGTTTTCTGGTCGGCGCTGTTGCGCTGCTGGAAAGTCTGGTCGAATTTCTCGCGGAGTTTCTTCTCGTTTTCCTCCGATACCTTGATAGGGCCGAAAAGTCCCAGATTGTCGGCAAGATACTGCTTCATGTCATCCCAGGTATATTCCATGCGGCTCTTGAGCAATGCTTTGCAGTATGCGCTGAACTCTTCCTTTGATACTTTCTGGTAGTCGATGTTGCGCAGACCTCCGCCGGAGTATTTGGGGTGTGTCAGCACGAGGCCGCCAGTATCGTGGTCGGCGGTTACTACGATAAGCGTTTCATCAGGATGGGCCAGATAAAAATCGTATGCCACCCGGAGTGCCTGGTCGAAGTTGAGGACTTCCTTTATAGAAGCGCCGCCGTCGTTGCCGTGGAGGGCATGGTCTATGTTACCGCCTTCCACCATCATGAAGAAGCGGTCGGGCGAAGTCTTTTCAAGCTGTTTCAGGCATGCCTCTGCCAGCATGGGCAAGGTGAGGCGTCCGGCGATGGAATCGATTGTGTATCCGATATTGCTCGATTTCATGTCGTCGTTGTTGAGCACGAGCACGCGGTCCGAGTCGATTTCCTTAAGGCCTTCGGGGCCCTGCACAATCTGTACCTTGTTGCGTGCATATACTTCGGCGATATCGGTCGGTTTGCCGTCTTTTTCCCATCCGTACAGACCCGAGCCGCCGATAAACTGATAGCCCGATTCGGCCATCTGGCAGCAGATCTCGTATCCCATCTTGCGCGAGGGAACGTGTGCATAGAACGCGCCCGGGGTTGCGTCGCTGGGCGACACAGAGGTGGTGAGGCCCACGCCCCAGCCTTTGTCGAAAAGTATTTTGGCAATGGAAGTTACCGCGGTGGTGTCCGGGTCCATTCCAAGCATTCCGTTCTTGGTCTTGGTGCCGCACGACAGGGCCGTTCCTGCGGCTGCCGAGTCGGTGATGTCGGAACTTGCCGAATAAGTGAAGCTCCAGCTGTTCACCGGAAACTGGATCATCAGCAGCGGGTCGCTGTTGCCGCGGATGGTACGGTTATAGTTCTGTGCGGCCTGTACGGGCCCCATGCCCATGCCGTCGCCAATATAATAGAAGATGTATTTGAGCTCGCCGGCCCACGATGCTACCGAAGCGAAGACGAGCGCGGCAGAAAGCAGACGTTTAAGATTCATTTTATGCTTGTTTATTTCGGTTAATAATTTCAATTATTGCGTCGGCAATACGGCGGTCGTTGAACAGACGAGGCACTTTGCGCTGTCCGCCGAGGCGCCCTGTCTGTGCCAGCCACAGATCGAAAGTTCCGCGCGGCGCCTCTACGAGGTCGAGGCGGGCGAGGAAGATGTCGCCGCTGCGTTTAGCCTGATAGTCGGAATTCACCTTCTGCAGTTCCTTGTCAAGTATATCGGCGAAAGCTTCGCTGCCGCATGCTGGCGGCACGGTCCATTCAATAATCCACTGGTGGCGTCCTTTGGTGCGGTCGCCGGTGTATATCGGAGCTGCCGTATAGTTCGCCGCGTGAGCTCCGGTGAGCGCACATGCGGCCGAGAGGGCGGCATCGGTGTTCCATACCATTACCTCCTCGCCGAATACATTGATGTAGCTGTTGGTGCGCCCGGCCACGCTTATGCGCAGGGGGCTGATACTGTTTACACGCACGGTGTCGCCCGGCGAGTAGCGCCAAAGGCCGTTGGCGGCGGATATTATCAATTTGTATACGCGTCCCGGTTCCACTTTCCATGCCGGTACGGGTGTGCCTTGTGCGCCTTCGAGGCTGTCGAAAGGCACGAATTCGTAGAATATTCCAGCATCGGCAAGCAGAAGCATGCCTGCGCCGGCATCGCGCGTGTCCTGCACGGCAAAGAAGCCTTCCGATGCATTGTAATTCTCGATGTAGCGCATCTTTGCGGTGTCGGTGATGGACTCGTACTGCCGGCGATAAGGCCCGAAGGCTATACCGCCGTGAAAAAACACCTCAAGGTTTGGCCACACATCGTGTATGGTGGCTGCACCTGCCTCGGCGATAATGGTACGGAGCAACGTAAGAAACCACGACGGCACACCGCTGATATTGGTGATGTCGCTGTGTCTCGAGGCAGCCACGAGCGCAGGCAATTTTTTTGTCCAGTCCTGCATCAGCGCCACATCTTTTCCGGGCACGCGAAAAAGATTGGCTACAGGATTTATGGCCTCGATAAGGTTGGCCGATAGGTCGCCCACACGTATGCCTGGCCGCAGATCTTTTATCTCGTTGGCAAAACTGCCGCCCAGAATCAGTCCTTTGCCGGCGAACATGCGGCTGTCCGGATACAGCGACAGGTACGAAGCCACAGCCTCGGCTCCGCCACGGTAGTGATTCAGCCGCAGCGAGGCATCTGTTACGGGAATATATTTGCTTTTGCCTCCCGATGTGCCGCTGGATTGCGCGAAACGGCGCGTAGCACCGGGCCACAGCACGTTCTGCGCACCGGCAAGCATACTGTTCACATCCTCTCGGATGTTCTCGTATTCAATCTCGGGCACTGCCGATGCGTAATCTTCGTAGCAACGCAACTTGCCGAATCCGTAGCGTCGTCCGTAGACTGTATGCGCCGCCTTGTCCAGCAGACGCCTCAACAGGCGCCGCTGGATGTCCTCAAGACCGGCGGGAGTGGCCCACGTCTGGCGTGCGGCAACTGCTCGTTGGAATAGCAGTCGGGCTATAGGAGTGGCATTTAACATCTTACTGCTGCAGAGTGCCGTCGAGTTCTTCGAGGACCTTTGCGAGTTCGCCCTCGGTGCGTGTCAGTTTGGCACGGCAGTAGCTGAGAAGTTCGGCGGCACGCCGCGTACGCTCGGCAAGTGTGTCGACGTCGCACGAGTCGGAGCGCAGAGCCGAAAGAATGCCCTCAAGCTCGGAAAGAGCCTGTGAATATGTGAGTTGTTGTATGTCGGAATGTTCGTTCATTGTTAGGTGTGGAGATACGCTCAGTCGCGGTCGAATAAGATTCCGGCCAGCTTCATGTCGTTCGAACGTACGAAATTGAGGATTTCTGCACGTACGGGCGAGTCCTCGATATCTGTTTCGATGCGTTTGAGTGCATTGAAAACAGAAGTCTGGCACTGATAGATGTGTCGGTATGCTTTTGCGATATCGTCGATCTGGTCCTCGGAAAATCCGGCGTGCTTGCGCATAACAACGGTGTTTACTCCGTAATATACGACAGGATTGTGAGCCATGATAACATATGGAGGAACGTTCAGGCTGATGCGGGTGCCTCCCTTTACAAGGACAAACTTGCCGATGCGGCATTTCTCGTGAATAATTACTCCGGACGATAGAATAGTACCCCTGTCGATGTTCACGTCGCCCGCGATGCTCACATTGTTGCCAAGCACGCATCTGTCGCCGATGTGGCTGTCATGTCCGATATGGCTGTTGGCGCATATAAGGCAGTCGGCTCCTACCGAGGTGTTTTCGCCGGCATAAATGCTGCGGTTGATTATAACGTGTTCGCGAATGCTGGTGCCATCGCCTATGCGGCAGTATGTCTTGTCGCCTTTCCAACGGAAATCCTGCGGGTCGGCACCAACAATGGCGCCCTGGTATACTTTTACATTTTTTCCGAGGACAGCGCCGCTCACAATGGAAGCGTAAGGCATAATCTCGCAGCCGTCGCCAATCTCGGTGTCGGGGGCGATATATGCAAACGGATGGACAATTACGTCTTTGCCAAGCTTGGCCGACGGATCTACATAGGCTAATGGACTAATCATGGCGTATTCGTTTTTTGGTGATTTTATACCCCAAAGTTAGCCCAAAAATTTAAACCCGCAAAATTTCACCGTAAAAATCCGCGTCTGAATTCAAGCGCCGAATATAGAAAAAGAGACTGTCTAACAAGTTTGGACAGTCTCTTTTTATAGTCTAAACTGGCT
>CALEUL010000030.1 GCA_937921035.1 uncultured Porphyromonadaceae bacterium
ATTTTGTGTATAAAATAGAGACTGCCTAACTTTGGTTGTTAGACAGCCTCTTTTTTATATCACTATCGAAGGTGTGCGGGGAATTGAGTGCCAGGAGAACAGCGGGATAAGGTCTCTGGCAGAGCATGGTTCCGGAGCTGGTATGAGACCTCCTGCATGGGCAAGAAAACCGATTATCTGTTCAGGTGTGTGCGTTGTGCGCAGTGCTTCCATGTTTGCCGCGCGGTCTCGTTTGGACAGGCGCCGGCCATCGGCGCTGCACAGTAGCGGCAAGTGGGCGAAGCGTGGCGCCGGAAGCCCAAGCAGTCGGTAAAGATACAGTTGCTGCGCAGTAGAGAGCAAGAGATCGTTTCCGCGCACAACCTCGTTTACGCCCATAAGGCCGTCGTCTACAACCACGGCGAGCTGATATGCCCATGCTCCGTCGGCGCGGCGTACAATGAAGTCTCCGCAGTCTTTCGCTATGTTCGATCGCTGAGTCCGGCATACGGCGTCTGTAAAGGTTATCGTCTCGTCGGGTGCAAACAGGCGCAGGGTGTGTCCTGTAAGCGGAGGTACTGGAAAAGGCGGCTGTGGCGCCGGGCGGCATGTGCCGGCATATATTATGCGTCCGTCTGACTGGTGCGGCGCCTGGGTGGCCATTATATCGGCGCGGCGGCAGGAACATGGGTAGAGTAGCCCCCGGCTGGCCAGCTGTTCCAAAAATTGCAGGTATATATCGTGGCGGCGGCTCTGGCAATAAGGTCCGTTGGCTCCGATATCATTCATACCTCCTTCGTCCCAGTCCAGTCCGAGCCACAGCAGGTCGTCCTCTATAAGGCGCGCATATTCTGTTTTTGATCTCTGGGGGTCAAGATCCTCGATTCGCAGAATCCACTTTCCGGCTGCTGCGCGAACCGATAGCCACGACATCAGTGCCGTGAAAATGTTCCCCAAATGCATTCTTCCCGAAGGCGAGGGGGCGTATCTTCCAACAATCGGACTGTTTGCCATATCTGATGTATAAAAAATAAAAATCCGCAAACTGAAACAATTTGCGGATTTTTAAGTGTCCGAGAGGAGATTCGAACTCCCACAGCATTTCTGCCACTACCCCCTCAAAGTAGCGTGTCTACCAATTTCACCACCCGGACAGGTTGTTCAGCTGCAAGCAAAGCAGAGAATTGAGCGAAAAACGGGACTCGAACCCGCGACCCCGACCTTGGCAAGGTCGTGCTCTACCAACTGAGCTATTTTCGCAAGTGCTAAAAGCTGCTTTTGCGTGTCTGCTGAAGCGTATTTTAATGTTCTCTTTTTCGAGCGAAAAACGGGACTCGAACCCGCGACCCCGACCTTGGCAAGGTCGTGCTCTACCAACTGAGCTATTTTCGCAGTGGTCTTTTTTGCTTTTGCGATGCAAAGTTAGTCACTTTTCGGAGACTGACCAAATTTTTCGGCAACTTTTTTTGAAGAAATTTTCGCCTTTTTAATTAATGCTTTGGTATTCAAAAACATATGTCGTCAAATAATTTTGCCGGGACGTTCGATTATTCCGGACGCAAGAGTGTCGGCGGTATGAATGAGCGTTTGCAGGGGTGTAATTTTTCCTGCCTGGCGGTAAAATCTTTCATCGTCGCGGTTAAGATTCCACGGTCCCATGTGCCAGCGGATGGCATATATTTCATCGTCGTTGAGGTCGAGGCCGGACTGCAGGAGCAGAATCACCGATTTTTCGCCGTGTCCAACGGGAAAATTCTCGTCGTGGATTTCGTAAGTTTCGATTTCCTCGTATATGCCGATTTCGTTGCGGCGCTTTTTCTTTACAAGCTGGTAGAAGTCTGCCTTGCATACATCGTGGAGCAGGGCGGCGATTGCGATGCTTTCGGGTTTCAGGTCGTCCTTAAGGTCGGGACGCATGGCAATCATGGCTTCGCGTGTTGCCATAGCTGCGTCGTAAACGTTAAGCGAGTGGTCTAGCAGGCCGCCGGGAAATGCGTGGTGTCCCTGCGATGATGCCGGAGCCTCGAAGAACCCCCAGCTGTCGAGGTCTTCTATTACATATTCGATGTTTTCGCGGCCTGTGGCACGCAGAAGCGAGCAGAAACGCTCGCGCGATTTGGAGTTGTCGGGTTTGTTGACTGACATATAGGTTTACAGAATTGGACTGAGCAGCCGCAGAATGGATTCGGCGACGCGTGATGTTATTTTTCGTTTGCGCCATACGGCGGGAATCACGCGTGTGCACTGTTTAAGATCTTCGCGGAAACGGTCGACCATACGTGCGTTGAATTCACGGCTGTAAAAAAACAGGTTTGCTTCGAAATTGCAGTCGAAGCTTCGGAAATCGAAATTGGTGGAACCGATGCTTACGAATTCGTCGTCGATAATCATCGTTTTGGAATGCAGCATGCCCGGTTCGTAAAAATAGATCTTGATACCGGCCCGAAGGCATTCGGAGATGTACGACGCCGAGGCGTACGAGAGCATGGCCGAGTCGCTTCGGCGCGGCATCATTATGCGCACGTCCACATGCGAGAGTGCCGACGCTTGCAGCACACGCAGCAGCGATTCTGTGGGCAGGAAGTAGGGCGTCTGGATATATACGCGGCGCGACGAGCTTGCGATGGCCTTGTAGAATGCCAGAGCGATGTTGCTCCATTGCGATGTGGGGCCGGATGTAAGCATCTGCATGCTCACGTTCCGCACGGCATCGGGCGCAGGTATCAGTTTAGCGTTCTCTTCGGCGGGGTCGGCATCGATAAGCTCGCCGCACATAAAGTTCCAGTCCACGGCAAAGGAATAGTTGAGTTCGTGAACTATTGGGCCTGTTACACGTACGTGGGTGTCGCGCCATGTGCTGAACTTGGGTTTGCCGTCGATGTAACGGTCGGCAATGTTCATGCCGCCGATGTATCCAGCTGTGCCGTCGATAATACATATCTTGCGGTGATTGCGCCAGTTTATGCGAGTGGCGAGCATGGGGAAGGACACTCTGAAGAACGGATATGCCTCTACGCCGTTGTCGCGCAGGCGCCGGAAGAATCTGTTGCGCACGTGTATGGAGCCAACGTGGTCGTAGATAACCCTTACTTTCACACCCTGCCTTGCTTTGTGTATCAGCACATCGGCGATTTCGCGGCCGATGTTGTCCTCCTCGAATATATAATACTGTAGGTTTATGGTGTGAGTTGCGCCGCGCAGGTCGGCTATAAGGGAATCGAATTTGCCGCGGCCGTCCGGGAACACCTGTACGGTGTTGTAAGGGAACAACATGGCTCCCTGCATGGAACGGCCGAGGTTAACCTGTAGGGCCGTTTCTTCGGACAGGCCGAGCTGGTGCACGTTGGTGTTGAATGCAGGTTTGTTGCGGCGTAGTTTGCGTCGGTTGCGACGCGATATCATGTGTTTGTTCTTTATGCTGCGACCGAAAAAGATGTAGAGTATCACCCCCACCACGGGCAGGAGCAGCAGCACTGTAACCCACGCGAGCGATTTCACGGGGTTTCGGTTTTCGGAAAGAATGATAAATACAATTATTATGGTCGAGGCAATGGCGGCAAAGGCGAATATCGTGGATATCCAGCCGGAGGTGAGAAAGTTGTTTATTGCTTCTAACATAATGTGCTGCTATAAAAAAGAACCCGACGAAGGCTTTACAAACGCCGTCGTCGGGGTATTGAATGCCGTTTGGAGAAGAAGAAACGTTGTGTGGACGAAATTTATTCGTCGAAGGTCATTTCATCGAAGCCCTGGGCATCGAACTCGTCGTCGTTAAACTCGCTTTCGCCGTAGAAGTCCTCGTCGAGGTCGGTAGCGGCAGCTGCAGCAGCGGTTTTGGTGTCGATTTTGTCGTTGAAATCGTCCATGTCCACGAATTCCGGTGGCGCCTGACCGATAGACAGCGAGCAGAAGGGGTCTCTGAGCGATTTGCCAGTCTGGATCTCGGTCATTTCTATGAAAAATGCGCGTTCGGTGAAATAGTCGAAAACATAGAGCAGTTTCTGTCCTTCGTCATCAATGAAATCGGCGAGGACGGATTCGTCCATCAGCCATACTTCCTGATCTGGTTCGGTGTCCATGTCTTCAGACGTTATTTCTTTTTCTTTTTCCCAGTTGCGGTCGCACAGGAAAAAGGAACTCATCTGGTTTTTGTCATAGCCTACCGATTCGCAAATGGCTTTCTTAAGGTCAAGGAAGGTGGCCGTCGCGTCGATTTTGATCTCGCGTTTAAAGTGGTCCTCTTCGTCGGAAACTATTCGAAAATTGAATATCATATTATAATTGCTATAAGTTCTTTGCGGCGGTGTTGTGCCGCCGGTATTTTCACTGCAAATTTATCAACAATCGTATGAATGTTGCAAGAAAATCACAACTTTTTTTCAGCAAAAATAATTGCTTGGTCCTGATAAATGGAATCAGGTAAATTCAACGTTGAATTTCCTGAGCATAAAAGCGGGATGATATGATAGTTTCGCCTGTCTCAGTCCTGGGTCTCCGGCATCGTCCTCGCGGTTAATATACCGAAGCGACGGATGTTGCGCAAGCATTTTTTCGGCAAAAAATTTGTTGATAGCCTCGCCGGCGCCTGATACCAGGTGCTCGATTTTCTCGATATGCAGCACAAGTGTGTCTCCTGCCGGTTCGCCCATTGTGAAGGCGGCTATCCTGCCGTCGCCCTGTCGGAGCAGGGCTCCCGTAAAGCCATATTCCCCGAAACGGTCTATGGCGTCGGCGCAGCAGGTCCATTCGAATTCGGCCATTTCCATATCGGCCTTTGCAGATTCGATTCCGAGGCCGTTGAAAAAGCTCCGCAGTTCGCCACGGTTCTTGTCGGTTATCTCTTCGAGTTTGTAGCCCGGATTGTCGGCAATGAAACGGTTTACGTGATTGCGTTTTTTATTGTACGCTTTTCCTGTAAGGTTTGCCAAAGCGGTAGCGTCGTATATGTAGTCGGCCCAGTCGGCAAGTTCTGTAATAACGGAAGGACCGAAAGGTCTGAGGCTGTCGATAATGTCTTCGGGAACAGCCGTGAACAGCAGTGGAATGTCGTTGTAGCGGCAGTAGCTTCGCAGAAGTTCGATTTTGCGCTGCATGGGCATATCGCCTACCGGGACAAGGAATGCCGTTCGGCCGCTGCCGTCCTCGCTGAGACTTTTTATAAAAAGTGTATTCTGAACGATGCAGTACTGGTAGTCGAAAAGATTTGCCCACATTACAATGCCTCCTACTGTATAGTCGCAGCTGCGCGAGTGGCTTTTCGGCAGAATTTTTTTTATTGCCGGTATGTTTTGGGGTGTTACCGGTTTGAATGACAACAGTGGCGCACGGCAGGAGGCAACCGCTGTAAGTACGGTCTGACGTGTTAGTGGCATGATGTAGAAACGTTTTGTTGTTGTTGAGACGGAAGCCCCGCCTGGCTATGTGCCAGGCGGGGTGATGTTAGGCTGTTTTCAGATGGATATGTGTTCGCCGGGTTTATGGAGGCAGTGCATGGTTGTCCGATTGGCCACATATGTTGGTATGCGGTAGTGCTGGAAATCGCAGGCCTGCTCGTAGTTGCCTTTGAAGTGCATAGGGAAGAAATTCTTAACTTCAATGGCTTCGAGGAACTGTTCGGCGCCGGCGGCACAGTTCGCGCCCATGCGTACATCCACGGGGAAGAATACCGTGTCGATTGCCTTGTGTCCGGAAGCGATGCGGTTCACAATAACGGTGTATGCGTTGTGGGCCTTCTCTATCTCGCTTTCGCTGGACTCGCGGTCCCAGTGCCAGTAGTTGAGGTCGCCTGCATGGAAAATTGTAGAGCCGTCTCCGAGGGTGACGAGGTAGCTGACACCGGCGTCGGTGGAATGGTATGCCTGAACTTTGATGTCGTTGAATATACCTTCGATAATGTCGCCCGCGCTCATCCAGTCGATGGGCATATCGTCGTGAATCTCGCGTGTGGGAATATCGTTGGAAAGCACGTATATGCGCCTGTGGTTCTGCCCGAGATTGAAAATGTCGGTGTTGAAGTGGTCGGGATGGTTGTGTGATACAAAGAATACCACTGGTTTCTCGGGTTCGCGCTCAAGAGCTTTTTCAACAGCGTGTGCGGGATCTTTGTAGAGGTCGAACACCAGGAATTCTTTTTCGGTTTCCAGAAGGAAGCCCGAATTGTCGAGGAAAGTAACTTTTGTAGCCATAGATGTTTGTTTAGTCGTTTATTTCGACGGTAAGACCATCGAAGGCAAAAGCTGTACCTGAAGGCAGAAGTTTCTCGGTTTCTGCCTGCGGACCCATCTGATGCGACATATGGGTAAGGTAAGCCTGTGCAGGTCCGGTCTCTTTTATAACATTGAGAGCTTGCAAAAGGTTTATGTGTGATGGATGTTCGGTGTGGCGCAGTGCGTTGATAACAAGCACTTCGGCTCCCCGTATTTCGTCGAGTGTTTCCTGCGGCATATGGCTGCAGTCGGTGATATATACAAGTTTTCCGATTCTGAAACCGAGAATAGGCAGCGCCGCGTGCATAATCCGCAGCGGCTTCACTTCCACGGGTTTGAATCCCGGTATCTCGATTATAAAAGGCTGAGGAGCGTCGATTTCGTGGATGTTGAATGTCGGTACGCCTGGATATAGTTTTCTGGCGAAGCAGTAGGGCACTCGGTTGCGCATGTCGGTTGCTACGTCCTTGCGGCAATATACGGGGAAGTGCCCGTCGGGGGCGGTGGGGCAATACGGGCGCAGGTCGTCGATACCTCCCACGTGGTCGTAGTGTGTGTGGGTTATCAGAACACAGGCAAGATCTGGGCTGCCGTTGTTCAGCATCTGCTGGCGGAAGTCGGGTCCGCAGTCTATCAGAATCCAGGGTGCTCCTTCTTCTGTCTGAATCATCACAGAGGCCCGCAGCCGTTTGTCGCGTGGGTCGGACGAAGTGCAGGTGGCGCAGCGACAGCGCAACTGCGGAACGCCTGTGGATGTGCCTGTGCCAAGAAATACGAGTTTCATCGGTATTCAGGTGTTACAGACGGTATCGTGTAAGGTAGCCGTCCTCGAAGATAAGGAAAATTCCGTCGGAATAGCTCCAGACCTCGCGCATACCGCCGTAGCTTGGCGTGCGCAGTATTTCCGGTGCTTGTCCGAGTGCCATGCGGCATTCCTCGCGGCTCATCCCTTCTCGTACTTTCGAGGATATGATAAGCTCCCACACGTCGTCGCTGATTTCGGGATGCGCCTTTCGCGGATTATCGAACGAGAAAAGAACATCGAAGTTGCGAGTGGCAGATTTGGAATTGCCTACCGACAAGAACACGGCATGTTCGTGGTTGCCTGTACGTTGGCTCAGAGCCGGGTCGCATACCGAGAAACATACCAGGGCCGGGAAGTAGGCGTCGCCAGGAACAACACTGTCTACCTTCACAAGAATGTGGCGCAGCCCGTTTTCCTGGCGCATGCCGTCGGTACCGTACCAGGCGTTGGTGCGGATATAATATTCTTTGCCGCGGAGAGCTTTGTCGATGTTTTCCACCAAACTTAGGTCGATGGTGAATGGAATCTCGAGCGCCTGCATGGTGTCGAGGCGTGCAGCATCGGTGGCGGCAACGCGGTAGTTCAGCTGTCGGCCGTCGGCGGTGGCAAAGCGTATGTCAGTGGCATCGTCGCCCGTAAGCGACCGTGCCGGCGATGTTCCTGCAAACAGCAAGTCGGTTCCCCGGAGACTGTCGGCAGCGGGTGTGCCGGAGGTGAATATGCGGCTGATGCGGTTGTCGGTAACGCGGAAAGCTTTGCCTGGGCGCCATTGCGACGGTGGTTCTGGTTTTATGTCGGAAAGGAATGTCTGCTCTGCCGTTGTGCCGGCGGCGCGCTCGCGTTTTACGGCCGCGTCGTCGATGCGCGGAGTGCTTTCCACACCGGTGAAGCATCCTCCGAGCATCAGGGCGCCGAGGCAAATGCAGAGCGGGAATACTTTCCGTGTCGTCATTCCGCGGTATCGGGCGTTATGCCGAGATTCTTGTAGATAAAGGAATAGATATCTGCATATTCGTCCACAACTTTCGCGATGGGCTTGCCGGCGCCGTGTCCAGCCTTGCTGTCGATGCGGATAAGTTTTGGCGCATCGCCTGTGTCGGCGGCCTGGAGAGCCGCTGCATATTTGAAGCTGTGCGCGGGAACGACACGGTCGTCGTGGTCGGCGGTCGTTACAAGAATGGCGGGGTAGGGTGTTCCGTCGTTGCGGATGTTATGCAGGGGAGAGTAGCCGAGCAGATAGCGGGCCATTTCCTCGGAATCCTCGGAAGTGCCGTAGTCGGCGGCCCAGTTCCAACCGATTGTGAAGAGGTGGTAGCGCATCATGTCCATAACGCCCACACGAGGTATGGCAACCTTGAAAAGGTCGGGACGTTTGTTAACTGTAGCACCCACAAGCAGACCTCCGTTGCTGCCGCCTTCGATGGTTAGCAGTTCGGGCTTGGTCCAGTTGTTCTGAATCATGTATTCGGCGGCGGCGATAAAGTCGTTGAATACATTTTCTTTCTGCATTTTAGTGCCTGCGAGATGCCAGTCTTCGCCGTATTCGGCTCCGCCGCGCAGGTTTGCCTGTGCGTAGATGCCGCCGTTTTCGAGCCACAGCAGGCGGTTGGGGTTGAAGGAGGGGTTGAGCGTTATGTTGAAGCCGCCGTAGCCGTATAGGTATACGGGGTTGGTTCCGTCAGGCTTCACATCCTTGCGGCGCACTGTGAACATTGGAATCTTAGTGCCGTCGGCAGATGGATAGAATACCTGTTCTGTTATGTAGTCCTCTGGGTTGAAGTCGCTTATCTCTGTGGTTTTGTATAGCTTGCTGTCTCCGGATGCGATGTCGTAACTGTATATTGTTGACGGATATACAAAGGACGAGAAAGAATAGAAAACATCGTTCTCCTTGCGTCCGGCCGAGAAAGAGGCTGTGCCGTAGGTGGGGAACTCGATTTCGCGGATTTTTTTGCCGTCGGTGGAATACAGATAGGCGTGGTTGGAGGCGTCGCGGTCGAAAACGGCGATAAAGTGGTCGGGTCCTGCGAACTGTACCGATGTCAGAACACCGCCGTCTGGGTCCTCGGCTATGATTTCCTTCCAGTTTTCTTTGGCTGGGCTGGATGCCTTAACAGCGACAAAACGGTTGCGGGGAGCGCCGTTGGAGGTGAGCACGTAAGCTGTGCCGTCTACGATGTCCACAATCTGGTTGAGATAGTCCTGGCTGGCTTCCATAGTTTTCCATCCGCTGTTGGAGCGGAGGTCGGAAAGAATTACCGATTCGCCTATGCCTTCGCCGCCGCCGAGTATTGCGATGGCGCTGCCGTCCTCGGCAACCGCCGCCGAGTGGAAGTGCAGCGGCTGTTTTGGGTCTTCGTATGCGATTTTATCCTGGCTTTGCGGCGTGCCGAGCTTATGGTAGTATACTTTGTGGAACTCGTTGGCGTTAGAGAATTCCTTGCCAGCTTCTGGAGCCTGATATGCACTGTAGTAGAAACCGTCGCCCTTCCACTGGGCGTCGGTGAATTTGGCCCATTCGATATGGTCGGGAAGCAGAGTGCCAGTAGCGGTGTCCATCACATATATTTCGGTCCAGTCGCTGCCGGAGCGCGATATGGTGTAGGCGGTGTACTTTCCGTCGGTGCTCTGGAAAACGCCCGTCAGAGCCACAGTTCCGTCATCGCTGAGTTTGTTCGGGTCAAGAAATACCTCGGGTTGACCGTCGAGCTTATCCATGCGGTACAGAACACTCTGGTTGTGCTGTCCGTCGTTGGCGAAATAGTAATACTTGCCGTCGTTGCCTTTCCAGGGAAGACCGTTGCGGGTGTATCGGTTGAGGGTGTCGAGGCGGTTATGAATCCTGTTGCGGAAGGGTATCTTGTCGAGATATGCTCTTGTAACCTCGTTTTCAGCTTTCACCCATTCGAGTGTTGCGGCGGCCGTATCGTTTTCCAACGGACGGTAAGGGTCGGCTACCTCGATGCCGAAACAGGAGTATACTGTGCTGTCCTGCGGGGCGACGGGGTAGGATGCCTGGTTATGTCGGTTGCCGCATCCGGTGGCGGCAAATATCGTTGCCATAGCTATGATTGGAAAGTTGCGCATAATGTCATACTTTAGGGTTTACGTGTACGTCGAGCTGCGGGAAGGGGAAGTTTATGCCGCACTTGGGAAGCTCGTTATATATTTTTTCGTTGATATCGAAGAAAACGCCCCAGTAGTCGGCGGATAGCACCCATGCCGTTACTCGGAGGTTGACACTGCTGTCGGCGAGTGCCGATACCTTGACATCTGGCTGCTTGCCGTCGATATTCTGAATAACGGCAGCGTTGGATGCGAGAAGCTCGAGGATTCGGGCGCGGGCAATATCAACACTGTCGCCGTAGGATATGCCTACGGTCCAGTCGACGCGGCGGTATTCCTCACGCGAATAGTTGTTTACAGATCCTGTGGAGAGCGAGCCGTTCGGAATAATTATCGACTTATTGTCGGGTGTGGTTATGACGGTGTGGAACAGCTGGATTTCCCGGACGGTGCCGGCATAGCTCATAACCTCGATATAATCGCCTACCTTGTAGGGCTTGAGCAGTAATATCAGTACGCCGGCGGCAAAATTCTGGAGAGTGCCGCTGAGTGCCATGCCGACAGCGACGCCTGCCGAGGCAAACAGTGCCAGAAACGAGGACGTCTCGATTCCGAGAACACCGATTATGGTTACAATCAGGATAAAGTACAGCACCACCTGTACCATGTGGAGAAGGAACGATGCAAGGGAGGGGTCGATATTGCGGCGTCGGAAAATAGACTCCAGCAGATTATGTATTTTCCGTATAATAAAGCGTCCGCCATAAAATATCGCAATAGCGATAGCAAGATTTATAACGAGGGTTACGGCTCCGTTGACAATTTTGGATATCACTTCGTCGACAGGAAGCGATTTGAGCATGGAAATTTCCTGCTTAACAGTTGGAACGCTGTCGGTCAGCGCTATTGGAGATTCGGGAATCTGGAGAAACATTTATTTAAAATTTAAGCTGGATACAACGTCGGAGTACCAGCTGAGTGTATAATATTTTACGTTACGAGAGTAATTCGGGTTGGCGAGGATATATGTGGACAGACCGCAGTGATAATCCAGCGGCACTGTGTTCCACAGCATTGGTGTGGCGGCGGCATATATCACGCAATGGCTCATGGCTTCGTTGAAATCGGCCAGCATCCCTGCTGCGCCGGTGAAACGTTCGGATCCGTCGGTATTTGTGCATAGTGCTTCCACATACTGGGCGAAATCGAAGTACATGCAGTTGGATATACCTCGGTTCATGAATCTCTGCGGGGTGTACGACGCCGGCATGTTGCCGTTGGCCGAGGCGTATATGGCTTTTGTGGCCTGCGCGAGCGAGTCGAGGGCAGCTGTACGGATAACGCTCATGGTGCATGTGCGGTCTATGCCGCTGCATTGGTCATAAAGCTCGAAAGTGTTTGTGGCTGCCTTTACCATATCCGGAACCGGGGAAAAGAAAGCGGACAGATTCTCGTGGTATGGCATACCATCTGTACGCAGTTCGGTGGCGCTTCCCACAATTACGGGAGACGTGTTGCGTAGTTCATACAGTGTTTCCACCGAGGCCATATAGCAGCAGTCGAAATATAGAAAACTTAGTTCGGGGCCTTGTTCGAGAACTTTTGCAAGTGTGGTTATGTTCATTGTGTTGCCGTTGTCCGAGCCGAAAGACTTTGTATCAACGACGGCGGAATCTTCGATTCCATCCTGAAGCCATCCAGAGCCGTGGCTCCACAGCACGAGTCCGAATTCCTCGGTGTCGGCGAAAGTCTCGGCGTCGTCCAATACTTCGAGCATGCGCTCCGAACGGACAGACGACACGGCGCGGGAGTATGTCTTGAGGGTATCAAGCCCTGCGGAGGTAACTTCCACAAGTGTAGGGTCGGAGTTGTAGCCCGCGTTATAGACAAGCAGGTGGCTGTTTTCGGGAATGTCGCCTTTTTTCGCTCCGTCTATCATCTCGACTATGTCGGCCAGGTCGTACCGGCTGCTGCCGAGGTTGTTGTTTGCAACCTGATATACCAGAACCGTTCGCAGCCCGGAAACAGGCTGAGGCTGGTTCTTGCCGTTGTCGTCGTGGCAACCGGTCGCGATTACAGCAATTGCGGCAGTAAGAGCAAGGGATTGAAAAGTGAATATTCTCGATTTCATAACTCACAAAGTTACATGGAAACTCCCTTTTTTGCAAACACCTTAATTTATTTTAACCGATATCAACCGTTAGTAACGGGAAATAAAGGAATTTGGGCATCCCGGCCAAGGGCAGAGTGTCAACGGAGAGTGGACAGATATTCCGCACGGAGTGCGCTGTCCTCGAAAACTCCGTTGTAATGGATTGTGGTTGTGAAAGAGTCCTGTTTTTCCACACCACGCATTTTCATGCACAGATGTTCTCCACGGCACACCACCATAACGCCCTTTGCGCCTACGACGCGTTTGATTTCGTCGCAAATCTGCGCTGTAAAGCGTTCCTGCACTTGCAGACGACGTGCGTAGACATTGACGATGCGGGCGATTTTGCTTAGACCAACGATTTTGCCGTCGGGAACGTATGCGATTGAAACCTTTCCGAAGAAAGGCAGTATGTGGTGTTCGCAAAGGGAATAGAACTCTATGTCCTGCACGGCGACGATCTGCGATCCTTCGTGCTGGAACAGTGCCTGACGGATAATTCCGTCGGGTTCGGTGCGGTATCCCGATGTTGCGTACCACAATGCTTTGGCGGCGCGTTCCGGCGTTTTCACAAGGCCTTCGCGCTCTGGGTTTTCGCCAATCAGTTCAATGATGGCGCGTATATGTCCGGCAATTTCCCGGATGTTCTGCTGTTCGTTCAGCTGGTCCATTTATCAGTCGAAAGAGTTAATTTTGTCGCGTACGATTCTCATGTAGGGAGCCAGATTCGGGAATGCCTGTTTCAGTTCGGCCATCATGGCTTCGGCTTCGGCACGAGTACGGCAGTCGCCGGCCTTAACACGCCAGTAGGGCGAATTGAAAGATACATATGAACGAAT
Source organism: uncultured Porphyromonadaceae bacterium (assembly GCA_937921035.1). GTDB lineage: Bacteria > Bacteroidota > Bacteroidia > Bacteroidales > Muribaculaceae > CAG-873. Next base: position 13,048 of record CALEUL010000030.1, read on the forward strand.
CTGCGGGAACTCGGCCTGTACGCGGTTGTGATAACCCTGAGCTGCGTTTCGGGCGGTACGCGGGTTGTTGTCCTCGAAAAGCTGGACGCGATAGCCCGACCGTGCGGAGCGCGTCGTTGCCGCGGCATGGTCGGCAGCGGAACTTTCTTTGCCGTCGTCGTTGCGCACGATGGCGGCTGGGCGGCGCAGAAGGCTGTCGAGACGCGCCGGCTGGCTTATGGTTATTGTGCCTCCGGCCTCTATATCCGCCACGATGGATTCGGGTATGTCGTCGGCCTTGGCGGCGAATATGCCGGTCGACAGAAGCGCCAGGGTTAATACTTTGCGGTACATGTTGATAATTAGAAAAATCCCGGCCGCCGGACGCGGCGGCCGGGATACTTGTTCGATGTAATAATCAGAATGCCTTTACAATGCCCATGAAGTCGGCGCACTTGAGGGAAGCACCGCCGATAAGGCCGCCGTCTACGTCGGGTTTTGCGAAGAGTTCGGCAGCGTTGGAGGGCTTGCAGCTGCCACCGTAAAGGATGGAGCAGTTGTCGGCTACTTCCTTGCCGTATTTGCCGGCGATGGTAGCGCGGATGTGAGCGTGCATGTCCTCGGCCTGCTCTGCGGTAGCGGTCTTGCCGGTACCGATTGCCCATACGGGTTCGTAAGCCAGGATGATTTTGCCGAAGTCTTCGGCGCTGAGGTTGAACAGGCCTTCCTCAACCTGCTTTGCAACAACTTCGTTGTATGTGCCGTTCTCACGTTCTTCCAATACTTCGCCGATGCAGAAGATGGGGGTGAGGTTGTTGGCAAGAGCAAGAGCTACTTTCTCGCGGAGGCTTTCGTTGGTTTCGCCGTAGTACTGACGGCGCTCGCTGTGGCCAAGGATAACGTATTTGGCACCGGTGGAGGCTACCATTGCGGCGGAAACTTCGCCGGTATATGCGCCTTTGTCGTGGTTAGCGCAGTTTTCGGCACCGAGACCGAGAATTGTCTGGTCGATAGCGTCGGCAACAGGTACGAGGTGGGTGAAGGGCGTGCAGATAATCACGTCGCAGTTGGCCTTGAAGCCTTTGAGGGCTTCGTTCATTTCTTTGGCAAGGGCTACACCTTCGGGAACTGTGGTGTTCATTTTCCAATTGCCGGCAACGATGTTCTTTCTCATTGTTATTTCTGTTTACGTAGTTATTGTTATTGCTGTGTTTGCAGATTTTGTTCTTTGAGGTTGCAAAGATACAAAATTTTCATTTATTGCGGCGTATAAATAACTTTAAGATTTTAGGCGACAGGCTCAGGAGGTACAGAACGAACATCGCACACAGATATATGCCTGCGGCGGTCCAGTGGATGAAACCGTCGTCGGGCGAGCGGAGTTGTTTCAGTGCGCCCGGGCCGTCTTCTGCGGTAAAATGTTGCGGCATAGACGAAAGGGTGCGTTTCCATTGTATTATGCCGTGTTCGGTAAAAACCAGCGCTTCGGGACCTCGGACAAGCTGTTTCAGTGCGATTGCATCGGCCGAGTATACCGGAAACTGCGGACGGCACCAGTCGACAAGTCGGTGCAGTTTCCTGCCTGTGTCGCCCACAACGGCTATCATTTCTATGCTGTTTGCTGTGCAGTAGTCGTACAGCTGGCTAACCTCGTGGGCATATGACAGATAGTGCATACTTGGTTCCGGAATCATCAGGAACAGCTGTGGGGAGTCGTCGGAAACGATGTACTGTGTGATGTCCTCGCCATCGCTGTCGTAGACGGTGATACCGGCATCAAATGCGTTGCCGCCATTATCGTCGGCGAGGTTTTCGCCTACGTAGGTCCACGTAGAGTCGGGCAGCGCGTCGAGTGTAAACCGCTCCTCTTTTCCGTCCTTACTGTATATGTAATAGTCGGTGCCTCTGTGTTCGGCCGCGGCAAAAATGCGCGTGCCGGTTTTATAGGGCCGGAAATCCACAAGAGGCTGTATCTGATAGCCTGCGAGGGCCAGAAACAGCGGGAACGCGAATGTCAGTGTTATGGCAAGCCATTGAACCGGGGCGGGGTAGATACCCCCTACACTGCGGTTGTACAAGAGCAGGAACACTATCATGGCCGAAAGGACGACGTTTTTCCAAAATGTAGCCCAGTTGGATATGATAATGAAATCGCCGAAGCAACCGCAGTCGGCAACGGGATTGAAAATGGCGATATAAAGCGTGAGCGGCAGCATGAAAAGCATCATACCTGCGGCAGTGATAACCGAAAAACGCTTCAGAGCTCCCACAGCCACAAGGATGCCTGTGCAGAATTCAATGCAGGCAAGCGCCACGCAGCCGGCAACTATCGCTTCGTGAGGCACGTTGAGATTCCATGCCGCAAGATAATCGCCAACCTTAAGCACAAAGCCGAACGGGTCTATTGCTTTGGCCCATCCTGATATGGCGAAAGTTGCGCCGACAATAAGGCGGCACAGCAGTACAGAAACCTGAAGGAGCCTATGCTTTGTCTGCGGAGTCATTTTCGGTGAGGCGTATAACGCCGAAAACGGCGTAGTTCACCATGTCGAAGTAGTTGGCGTCGATGCCTTCGCTCACCTTTGTAACGCCGCAATGGTCTTCTATTTCTTTTGTGCGTTCTATCTTGGTGAGGATAAGGTCTACGTACGAGAGTACACGCATTCCACGCCATGCCTCGTCGTAGTCGTGATTCTTGGCAACCATAAGGGTGCGCGCTTCTTCGGCTACTTCGTCGTAGAGCTTGAGCGCTTCTTCGGCGCCCATGTCCTTTGTGTCGGCATAGCCGTGCCGCAATTGTATTACGCCCACAATTCCGTAGTTTACAATGGCGATGAATTCAGGCAGAATGCCTTCGCCTACGGCGGAGCAACCCTTGGTCTGGAGCGAGCGGATGCGTTTGGCCTTGATAAAAAGCTGGTCGGTAATGGCCTCGGGCCTCATTATGCGCCACGATGGGCCGTAGTCGTCGAGTTTGGCGGCAAAAATCTCGCGGCAGCGTGCCAGTGCACCGGCAAACTGCGCGTTGGTATCATTGTATTTAGACTTGTCTTTTTCCATTTCACAAAGGTACAAAGAAATCACATAATAAGCCAACGCTGTTTTAGAAATTACGAAAACAGACGTCTATTTATTAAGGTATTCAACGATTTGGCCGGCGAGGGAGCCGATGCTGTCGGAAACTTCGTCTATGAGGTGCTGTTTCATCTGTACCTGACTTTCGAGTACCGTTGCTTTCGTCTTCGAGAACATCTCGGTCAGCTTGCGCGCGGCTGCGGCTCCCCATGTATAGGATCCCATCACCCCAACGGCGCGGTTTGTGATTCCACGTTCGGTAAGCGCAATGGCAAAGGTCTCTACTGGCGGATAAACGCCGCCGTTATATGTCGGCGAAGCAAGTACAACAGCTTTGAAACGCATAATATCGGCCAGCACGAAGCTGATATCGCTATGCGAGAGGTCGTACATACGGATTTTGCGCACTCCGGCTTCGGCAAGACGCGCGGCAAGTTGTTCGGCCATTGCCGCAGTGTTACCGTACATGGATCCGTAGGCGATTACAACGCCGTTCTCGCCATGCCATAGTGCCATTTTAGAATATATGTCCACTATATCGGCAACATGGCTGTGCCATACGGGGCCGTGTGTGGAGCAGATGTATTTTATGTCGATGGCGGCGCATTTTTCTATCGCTTTCTGCACGAATACGCCGTATTTCGCCACTATGCAGGCATAGTAGCGGTAGGCTTCGGGGAAAAAGCGTGTTGCGTCCATTTCGTCGTCGGTAACGGCGCCGCTTAGTGCGCCGAAGCATCCGAAAGCGTCGGCGGAGAACAGTACACCTTCTTCTTTCAGGAAAGTCATCATGGTCTCGGGCCAGTGTACCATCGGCGTGAGGATAAAAGAGAGCGTGCGGTCGCCGAGCGAAATTGTGTCGCCGTCGTGAATCTCGATAAGTCCGTCAGAGAAGCCGTAGAAACCGCGGAGCATATCCAGCGTCTTTGCGTTGCCTACGAATTTTATATCCGGGAAAACAGTGCGCAGCATTGGCAGCGCGCCGGAATGGTCCGGTTCGACGTGATTCACCACAACATACTGCGGCGAGCGGCCGTCGAGGGCCTTCAGTATATTATTTACATAAACGGAGGAGTGGCCTGCCTCGCATCCGTCGATAATCGCGCAGGCATCGCTGCCGCGTACGATATAGCTGTTGTACGTAACGCCGTTGCCGAGTGTCCAAAGTCCCTCGAAAAGTGCGGAAGTGCGGTCATTTACTCCGCAATACGTAACTCGTTCGGTTACTTTACTGATATTCATCTGCATCTTAGGATTGGTTATTATTAGTCAGATAACGCCCGGAAGCATACTGTTGCCACCGGGCGTCGACGGAATCAGGTTATATGTTAGTCGATTTTGATAACAAGGTAGTTTGACAGCGACCAGAACAGGGCCGGGTTGGTGATCCTGAGTACTTTGTGGCCGTTGGCCTCGACGATTGCATAGGAGTCCTTGGGCTGTTTGGTGAGTACCTCGGCTTTGTTGGAGTTGAGGTCGATAGTTACAAGTGTGCGTTTGTCGGCTTTGGTGAAGAAGGATTTGTCGAAGTCGCCTTCCATAATCTTGCTCTTGCGCAGGAAACCGGTCTCGAGAATCTTGTTTTCTTTCAGTTCCGATTTATTGCCGATAGCATAGTAGCACGTGTTCAGTTCGTTTGTGAGAGCTGTATTCTCTGCGCTTGTGGAGTCGCGCTGGGCTGTAACGTTGTTAACGGTGGCATGCAGAGAGTCGACCTGGGCGTCGAGGGCACCTATTTTGCTTTGCGCGGAGTCGAGGTTGGCTCGGAGAGTTTCTATTTCCTGAGCCTGGGAGTTAATTTGTGCAGTAAGCGATTCGATTGTTTTCTGCAGTTTGGCGTTGTTGAGCTTGGAATTGTTGAATTTCTTTTCCAGTTCGGCAAGTTTTTCGCGGCGTTCCTGGAGTGTTTTCTGTATGGCGGCGATGTCGGCCTTTATCTGTTCTCTCTGGCTTGGGGTTTCATTGCCGGCCTGAACAGTGAGTATGTTCTCAAGATGTTTTATTTCTTCCATACCGGAGGAAATTTCGGTAACAAGCGACAGAAGCTGGTCGCGGTCGGCTACAGCATTGGAAAGCTCCTCTCTGGATGCTTCGGCCAACGCCTGAGCATCTTTAAGCTGCTGATCTTTCTCTTTGTTTCCGCAACCTGCGGTACACAGCATGGCGCCCGCAAGACATAAGATGAGAAATTTTTTCATGTTCAAATAAATTAGTTGATGTTAGTTTAATCGTCTTTAATATCCTGATATTTGTTCCGGTGGACACGTTCCGATGCGTCGGGACGTTCCTTTGGTGATACAACAATAACAATTTCGCCTTTTGGAGGGTTCACCGTGAAGAATTCGCGTAGCGCTCCAAGGCTGTCGCGTACGGTGGTATCGTGCAGTTTGGATATCTCGCGGCTTACCGAAGCGGCACGGTCGTCGCCGCAGTATTGGGCGAGTTCGGTAAGAGTGCGAACCAGACGTAACGGCGATTCATATATAATGAATGTTACGGGAAGCTCCGCCAGGAATTGCATGCGTGTGGCACGACCTTTTTTTACGGGCAGGAAGCCCTCGAAGAAAAAACGGTCGCATGGCAGTCCCGAGTTAACAAGAGCGGGTACAAATGCCGTAGGCCCGGGCAGGGTTTCCACCGGTAGATCGCGGCGCCGGCATTCGCGCGCGAGCATGAATCCCGGGTCGGAGATACCGGGCGTGCCTGCATCGGAGATAAGGGCAATATTTTCGCCGGCGGCAATACGGTCCAGTATGGGCGACAGATCTTTATGCTCGTTAAACTTGTGGTGGCTGCTCATTGGCGTGCTTATGTCGAAACGTTTCATCAGCACTGCGGATGTGCGGGTGTCTTCGGCAAGTACGAGAGAGGCATTCCGCAGCGTTTCTATCGCGCGCGGCGCCATGTCGTCCATATTCCCTACAGGCGTGGGCACAATATATAGTTTCCCGGCACTCATCGCGGCATGTTGTTGGCAAGAATTTCAAGAAAATCGGCCACTGCGGGATTCTCGCGGTCCCACATCAAGTCGCCGAGGAGATAATCTTCCGCCTCGGTATATGATTCCATGTCGGCTATCAGCTGCAGAGTCTCGTTGAAATCGTCGTCGTTACCGGCAAAAAGTTCGCGGCGGAAGCGGAAACGGTCGTTGAGCGTGAAGCTCTTAAGTAGCGAGACATTGTTCAGAACAGGAGCATCGTTTTTCTTTTGTTCGGGTTGCGCAGTATGCTCTGTTTTGGCTTCTGCCATAATAACGGGTTCCTGTACAGATATTTCGGCAATAGGTTCGTGCTCTGCGGTTTCCTCGGCAGACTCATTGTTATCCTTGGTGGCCGATAAATCAAGAAGAAAGTCGTTCATCTTCTGAGAGAATTCGCAGAAGCATGTGCCGAGCCGTTCGGAGGCGGCATCGCTGTCGCGGCTGTCGAGAATGCGCAACAAGCCTTCTATCTCAAGGTTAAGTTTCAGTAACTCTGTTATATCGTTCATCGGGATAGCTTATTTATTAAGGAATATGTCTGTAAGAAGTTTCTCGGAAGCAATGCGTACTTCACGTCGCGGGCAGAAAAAGCTGTTAACCATAATCACGATAACGTGTGTAGGGTTGTTGTCCTTGTCCAGTTTGTATCCGGCATAGCATTGTACACCGCCGACACTGCCTGTTTTCAGCGCAATTTGCCCGGCCAGAGGTGATTTTGCAAGGAAACCGCGCATTGTGCCTTCTTTGCCGGCACGAGGAAAGAACGAGCAGTATGTCTCTGCCATAGTAGATTTGGCCATCCATTCAAGCACATTGCCGAGGAACAGAGGCGACAGGCGGTTGCTGCGCGCAAGGCCGCTGCCATCGTTGATGGTGGCGTATTTCGTGGAGATGCCACGTTCGTCCCACAGGGAACGCTCCCGTCGGATAGCGGCATCGCGGCTGCTTCCAGGCGCGATGAACCGCAGAATGCCCTCGGCGAAAAGATTGTCGGAGCGCACCATCAGACTGTGCATAATATCTTCGAGAACAGGCGAATTGTGGCGGTAAACTGGTGTGAACGACGAATCTGTCGTCGTTTTGTCGTTGCCCACCTCAATTCCGGCACGCACGAGAGCGCGGCGCATTTGGGCGCGGAACACGGCGGAAGGATCGGGAACGGTTACATTCAATACCCATTTCTGGTCGGATGGATTGGAAGTGTATACAGTAAGGCGGTTGCTGTTTATTCCGCGCACCATATCGTTGTCTTTGGCTTTTTCCACGCAAACCTCGAGTCCTGGAGCCTCGGGCTTTGTCTCGCCAGTGGCCGGTGTCAGTGTTACAGTGTTGTCGCGGTAATTGAAGCCGAACAGAGCCGCACCGTAGGGCCACGCCACATCTTCTATTTCCCAGTGCCAGTTAGGACCGGCGTCGCGGAGATTCTGCTTCACACAGATACCGCCTTCTATCCTGCGGATACCCATGCTGCGGAGCGATGCGACAATACTGTCGCAAAATCCTTTGTTCTTTTTGAAATTATCGCTTTCGATAGTCGGGTCGGCTGTAGCACGCACCACTAACGAACCGGTGCATATACCGTTGTCGACAGAACCGCTTAGACCCACCTCAGTCGAGAAGCAAGTATCGGCTCCGCAAATCGACAGAGCGGAAGCCGTTGTGAGCGCTTTCATTACAGAAGCCGGGGTAAGAGCGATACTGGAATTCTCCTCGGCTATAATTTTGTCGGTTTTTAAATCTTTGATGTAGATGCCGATGGATGTTGCTTCCGCACCGGCAATCTTGAGAAGGCTTTCGGCGCCGGCGCATATCCATGATGCTGCGAGAAGGGCTGAAAGAAAGATTGTTCGTAACTTCATTGGTCTATTTTGAATTTATCATACAAAGGTAGCACTTATTTACAAACAAACACCTCCGCCGACATAAAAAAGTGAATTTGTACTTTCCCCTGAAACGCAGAACTGGGTGCACAGAGATAGGTGCACCGGCGGTAGCCTCTCATGCAAATAAATCAGCGTAGAGATACATTCGGCAAAGATATCATGAAGATGGAAAATCTTCGTTATGCTTGTTTTCCACAACACATCTTTGAGTGCTTAATTTATGAAATCAGCAAAAGAAAAGCCAGTAGAGGTGACTCTATCCCAATAGTGCGAGGAAGCAATCGCAAATGCGATGGCAGAAAAGATGGTTGACCTACTCAATGATTATCTGATTCCTTTGAAAGAGGATTTAGATGCAATCGAGCGCAACACTCATTGAAAAAGAATAGAACTGTAAATATTTATCAATGGAAAAGAAAGGCAATTGATTCATTGCCAAGTCAGAAAATCTTTGTAAATTTGCGGTGCAGTATTCCTTTGGGGATATTGCGCCCTTACATATTAGCTCAATCGCAGTCTGAATCACCACCTCGACATAAGAACGAGCTTAATATAATAATCCGTGAGTGCGTGCCATACGGCGCGGACTTTCTCGTAGGATTATTATGGCTTGTGGTGAGCCAAGACTGCGTATGACGAAAGTCTGCGCTTTTGTTTTGTCGGCAATAGTGCAGACTAAGTCAAACAGGCATAATGGCAATATTGCACGAAACAAATAACATTACAAGCAGATGAAAAAAGAAATTGAACTATGGAAAGGCATTGTTTCATGTGTGCTTATTGTGGCACTCATGTTCTGTACCCCATTTGAGGCTTTGGCACAAACCTCAAGCAACAGAAGCAACGTGTTGGAGAATGGCACTCCAATGGTTCTCCGTGTAAATGAAAATTTCAAAGCGGACAACAAAGCCGATACAGGTACTATCAACTCTATTGTTGAAACGGATGTATATTCTGCAGATGGAACAAAAGTATTGATTAAGGCTGGAACGTCCGCTTTTATAGAGTTTTCTGCTGACTCAAATGGTTCATGGGGCAAAGCAGGTAAAATATGCCTTACTCACGCTACTACTAAAACAATCGACAACAAGCGTGTTTCACTTCGTCTTAGCAGTTGCAAAAACGGAGGAAGCAAATTGGGCGGCGTTATCGTTCTATCGGTATTATTGTTCCCTCTTGGTCTTATAAGTGGCTGCATGAAAGGTAGTATGCCTAAGATTCAGCAAGGATCAACCTTTAATGCGTCTGTGATGCAGGATATAACAGTAGAATAATAAATACAAAATCAAACAGCGATGAAATAAGTATTTTCGCCCATGTTGCTACTTGCAGCAATCGTACTGGCCCTCTATGTTGTCCGGACGATAAAAAGAAATGGATGCGGGAATACTAAACTATTCAACTATAATATCTCAATTCTAAATGAAAAAAACATTACTTTTACTGTGCCTTATAATTGCTGGGTTCTCGGCAAAAGCACAGGATGATTCCACAAGCGGCTATCGGGGTTATGCCGACCTCGGTTACACTCTGGGCGTCGGAGATTATGAATTTGGACGATTCGAAATTAGCACTACTCACGGTTATCAAGTTTGCCCCTTCTTTTATGTAGGAGCAGGTGTTGGTTTTCACTTTATGTCTAAGTACGATACCAAAGACATGGAATATGCCCTTGACTCTCGCGATAGCAAAGTCAGTATCCCTATCTTTGTCGATCTTCACAGCACATTTATGAAAACCAAATTTGCGCCGTTCGTTGATGTAAAACTCGGGCATTTCGTAACCAATGGCGATGGCTTCTACGCTAATGCCTCTGCTGGAGTTCGCATGAAAACAATCGGCAAACAGTCCGTTACTCTATCGATTGGTTATACTTTCGAAAAGCTTAAATTTGAAACTTTCGACCGCTTCACTAATCCTGGCATTAATATGGATTACACTCGGAGCTCGCGCTTACTAGACACAGAGGGTATAAGTATTAAAGTTGGATATGAGTTTTAAATAAGACGCTATTGTTTCGTAACATATTATATATTAGGGGAGATTTCTAAAATCAAAAGAATTTATTCTCTCCTCTATATCATTACAAAAAAATACATCTTATATATACGGTTAGACAAAAGAAAATGAATGACCGCTGAACACATGGGGATACGATTGGCGGCATTCATCACGAGTTGGCGCGGAGTTGTGTTCATATTTGTGTTCAAAGCAAAAGAAAAAGCAGCTACGATTTGTTTCGTAACTGCTTGATTTTTAAGGAGTGGTCCCACTTGGGCTTGAACCAAGGACTCCCTGATTATGAGTCAGGTGCTCTGACCAACTGAGCTATAGGACCGGCATTGCGCCTATGGCGTTTTTGCTTTGCGAGTGCAAAGTTACGTCTTTTTATTCTATTACCAAATCTTTTCGGGGAAAATTTTTGAAATGGGCCTATTTTTATTGCATTTTTATTGCATTTTTTAGTGCGGAGGAGGGTTGTGTGAACTATTTGTTGAGGCAGTCGGTTTAATAATCAGTTATATAATCACAATAGTTCGTTAAAAATTAGCCTAGCCTAAGCGGCTCTGGCAGTAAATAAAAT
>CALEUL010000031.1 GCA_937921035.1 uncultured Porphyromonadaceae bacterium
TGTGGCGCCCAGCCCTGGCCCGTGCAGCGGGCAAGTTCCATGCCTGCTACAGAGCTTACATAATTGCCCGCGTAGGCTATCAGGGAAAAATGCTTGCTTTTGGGCATCCCCAGTAGTGCCGTCTTGTTTTCCAGTTTGAGTTTGTAGGGTTTCTTATCCAGATTCCATGAAGCGTTGCCGCGGCCGCGGATGGTAAGCTGTACATCGCTCAGGTTCTTGGCCTCCTTGTTGTTGAGGGTTACATAACCCTCCGGCACAGCAATAGCCATCGTTGCGGAAATGTTGGTTTCCTTGTCTACTACGGGCACGCCGTTCTCGGTGTCGATTGTAATGACAGGAATGGTGTGTGTCGGTTCGGCAGAGCGGCCCGTAACGGCTGCCGCCGATAATAATACTAATGTAAGAGTGCGTAACAAATGGTTCATTTTAATTGCATCTGTGGTCTTACAGTCCTTAAGACCTTTTTTATTGTGTAATAGGAAGCGTGGACTGGATGACATATCTTCTAATGGAATATACTATTAGCAAGACCGGTAAAACGATTCCTGATTATAGAACAGCTGCCAGGGGGCGGAAGGCAGTCAAAAGCAACAGTCAAGCACCATATGGCTACGGCACAAAATTAAACATAAGTTCACAAATACCCCCCCCTTGATTAAACTGTGTTAACGGCGCGGAATTTCTAATAAATTATCCGGGATTATGATCTGCAGAGCTGTGATTGGGGTAGGACATGTTAGGGTAAATAGTTCACACAGCCGCAATAAAGGATGGTCCTGGTCCACACCTCGCGTATCATGAAAGCAAATGGACGGTCGATTATCAGATAACCATTTTTACTGGGAAATCCGAAATCTACAGCAATACCGGTGCCGTGGCATTTATCAGTACCCTTTTCAGTAAAACTGATCCGAGCCTTCTGTCTCACTTGCGAGATGGCCGGCTTGCCTGCCGATATAAGCGGGAATTCGGCGGTGTCGCCGTTGAAAGCCTTGCTCACGCCCATCTCTCTTACAATACCGGTAACGTCCAGCTCGTTGTCGACCGTGAATCTGGGAAAGCGGACATAGCTGTCGTAATACTCATTTTCGGTGTCGAAAGTGAGTGAGAGATAATCCTCCCCGCTCAATTCTGCAAGGTAATCTTTCAGCGAAACGCCCTGGTCGGGCAGTATGACAAGCAACTGGAAAGAATGGTTTCCCAACATCAGGGACGGCCAGAAAGCACCGTGTTCATTATCACGCACAGCGCTGAACTTGTAATTGTCGGCATTCATCATCTGCGGGCGGGTAACACTGCCGTCGGCACAGTAGAAATAGTCGTCGGAAGTATTCTTCTCCAGAAAAGTCTGTCCCCAGGGGCTGTTGAAGCTGAGGGCGTCCATAAGCAGCATTTCCGGGTTTCCCCCTGGCCAGCTGCCGAGGATTTCCGGAATCACGCCGTCGGTTCTGGCGGCTCCCCATAGGTTGACAGCTGCGCGTGTCGCATCCGTACCGAGGTCCGCATTGAAAATATCGCATTTGCCTTCGTTTCCGGAAATATAATCCTTATTGACGCTGAAAGCATTGTCAATCCATATCGAGTTTGCCAAAGAGACCTTTGAGATATTGTCGGCGGAATATAATTCTTCTACAAGCCGGTTGTTGAAAGTGCTGACAGCGTCAAGCCTGTTCCTCTCGATACCCAGAACCGAGAGAATCTCACTCTGCGTATCACCCTGCGCGCCGCTGGCGAGAACAGACAAGGATGAATAAACGCACAGGGGTGAGAACATGAAATTTGCAGTGCTGTTTTCCGAGGTCGCTGTAAACCCTTCCGCCGTAGTACAGTGCCTCGGGGTAGTTCTCTTTGTCGTGGGCGGCATAGTAATTTATCACGTTCAGGATAAGGCTGTCGGAAGTGTGATCGATATACGCCTTGTCGTTTGCTTTTATAGAGAGCAGATCATAATAATGGCGGTCGGCCTCGGCCAAATCGTCCGGACAGATGCTGTCGAGGCAGCTCAAAGCTTCCTCTGGTTCGTCGGATACAATTTCGGCAATATGGACAAGCCGTCGGTCATGCGAAGATTCCGAACATCCGAAGATCAGAAGAATAAGAGGTATAAGAATTGAATAGCGCTTCATTTATATCTTGCTGTATCGTTATTGTTTTGCACAATGTGATATATTTTGCAAATTTAGCGCATGGATAGGACAGGGCGGCTATACATGAGTGCGAAAAGTGTGCGAAAATGCTGTTTGCTCACTTTTAATTCTTTGAGCCCGCAATTCTACAGCGGCGTCTCTACATTCACGGTGTTAAATAACTCTAAAAACTGGCTAAAAAGCAAAAAGCAGGCGGAAATTTTTGTAACTTCGCCTTGCACATTGCGCGCACGATACCTTGAATAGAATATCTAAAACAAATACTATTAACCAAATCAATTCACTAATGAAAAAACAGCTTCTTGCTGCCGCCCTATTTATATTTGGACTGGCAGCTTCGGCCCAGCTTGTCGAAATCAATTCGATGCAGCGTGTCGACGTGCCTCAGGGCATGATTGTAAGCGTTCCCACCATCAGCCCCGACGGTTCCTTCGTGGTAGTATCGGATGCTTCGGGTACAGGACTTACAAAAATCGGTGTTGACGGCGGCTCCCCCGTCCGTGTTACCAACAACGCCAGTGGTTACGACGTACAGATCAGCAACGACGGGAACACCGTGGTGTTCCGTCAGAGCACCACAGGCAAGAATCACCTGCGTTACACATCGCTCAACAGCGTAGACCTGCGTTCGGGCAAGGAAAAAGTGCTTGTAAAACCGTCGCGCAATCTCAATGCCGGCGTGGCACTAAACGCCACAGGCGTATCGGCTGTTGAAAAGGGCAAGCTTCAGGTAAAGAGCCTCGGTAACGCCAAGGCTACCGCTGCGCCCGTTGTATCCATCAACTACGGCCATCTTGAATACACCGCCAACGGCAAGACCGTTACCCTCGACCCTCAGGGCCGCGGCAGCTATCTGTGGCCATCTCTCAGCCCGGACGGCACCAAGGTTGTATATTATCTCGCAGGCCGCGGATGCTTCGTATGCAACACCGACGGTTCCAACCCCGTAGCCCTGGGTATGCTCCGCGCCGCCAAGTGGCTCGGCAATGATATGGTTGTTGGTATGAACGACGTAGACAACGGCGAATTCGTTACCTCGTCGGCTATCGTCGCATCCGACCTCAATGGCAACCGTCAGGATCTCACCAACGAGACTCTTATCGCCATGTACCCCAGCGTCAGCGCCGACGGCAAGAAGATTGCCTTCGCTACCGCCGAGGGCGAACTTTTCATTATTAACCTTAAATAACAACGGAGTATGAAAAAGCTTCTCATTGCTGCCGCAGCAACTATGATTGCCCTGGCAGCTCCGGCAAAGACCGCCGACGAACTCCGCGTCTATATCAACCCGGGCCACGGTTCCTGGACAGCCAACGACCGCCCGAACCCCGTTACCGGCCACGGCGCATACCAGCGAGTGGGCACCGATACCACAAACTTCTTTGAATCGAACACCAACCTCCGCAAAGGTTTCGGTGTTATGGAACGTCTTATCCAGTACGGACTTAAATTCGACCGCACACTGAATCAGGAAGGCGAACGCCATCAGATCGGCGCAGCCCGCGACATGAGCAACAACATCGTGATGAGCCACGTTAAATGCGGCCCTTACCACGAAGATAACGGTACCGGCAGTCAGCTTGGCGACGCAGCACCCGCCGACCTTGAGTACTACAACCGTTCGCTTAGTGAAATCAGTCAGGAAGTGGATGCCAACAACTTTGATATGTTCATCTCCATCCACTCCAACGCAGCTACCGAAGGAACAAGCACAAACTATCCCTTGTTCCTCTATCGCGGCTATGACACCCCCATAGCAGAAGACGGTGTAACACTCGAACACCAACAGACTTCCCGCGAAATGGCCGACAAGTGCTGGGGTTATGCACAGGGTAACCCCCACATGGTGTGGACTTACTACTCCGCTGAAAACAAAAACCTACGCGGCGATATCAACTTCTACGGAAGCTCGAGCACCAGCGAGTATACCGGTGCCAAAGGTTATCTGGGCGTGCTGAAGCACAATGTACCCGGCTTCCTTGTTGAAGGTTACTTCCACACCTACCAGCCCGCACGCCACCGTGCCATGAACTGGGACGTTGACTATGTAGAAGGTTACGCATATGCCCGCGGTATCGCCGACTTCTTTGGACTGGAAAAAGAAAAGACCGGCACAATCTACGGTATCGTACGCGACCTCCACGAAAAATTCAACGACCAGTACTACAAACCCAATTCGGCTTCCGAAGACATCTGGAAACCCCTTAACGGAGCTACCGTTACCCTGTACAAGGGTCAGGAAGTTGTAGCCACCTATACAACCGACAACTATTACAACGGCGCATTTGTTTTCGACGGCATTGAACCCGGCACATACACCATCGCAGCCACACATCCCGACTACAAGGCGATGGAAGCACCCGTCGAAGTTGTTGTCGAGGCCGCAAAGGATACTTATCCCAACATCAAGCTTGAAAGCACATCGTACATACCTCCCAAGGTTGTTTACGAAAACTATCCCGACCCCGCCGCTACCATCGGTAACGTACGCGCCGCCGAGGAATATGCTTTTGAAGCCGCATATACCAACGAACCTATTGCCGAACTCGAAGGCAAGATTGTTCGCCGCGCTATCGCACAGAACGGCAAGCTCTACATTCTGGCAATCGACAAACTGCCGACATACGCTCAGGTTGTTCCCGATACCGACAAGCCCGCACCCACCATTCTTGTTTACGACCTTGAAAACAAGACAGTCCTGGCCAACGTATCTACCGAAGGCACCTACGGCAGCATCCAGAACGTAGCCGACATCCAGGTAACCTCCGACGGCTATCTGCTCGCTTCCTGCCAGACCAAGAACCAGTACTCCGCCGATTATCAGGAATCGCTTCCTGACGGCACCACCGAACCCCGCGGCACCATCTATATCTACAAGTGGGCCAACGATGAAAACGGTCTTCCCACCGGCGCTCCGCAGCAGTGGCTCAACACACAGCTCGCCGGCCGCTGGTTCCGCTCCTACGGCGGCGGCACATTCGGTTACACCGGTACATCCTTAGAAGGCAAGCTGCTCATCACGCAGCCCACAATTACCGCTCCCATGCACACTATGCGTTCGTCGCTCATCACTATCGTCGATGGTGCTGACGCCGGCGGTGCCGACTATCTTACCCCCGGTTCTTACGGCGAATTCGCATCTGAAAGCCAGCCCGGTTTCGGTCAGGGCTACCGCATTATAACCTCGCCCCTCGACGATGAACAGGCTATCTTTGTAGGTCCCGACTGCACCGCTGTATGGGATTACAACATGGGCGACAAGACTCCCGCAGATTGCCTTGGCAACGAAGCTTTCGCCGGTGTTCCCGGTGCTGTCGGAGCATTCAAATATGCCGGCACAAGCTACCTCGTAGTTCCTGACGTTCAGGACGGCATGGCTGTAGGCGTTAAACTGCTCGACATCAGCAAGCACGTGAACAATGCAACTCAGGTTTCCACCATCAACACCTCCATCGCAATGCCGGAAGGCGAATTCGATGAAAATGCAGTTCACAGCTGCGCAACATTCGGCGAAGTAGGTACAACTTACGACGAAGTAAACGAAGTGTATACCTCTGCCTGGATCAACCTGTACATGATTCGCGACGGCAAGATTACCAAGCTCACTACCAAAAACGTTAATCAGCCCGTTTACAAGACCGCATTTGCTTACGGCCTTGGCGCAGAAGGCACTGAAAACGGTTATACTGTCAACTACGCGCTGACTACCGACGCCGTTTCGGCAGAACTCGTTCTGACTCCCGAAGAAGGCGACGCAGTTGTAATTCCTCTCGAAGCTACCAAGGGCGAACATACCGCTACTATCGATATGTCTCAGCTGTCCGCAGCCGAATACACATGGGAAGTGAAGGTTGCTTCGAAATCGAACGCAGCCTGCGGCGAAGTATTCTTTGCAGAAGCTCCCGTTACCAAGCGTGGTTCTGTAATCACTTTCACCGATCCCGAATATGAAACCTACGGCTACACCGTTGTAGGCCATAACGTAGGCACCGGCTTCGACATCTATAACCCCGCAGGCGAACTCGTTGCAACCGAGGTTCACAAGAACGACCCGCTGCTTGGCAGCGACAGCAACCAGTCGAACCCGCTCCGTGGCGCAGAACACATGGGCCACGCCCTCGTAGCAGCCTGGGGCGACGATGCCCACGGTGTAACGGCATTCAATCCTCTTGATCCCGAAGAAGCCCTCTACTCCGTATTCGAAGGCGAGATGGCCAAATCCGGTCTTATCTCGTACAACGGTGTCGGCATCGGCAGCGGCACACCTTGTGTTGAAATCCAGGGCAAGGGTGAAAACGCCCGCATGTACACCTTCGACGAAGACCTTCTTGGCAACGCCATCGCAGTTTACAACATCGGCACCTCGCGCACAATAACCACCGCACCCGAAAACTGGGGTTTGCACGGTCTTGCCAATACCAACGTAGAACTTCAGGCTATAGAAAACGGTATCTTCGCATCGCAGGTTCGCGCCGATTTCTATGATGCAACTCCTTCCATCAAATTTATCAGCAACGAAGGCGAAACCATCTGGGTAAGCAACGACAAGAAAGACTGGCCCGTAGACATGATTAAGGACTGCAACTCCGGTCTGGCTGTCAACAAGGCAGGTACTCTGCTGGCCGTATCCGGCAAAACCGGTATCCGTATCTTCGACCTCAGCTTCAACGAATATGACGAACCCGTTCTGAATTACCGCGCAGCCATCGACGTTACAACTACCGACTGGGCCACAATGCGTTTCGACGCCGCTAACAACCTGCACTACTATGGCCGTGGCGTCGGCTACAGCGTATATGCTATCAGCAACGATAAACCCGTTGTTTCCACACCTGGTAACGGTGTTATCACCGGCATTTCTACCGGTGTAGAAGACATCGTAATCGGTGCAGAGAATGCCGAAGGTCCCGTAGAATTCTACAACCTCAACGGTATCCGCATGGACGGCACCAACCTTGCTCCCGGTATCTACATCCGCAAGCAGGGCGACAAGGCCGTAAAAGTTCTTGTAAAATAATCATTCTCCCCAATCCGTAAATATCGCGGGACGGCCAAAAGCCGCCCCGCGATTATTTTATGCGCCTGCGCAAAAAAAATAAACAGGCTATATTATGTAGGCTATCTCCTTGAAGGCGTAGGTACGGCCGTTGCTCAGCGAAAGATGGCCGGTGAGTGCCACATCGGTTATGGAGGCGGCGAAAGGTTCTCCACCGGGTTCACAGAAAAGATATTCGGCTCCGTCGGCGCGGTACATGCGCGCACGAAAGCGCTGCAGCAACCCTTCGGCATCGGGCTGCGCCAAATACCGGGCCCAGGTGTCCATTATTTCCTCGCATACCTCGGTAAGGAGGGGCCGCAGCGGTGTCTCGAAACCTAAAATATGAATCATCGACACAGGATTTGGCGCGTCGGAGATAAACACCAGCTGGTTCACGTCAATGCCAATGCCAGCGATGGCGCGCTCTATGTTGCAACCGTCGAGCTTGTTCTCTATCAGCGTGCCACAGATTTTCCGGTCGCCCACATATATATCGTTGGGCCACTTCACGGATGTGCGTTCCGGGACGCCGGCAGCGATGAAGCGGCTGTCGATTGCATCGGCTACAGCAAGGGCAACCAGCATCGACAGCTCGAACTGCCGCGCGGCATGGAAGCGGCATGGCCGCAGAAGTATCGAAAAAGTAAGATTCTTGCCCGGCTCGGCTTCCCATGTGTTGCCACGCTGGCCGCGGCCCGCCGTCTGGCAATCGGTTACCACAACGGTGCCCTCGGGCGCGTCGGTCATACCGGCAAGAACCGCGCTTGTGGATGCGCAGCTCGCCGGGCTGACAATGTTCAGCGTCATTCCGATATCAGCATAGTGCGGGAATCGTCGTCGTTCACCTTTATCTGCACCGTAACGGTATCGTCGGGCAGTGCTGCGGCGATGCGCTCGGGCCACTCGATAAGGCAGATGACGCCGGAGTCGAAATAGTCCTCGATGCCTAATTCAAGAGCTTCCTCGAGGGTCTCGATGCGATAGAAATCGAAGTGATATATCAGTTCGGCAGTGGTATCGGAACGATACTCGTTGATAAGCGCGAATGTAGGGGAGGCCGTTTCTTCGGGGTCGACACCCAAAGCCTGGCATAGAGCGTTTATAAAAGTTGTCTTACCGGCGCCCATGTCGCCATAGAAGGCAAACACGGTGTTATCGCCCATCAGGGCGGCGAACTCTCGAGCGGCCTGCGGCAGAGCGGCCTCGTCAGGAATCTGTATAGTTTTCATTTGATTTATTTTGGAGAAAGGGTTATAAGCGGCACAAGCATTTCCTCGAGCGATATTCCGCCGTGCTGGAATGTGCCGGTGTAGTATTGAACGTAGTAATTATAATTGTTCGGGTAGGCGAAGAAATCGTCGCGGGAGGCGAAAATGTATGTAGTGGACACATTAGGAGACGGCAACCCGAAACGTGCCGGGTTCTTTACCTCGAACACCTGCTTTGGATTGTAGGCCAGATTCTTGCCCAACTTGTAACGCAGGTTTGTGTTTGTGTTCTTGTCTCCCACAACCTTTATCGGGTTGTCCACGCGTATGGTGCCGTGGTCGGTGGTAAGCACAATCTTATAGCCGCGCGAAGCAATGCGTCGGAAAATCTCCAAAGCCGACGAGTGGCGGAACCAGCTCTCGGTAAGCGAGCGGTATGCGGCGTTGGTGGCGGCAAGCTCTCGTATCATCTTGGACTCGGTTCGCGCATGCGACAGCATGTCTATAAAATTGAGCACTATCACGTTGAGGTCGTTAACCTCAAGCTGGTTGAACTCGCGCAACAGGCGTTCGCCGCCGGCGCTGTCGTTCACCTTGTTGTACGAGAAGCGGTAGTTCTTGCGGAATCGCGCAAGCTGCGTCGCTATCAGCGGCGACTCGTTTATGTTTTTGCCCTCTTCGGAATCCTCGTCTATCCAGAGTTCGGGGAACATCTTCTCGATCTGCAGCGGCATCAGGCCCGAGAAAATAGCGTTGCGGGCATACTGCGTTGCAGTTGGCAGAATGGATGTGTACAATTTCTCGTCGAAGTTGAAATACTCGGCCAACAGAGGTTTGAGGGTTCTCCATTGGTCCAGACGGAAATTGTCGATAAGTATAAAGAACACCTTCTCGCCGGCATCGAGCAGCGGGAACACCGATTCCTGGAAAATCTGGGGGCTCATCAGAGGATGGTCCTCAGTAGTAACCCAATCCTCGTAGTTACGCCGCAGCCACTTGTAGAATTCCGAGTTCGCCTCCTTCTTCTGCGTTTCCAGCAGCTCGCTCATGTTGGTGTCGGCCTCGGCAAGCTCCATCTCGCGGAATACCAGTTTCTGGTACAGGTCGTACCAGTCGTCGATGCTCGACGCCGTGTTTATCAGCATGCCGAGCCTGCCGAAGTCTTCACGATAGTCCTGTGTGGCCTTTTCGGACACAAGACGGTCGGAATGCAGCTGTTTCTTGATGGCAATAAGAATCTGGTTGGGATTCACAGGCTTAATAAGATAGTCGGCAATCTTGCTACCCACAGCCTGATCCATTATATTTTCCTCCTCGCTTTTGGTAATCATTATCACTGGCGTCTGCGGATGCTGCTGTTTAAGCAGCTGAAGAGTTTCGAGCCCCGTCAGGCCCGGCATGTTCTCGTCGAGGATAATAAGGTCGTATGGGGTTGCCGCTGCCATGTCGAGAGCATCGCTGCCGTTGTTGGCTGTGGTAACGTCGTACCCCTTGTTGCGCAGGAACAGAAGGTGGGGTTTCAGAAGGTCGATTTCATCGTCGGCCCACAATATGCGTTGCTGATTGCTCATAATCATTATAATTTATGCAAATATACGCAGAATATTCGATGAAAAAAATAGCGAATGCCGGCGGCAAAAGTCAACCGCATAAAAAATAACACAAAATGGGATTCCCTTGTTAACGCTTTTTGTGTATTTCGTGGAAAATTCATATTTTTGCAATCGAATCCACTCTTGTGTCTAAAATCTTTTCCGCCATCACGGCTCCGGCCGTCGGACTAATCCAGATTATAAAACAATTCACTATTATTAATTAAAAATTTCTTCTGCATGAAAAAGTATCTACCCTACCTCGTCGGCAGTATACTTCTGGCAGCCCCTGTAGTCTTTGCAGTACCGGCACAGGCACAGAACCAGTTTTTTACGCCCAACGATGTAACCAATGCGAAGGTAGAATGGAATTTCGAAGAAAAAGTATTCGATGTTTCGTTCACCGCACCTACAACAGGTTTTTATTACGATGAAAACTACAATACGATTACGGGCGACCTCACAACCATCGACAAAATAGAAGTGAGCATGGGTCAGGGTTACAGCGGGCTCGAAGTTATCAAGACTTTCGAGAATGCCACTCCCGGCCAGGAATACTCCTTCAAATGCAACGACGGCCATGTAGGCGCCAACTACAATTTTACTTTCAATGTATACCTGGGCGATTCCAAGAGCAGCGGCCGCTGGCTCTACGACTGCTTCGCAGGCGGTTTACCTGAGGATATCGGCGAAGTGGATGTAGAGACCGCAAAAGGCCAGCTTCCCATCACACTCAAATTCAAGGCTCCTGAATATTACAAAGGACGCGACATACGCTTAGAGCGTCTGGACAGCATCCGTATATACAACGAATTCTACGACTGGAACACCTATCAGAACATCATCACCAACTATGCCGTCCTCACCGACGTCAAGCCGGGCCAGGACTGTGAAGTAAGCATCGACAATCCTGCCATCGGCAACGGTTCGCAGAGCCTGTACATGCAGGCGTTCGCACCCGACGGCGCCGGCGACCGCAAGAGTGTCTATTTCTTCATCGGCGAGGATGCTCCTGGTATGGTTTCCAATATCGTTCTTGCCGAACAGGCCGACGGCTCGATTCTCGTAACATGGGACGCTCCCACCAAGGGTGCCAACAACGGCTACTTCAACCCCGAAGGTCTGAACTATACCATCAATCTGTACAAGAACGGCAGCTACTCGGGTACCTTGCTGAAGACCGGCCTCACCGAGAACAGCTTCGTTTATACTCCCACAGCCACAGAACCAGAAATCATATGCTTCGGCATTGCGTCCAGCAACGCCAACGGCACAGGCAGCGAGGTACGTTCCGGCCAGACTATCGTAGGCCCAGCCCTGAGCCTGCCTTTCATGGACGGCTTCAACAAGGTTGACGGCTACAACACTACATCCGAACACGTATGGAGCAACTCCACCAACAGCATCGACAACTATCCTCCCACATGGCGCTACGGCAACACTTCCTACCTCAGCGACTCCAACTACACTCAGGTCAAGCCCCAGAGCGGCGAAGGCGGTTTCGCATACATAAACCTGTATTCCAGCTCTCTGAATGCCGACTACAACCTGGTTTCCTCCAAGATTGACGTTGCCGGCATAGCCCAGATGGACTTACGCTTCTCCTACTACCACGTTGAATTCAGCGACACCCGTCTTTCTGTCGGCGTAAGCTTCGATGGCTGCGCTACCTTCAGCAATATCTTCACTGCCGATTTCAATACCAGTACCACAGATACCGGCTGGAAGAATATTATGAAAACCGTCGACATTCCCGCCGAGGCCACCTGCGCTTACATCCGATTCACATGCACAAAGACCGGCGAAAGCCATCTTGAGCCCGTTATCATAGACGAAATCACGCTCAAGGAAACCGGTTCCGCTGCTGTTGTATTCCCTGCTTCGGTAAGCGACTTCCAGGCTACCTACAACAAGTCCGAGGGCAATGTAACCGTAAGCTTCAAGGCTCCCACGCTCACCCACGCAACGCTTGGCGAGGTTAACGGACAGTCTCTGGAAAGTATCACACGCATCGAACTCTCGCGCCAGATCGGCAACAGCGACTACTCGCTTATCAAGACCTTCGAGAATCCCGCTCCCGGCGAGGAAATCTCTTATGCCGACACCGACCTTGCTGTCGGCGGCGAATACTATTACAAGGCTGTTGTTTATGTTGAAAACTGCTGCGACTACGGCATGTTCCTCGACAACCCCGTTATGGTAGGTCAGGTTCCTGTTGACGTAAACGACCTTGTTGCCACCTGCGACGGCGGCGTTGCCCCCGTATTCCTCAAATTTACCGCACCTACAAAGGACAACAAGGGTAACGATCTTGAAGAAATCACCAAGATTTATGTACAGACCTACAACAACTCGCGCTATATCTGGGAAGACCTCGACGAAATCGAGAATGTAACTCCCGGTCAGAAAGTTGTTTACACCGACAACACCGTATCCACCGGCCAGACAGCCCGCTACCGCGTTATCGTAGGTGGCACCGCCGGCAACTCCTACGGTACCGAAGTGAGTGTCTTCGTAGGTCTCGACACACCTCTGTCTCCGTCTAATGTCGTTGCCACAGTGAACGACAACGGCACAATCACCGTAACCTGGGAAGCCCCCACCGAGGGTGTCAACGGCGGCTATATCGACGTAGATAACCTTGTTTACACCGTCCTCCGCGGCAACGGCTACAGCGATTACGATGCAACCGTAGTGAAGGAAGGCCTCAACACTACCGAATTCACCGACGAAACCGAATTCACCGAGGAGACAATCGTGAAGTACTTCGTAAAGGCCAACAACAAGGGTCTGGTTGGCAATTCGCGCGCTTCGAACACCGTAGCAGTAGGTCCGGCCGCAGCTCTGCCTTTCGTAGAGAACTTCGACGTTAAGAACACCCGCGGTTACGTAACAGCCGAACACAGCACATGGACAACCACATCGTCGGACGGCACAGGCTACTGGGAATATGCCGAAATGGCATACCTTGCCGACGGACAGGTTACTCCTGTCGAAGGCGGTATCGGTCTGGCATATGTTTACTATGGCCCCTACACCACCTACGATCGCGACGACTACCTCACTTCCGGCAACATCAATGTTGAGAACGTAACCTCTGCCGAACTCGTATTCTGGAGCTACGGTTCGCCTGACTACAACAGCAGCCTTGCCGCCGAAGTTGCTTACGACAAGAGCGACGAGTTCACCGAAATAGTGAAAATGAGCAACGAATACGATGTTGCAGACGCCGGCTGGATCAAGTATACCGAAACTATCGCTATCCCCGAAGGCACCAAGACCGTGCAGCTTCGTTTCCACGCTCATAAGGGCAACAACTCCACATCCATCGCCATCGACAACATCTCGCTGTCGGCACAGACTGTAGGAGTCGAGAACGTTGCTACCGGCAACATCTGCATAACAGCTGCCAACGGCACCATTATCGTAGGCGGCGCTGCCGACGCCGACGCAGTGAACGTATACACCGCCTCCGGCATGACCGTTTACAGCGGCAACGGCAATGTAACCCTTCCCGTCGCTCCCGGCTTCTACATCGTTAAGGCCGGAAACGCACCCGCCGTCAAGGTTTGTGTTAAGTAATTCCTAAGTATACATAGTAAAGGCTGCGCCGGTTTTTCGACGCAGCCTTTTATATATCCGGGCAGCTCGCTTGATAACTGAACTGCTGTTCCCGCTCTTTGTTATTCCTGATCCTGGTAATCCTGGTACAGCAAATCGTTATAGGGGAAGCGGGCAAGGTGTATTTCGCGGGCCATTGTATACAGGCGCTGCTTGAGCTCGTCGATGTTTATGCCTTTACGGGCGCTGATAAACACGCAGTTGTCGTTCATCTTTGCCATCCACGACGCTTTCAGTTCCTCCAGAGTGGCGTTGCAGCGCTGGCGTGGCGTAAGGTCGTCCTCGTCCTTGGGTACGCATTTGAATGCGTCGATTTTATTGAAAACAAGCAGCATAGGCTTGTCGGCGCCGTTGCACACCTCGCGCAGTGTTTTGTCCACTACCTCTATCTGCTCCTCGAAGTTGGGGTGCGATATGTCTACGACGTGAACAAGGATATCGGCCTCTCGCACTTCGTCGAGCGTGGATTTAAAGGAGTCTACAAGATGTGTGGGCAGCTTGCGGATGAAGCCTACGGTATCTGTCAGCAAGAATGGCAGGTTGTCTATCACTACCTTGCGCACCGTGGTGTCCAGTGTGGCAAAAAGCTTGTTTTCTGCAAATACGTCGCTCTTGCTGAGTACATTCATCAGTGTGGATTTTCCTACGTTTGTGTATCCCACGAGCGCCACGCGCGTTAGTTTGCCGCGGTTTTTGCGCTGCACAGCCTTCTGACGGTCGATGGCGCGCAGTTCCTCCTTTAGCAGCGATATGCGGTTAAGGATTATACGGCGGTCCGTTTCTATCTGCGTCTCGCCCGGGCCTCGCATGCCTATACCGCCGCGCTGACGCTCCAGGTGTGTCCACATACGTGTAAGGCGCGGCAGCAAGTACTGGTACTGGGCCAGTTCCACCTGCGTTTTAGCGCTCGCCGTCTGGGCGCGCTTGGCAAAGATGTCGAGTATAAGGTTTGTTCGGTCCAGAATCTTCACGCCAAGCTCGCGCTCGATATTCAGCACCTGCTTGCTGGTGAGGTCGTCGTCGAAGATAGCCAGCGATATGTCGCCGCGGTCCTCGATGTATTTCTTTATTTCCTCCAGTTTTCCTTTTCCCACGAATGTGCGGGGGTTGGGATAATCCACTTTCTGCGTGAATGTCTGTACTGTTGTCGCGCCGGCGGTATCTGCCAGAAATGCCAGCTCGTCCAGATACTCGGTAGCCCTGGCCTCGTCCTGTGTGGGCGTTACCAGACCGACCAGAATGGCGTTTTCGGGCTGGGCAGCCTGCGGTGTTACGGAATTGATTTTCATATTTAACAATACATTGCCTCTATCTGGTCGGCATATATGCTGTTTATGGCCGGACGGCGGATTTTAAGAGTGTTTGTAAGCTCGCCGTTCTCAATCGTGAACGCGCGCGGCAACAGCGTGAATTTCTTTATTTTTTCAAAGCCGGCAAGTCCTTTCTGCAGACGGTCTATGCGCTCGGCGATGAATTTTCGTATCTCGGAATTCTGCACCAGATCCTCCATAGAGCTGAAACTGATTCCCTTGCTGCGAGCGTACTCCTTGAGCGCATCGAATGCCGGAATTATGATTGCAGTAACATATTTTCGCTGGTCGCCGATAACTGCCACCTGCTCGATGTAGCGGTCGGCTCCGAGGCGGCTTTCGATGGCCTGCGGAGCGATATATTTGCCGTTGGAGGTCTTGAAGAGGTCCTTTATACGTTCTGTAAGTACTAAAGCGCCGGTATGGTCGATAAGACCGGCATCGCCGGTGCGGAACCAGCCGTCGGGCGTGAAAGCACGTACGTTTTCCTCGGGACGGCGGTAATAGCCGCGCATAACCGTGGGGCCTTTTACAAGTATCTCGTTTTCCGCGCCTATTTTCACCTGCACGTTGGACAACAGCGTGCCTACGGAACCAATCTCGTAACCTACGGAAGGGAAGCAGCTTACAGTGGCCGTGGTTTCGGACAAACCATAGCCGATTACTATGTTGAGGCCGCATGCATGCAGAAATTCCACTATAGTGGACGAGAGCGGCGCGCCGGCGGTGGGGAATATATTCGGATTAATGATGCCTATGGCATGCCTCAGCTTGGAGAACACCATGCGGTCGAAGAACTTGTACTGCCACTCCAGTGTGCGGGGCGGAACCAGGCCCAGACGCACATACTCCAGATTGCGCTTCGCGCCCACTTTGAGGGCCCGGCGTACCAGTGCGGCCTGCAATCCGGTCATTTTGCCGAGTTTGTCCTGAATGGCGGTATAAACTTTCTCCCAGAAGCGCGGCACGCTGCACATGCAAGTAGGTTGAGCAATGCGCACAGCGTCCTGTATCTGCTTGGGATTGCGGTTTATATCCACACGCATGCCTTCGGTGAGGCAAAAATACGTCCATGCCTTCTCAAAGATATGGCTCATAGGCAGGAAGCTGACAGAAGTGTCGCTGTCGCTGAGTGTGTCCAGACGCGTGTGGTGTGTTTCTATTGCTGAATTGAAGCAACTGTGAGGCAGTATCGCGCCCTTTGGTTCGCCCGTGGTGCCGGAAGTGTAGATAAGGGTGGCAATGTCGTCAGGGTCGGCGGAGGCACAGCGCTGCTCAACCTCTGCGAGGCAGGCACGCGAGGCAGCGGCCCCAAGTTCCAGGAAAGATGAATAATGGAGGGTGTCGTTATCGTCGTTGTCGATAACAACATCCTCGTCGATAACCACTATCTTCTTGAGCGACGGGCAGTTGCGAAAAATAGTACGCGCAGTGCGATAGTGGGACGCATCCCCCACCACTACAATTTTTGCACCGGCGTCGTTGATGATATACTGCACCTGCTCGGGACTGCTGGTGGCATATATGGCCACGGGAATGGCGCGGTTGCGGTAGCAGCCGAAATCGGTGTACAGAAATTCAGGGCAATTTGGCGCGAAGACAGCCACCATGTCGCCAGGGACGATACCGAGAATCTCGAAAGCGCATGCAGCATATCGCACGCGGGTATCGAAATCTCCCCAAGTTACGGAGGCTAACTGCTTGGTATTCACATTGATGGATGTGAAGGCCACGCGATGGTGCCCGTATCTTTCCAGCTGTCGACCGGTAAGGTTTGTAAGTATATTAGACATAGTGATTTGAGTCTTCGTTTACTTGTGCAAAGATACAGCCTTTGGCTTTCTAAATTAACAGTTTGCGAGCCAAAAATGACGTATGGTTAACAAATCTTTCCAAGTGTAGTGCAAATATTAATAGATTTTAACCATTAACTTTGTTTTTTCACCGGCGAGTGCTTGTCCGCGTTTTTGAAATGAAGATTGTTCATCTCCATCGGCGAAAGCAGACGCGCATCCGGCAGATCGGGAAATACTATTTTCTTAATTTTACTCATGTCTGGCAAAAAACGGCATTACGGCATTTAATACAAGGAGGGCAACCACATATGTTGCCGCGAGTACAAAAAATTGTATATCCAATGGGAACGAGCGGGCAAACCAACCGCCGAAAATGAAACAGAAAAGCGAAAGCCACAGGCACGCCTGCGTTATCAGGCACAATGTACACCATGCTTTCGCACGAGTTTTCTGATACCATACGCTCCATATCGAGAAGGAGCAGCAGCATGCGTTTATAAGCGCCAGGTAACCGATATATTCCGGGAAGACGAGGAGTGCTCCGAGGCTGACCGAGAAATATGCGAAGCCAACCTCGCTCCAGCTGAACAGGCCGAAGAAACTCGACGCCGACGTACTGAGAACGGTGTGGCATCCCGTGCGGTCTATCAGCCCGCAGATGCTGTCGCCGGTATCGGAGTGAATATTGAGGGACTTAAGCAGCAGATGGTATGTTACAAACAGGCCGCCAATATTTATAAGCGAGAGCAGAACGGTGCTGAAATGCGCATATATCCCGTTGGCTATGAACAGGTACAGGAATATGAAGGCCGCGGCTGCTATCAGAATCCATTTCTTTGCCATCGTTGCGTCCTGCACGAACAGGTTACGGTGGTAGTCGGGTTCGCATGCGTTGTCGTGTGGCGATACGAGCATCACCGTACCGGTCCACATTCGCATGAAATCGTCGCGGCATAGAATCTGCGGTCCCGTGCAGGTGTTCACCTTCACTTTGTCGGGGTCCACTTCGTCCACCACCACAAAGCCATCGGCGGTAGCGGCAAGGAATGGTGTTGGCAATAGCGGAAGGTCGGCGGCCTTATCGCCGAGGGCAAGGGCCCGGGAGTCTACGCCATAGTCCTGCAACACTTTCGAGAGTCCGAAAAGCGATCGGAACGTCATAGTGTTGAACCGCCTGTCGACGTAGGTGCGTGTATGGGGCACCCCCAAGCCGACAAGCAGATCTGTAAGGATTGTCGGAGCGGAAGTAGCCATTGCTCAGTTCATGAATCCCTGAAGTTTCTGGAGCAATACGTTTCCGTCCATCTCTCCGGCATAGCGCCATACCTGACGGCCGTCGCGGTAGATTATGAAAGTTGGCGTTGCCTCTATGCCTTCCGCATCGGCGGCATCCTCGTTCTTATCGATGTCGAGCTGATAAATCTGCGCGCTGTCTCCGACAAGCTCCCGGATCTGAGCCACGACGGGCATCATCTCCTGGCAGTGGGGACACCAGGTGGCATAGAATTCAACCATAACGAGGGGGGCGGAATTGATTAGAGATGTGTAATCGGACATAATTAGTGGCGTTAAGTTCCACGGCGGCAATATGCCGTCGCAGAAATATAACGTCCGCGGCAGCCGGTTGGTTCTAACGCCGGTCGCAGGAAGGGCACAGGCCTTTGACCATGTAGTTTACGCTGTCCATACGGAATCCGTCGGGCAGCGGAATGCGCGGCACTTCGGTATCGTGGAGACAGAATGTGCGATGGCATCCGGTACAGTAGAAATGAGGGTGAAGGTCGTCGTCGCTCTGCTCACCTGTGCTTCGGCAAATCTCGTACATCGCTATACCACGACCGTCTTCCAGCACATGCACAACGTGGGAAGCCAACAGCAGGTTCAGGACGCGGAAAATGCTTGATTTTTCCATCGTAGGAAGTGCGGTATCCAGTTCGGGAAGACCCATAGGACAGTCTGCGCCAAGCAATGCGTCGACGACAAGCAGCCGGTTTGGCGTGGGTTTAATACCCGCCCGTTCAAGGATATGGCGAGCTTCGCTGATCATTCTTCCGGCTCCTCTCCTTCTATTAAATCCGGCATCTGGATATAGCCGCGCGAGTAGCTGCGGTAAGTATCATCGGGTATTGTGTCGGCCTCGGGCGGTTCCTGCAGCGTGCGTGATGCATCGGGACGCATACACAGATATTTGATAGTGAGGCCGCGGTCGAGCCACTGCTGTTCGTAATGCGTGCGAATGGCAACAAGGGGGTCGGAAGCGTCGCGCTCGGCGTGAATGTCGGTGCCGGCGTCCAGTATTTCCATGCTGTTATATTCCGCCATCATTCTGGTGTAGGCATACAGGAAGGGGCTGTCGGATTTCAGTTTTACAAGTCCGCCTGGAGCAAGCACACGGGTGTACATCTGCATCATACGTGTTCCGGTAAGACGCTTGTTCACCTTGCGCATCTGCGGATCGGGGAAGGTAATCCAAATCTCCGACACTTCGCCCGACGCAAAGAAATGCTCGAGCAACTCTATAGATGTCCGCACGAAAGCCACGTTCTTCATTCCGTCGCGCATAGCTTTAGTGGCACCGCTCCAGATTCTTGCACCTTTGATGTCGATGCCTATGAAATTCATGTCCGGAAAACGTTGCGCCAGGCCGACGGTATATTCGCCTTTGCCGCATCCAAGTTCGAGCACTATTGGGTTGTCGTTGCCGAAGAAAGCGTTCCACCGGCCACGATATTCGAATTGCTCTTCCTTCAGCCTTCCGAAGGGATATTGAAGCACGAGCGGATTTCCCTCAAGCTCGGCGAATTTGCGTAGTTTGTTCTTTCCCATAGTGGTCAGATGACGAATTTAAGAGAATAAGACGTACCGTCGGACAGCGTAGCAGCGACAAGCACAACACCCGGTGCCACACCCTCCAAGTTTATGCAGCAAGATTCAGCCTCCGGCACACACGACGCCACCGGGAGGCCAGCGGCGTTATACACATCGACGCGTACAATATCGGCACCAACGGCAGCGAGTACAAGATTACCGCTTTCAATTCTGCCCCGCAGGCGCGATTCCGGAACGGGCGTGGTGTCCATACCGTTTTCGGTTGCGGTAAGTATTTCAAAATCGCGCCATACATCGGCCTCTCTGAATGCCTCCTCCATTCCAGCCGCGGCATACAGCCTCACGGCAGGGCGATCGATACCCTCGAATACATCGTCGCCGAGAGCGGGAACCGAATTCAGAGAGCCGGCGAATATGTTCTCCAGGCGCGACATGTGCGCCATAGCGCCGTCGCCGAGGATAGTCATGGTTTCGGGCAACTTCACACTGCTCACCGAGACATCTCCGGCCAGGCAGTAGCGTCCCAACTGCTCAACGCCAGGCAATTCCAGCAATCCGGTGATGCCGCTGTTGGCAAAGGCATAGTCGGGAACGGCGGTACATTGTGCGGGCAACTCCACAGACCGAAGACCGAAGCAGTCCATAAACGCCATAGCCCCAATGCTGTCGACGGCGGCATTGCCCATCGCGGCACTCTCCAGACCAGAATACAGAAAAGCCTTGCGTCCGATTCTGCGGAGCGCTTTTCCGAAAGAGAAGCCACGCAACCGGGAGCAGTTCACGAAAGCCTCGTCGCCTATCTCGGTTACGAGTGCGTCGCCGTCCACCTCTACAAGGCTCTGGCAATCCTTGAACATAGCCTCCGCAATGTTCGAGAGTCCGTTGAGGCTCACGTGCCGCAGGAAGCGGCAACCGCTGAAAGTATGTCCGTCGTAGAGAGCGGCGCCACAAAGCGAGGCCCTCTCGAGACCTGTGCATCCGGCAAAAGCGCCCAGGCCCACTCGGCGTGTGCCTTCCGGCAGGACAATACTTACCAGGCGTGTGTTGCCGAAAGCCATCTCCCCTAAGTCAAGACCAGACGGCAGAAGCACCTCGCGCAGCCTGGTACCGGCGAATGTACCTGCAGGAATGGCGGCAGCCGGATAAGAAGCGCTTCCTCGCAAGGGCTTTCCGGCATATGCCGTGATTGCAAGCTCCGACATATCCAACCTCTCCAGGGCGGACATTCTGTCGCCAATAAAAAACAGATCGGAAGCATCGGCAGAGCCAGTCAGCGTCAGGCCGTCGACCGTCCAGGACTCCGGTCCTACGAGTTTGCAGAGTTCTCCGGGGCGACACTCGACGGTTTTAGCTCCGAATGCCGAAACAGCAGCCACAAACGCAAGCAGAAGGTATGTAAAGCGTTTATTTCTCATTATAAAGAAAATATCATTTGGGCATAACGCGTCCGGGATAAGCCTCGAGAGCATGCTGCAACACAATCATTGCCTTTGCAAGCTCTTCCTTTTTGAGCACATATGCCATTCGCACCTCGTTATAACCCATGCCCGGCGTGGTGTAGAAACCCGATGCCGGCGCCATGAACACGGTCTCGCCGTTATAATCGAATTCCTCGAGGCACCATCGGCAGAACTTATCGGCGTCGTCCACCGGCAGGCGCACAACGGTATAGAAGGCACCCATAGGGATAGGCGTGTAGCATCCCGGAATTTTGTTGAGCTGGTCGACAAGGAACTTGCGTCGCTCCACATACTCGTTGTATGTCTCGAGCATATACTCCTGGGGAGTATCTATTGAGGCCTCTGCGACAATCTGCCCGAGCAGAGGCGGGCTAAGACGTGCCTGGCAGAATTTCATAACATTTTTCTTAAGCTCCTTGTGCTTGGTGATAAGGGCTCCGATGCGTATTCCGCATTCGTTATATCGCTTGGAAACCGAATCGATAAGCACCACCTTGTCCTCTATTCCGGGCAGATGGAAAGCCGAGATATAAGGCGCGCCGGTGTAGCAGAACTCGCGGTATACTTCGTCGGAGAACAGGAACAGGTCGTGTTTCAGTACGAGGTCGCGTATCTGCAGCATTTCCTTCATCGTGTACAGATAGCCCGTGGGATTATTCGGGTTGCAGATAAGAATGCCTTTTGTGCGAGGAGTAATCAGCTCCTCGAATTTTTCGACGGGGGGAAGCTCGAAACCGTCGTCGATACTCGACGGAATAGTAACGATTTTCGCACCTGCCGAAATGGCAAAAGCCATATAGTTGGCGTATGCCGGTTCGGGCACAATAATTTCATCGCCGGGATCGAGGCAGGCCATGAAAGCGAACAGCACGGCTTCCGAACCACCGGTAGTAACGATGATATCATCGACGTCGACTTTGATATTGAATCGCTTATAGTACTGCTGCAGCTTTCGCCTCAGCGACAGCAGGCCATCGGAAGGGCTGTACTCGAGCACCGTGCGGTCTATGTTGCGCAGGGCCTCGAAAGCTGCAGGAGGCGTGGGCACATCGGGCTGGCCGATATTCAGGCGATATACTTTTATGCCGCGCTCAATAGCTTTATTTGCAAGCGGCACCAGACGTCGTATAGGAGAAGCGGGCATAATCTCGCCGCGCTGTGAAACTTCAGGCATAATATTCTATATATCAAACAATGCACAAAAGTAAGCAAAAGTTGGGGAAATTCATAATTTAGGGGGTTAAGATAGTTGTTTTAGCTTTAATAGCTATTAAAAAGAAACAGCCCCGCTTTTGCGGGGCTGTTCCGGAAATATGAAACAATTATCTATTATTTCACAACTTTGGTAACATTTGCGCCCTGACGACGGATGTAAACGCCGTTTTCGGGGTTTGCAACGCGTACGCCCTGGAGGTTGAAGTATTCAACGGGAGCGTTGTTGTCGGCAACGATGCCTTCAACACCAGCGCCACCCTGATATCCGGGTTCAGCGAAGAGGTAGTAAGCAAAGCCGTTACCGGTTTTGTAAACGAATACGTAAGCAGCGTGGTTGCCGTTATCGTCGGTAACAACCTGAGCGTCGAAAGTAACAACACGAGCGCCGGGGCCGCCTTTTTCATGACCGAGACCGTCGGTGGGGAAGAGAGCCATGCGCTTCATACCGCCGAAAGTACCACCTTCGCCGAGTTTAACAAGGTTGCTGCGGCAAGCCTGTTCGCCGTCATATTCCTCGATGGAGTAGAGAAGGAATACGTCGTCGCCGAATGAGAATTCAACGGCGCCGGAGGGGTTTGTGCTGGGAACAAGACCCTTTTCGCCTTCAGCGAGTTCGGGTTCTTCTACTTCCTTGAAGTTGCTGATAGCGCTACCTTCGGTAGTGAGGAGCACGGGGGTGCAGTTCATGTCGTCGAGGTAGAAGTTTGTGTAG
Source organism: uncultured Porphyromonadaceae bacterium (assembly GCA_937921035.1). Classification (GTDB taxonomy): domain Bacteria; phylum Bacteroidota; class Bacteroidia; order Bacteroidales; family Muribaculaceae; genus CAG-873. The sequence goes on from CALEUL010000031.1 coordinate 22,929, forward strand.
AGCTGGTCTTCGTCGGCAACGATGTTAACGGTTGTACCGCCGTTGAAGTTGTCGATTTCGGGATAGAGGCTTTCTTTTTCAACATTGAGGTAGTAGTATTCGCCGTCTACCAGGTGAGGACCGAATTCATCGGAACCCTGCTCGCAAGCCCATCCGTAGATGTATGTGTTGTCGGCTCCGGAGGGAGCAGCCATGATAACGCAGCGGCCTTCCTCACGGGTGAGGTCACCAGCAACGTCGATAAAGTCGACACGGCCAGAGGCAGAGCGGTCGTCTTCGGTGAGACCAACAGCAGCCTGGAGTGTGCAAGCACCGGTTTCGGGATCTACGGAGTAAACCTTGAGGGGGCTGGAAGCACCGTCGGGGTTGGTTTCGGAAGTAGCCCACATAGTTCCACGGAAACCGCAAACGTAGAGGTGTCCGTAGTTGTCGTGGTCGATGAAGTTTGCGCAGAGCAGACCTTCGAGAGGAGCGCCGTCAACGGTGAGCTGGAGAGTTTTTTCATATTCGCCGGTAGCAGCATCGAAAACAGCAACAGCACCCTGATCGAGAAGTGCTCCGTCGCCGCCAAGGACCTTGGAGCTTGCAACGTATACTTTGCCATTTAGAATGGTACCTGTACGTACATAGTCCAGCGAGGGGAATGCAGTGTTAACAAGAGCGTTAAACTTGCCATCGATAGCACGGTTGGCGGAAATCGATGTGAAAGTGTAGCCGTCTACAGGTTCGTAGGTGTTGCCGTCGGTAGCGGCGAAAGCACCGAACGATGCCACGAGGGCGGAAGCAAGAAGTAAACTTTTCTTCATAGTCGGTTTAGGTTAATTAAATTTATGTATTATGATTGTTTTCCATGAAAAATAAGCCGTAGGCAAGGCTTATTCCGGGCGTCCTAATTACGCGGTGTAAAGGTAAGTATCTTTTTTGGTTTCTTCTCAGAAAATATGATAAAAAATCTATAAACGATTGTTAAATAATGTGTATAAGTATAAGAAGTGCCTGTCAGAGAGGTGTTGAAAATAGCCAGAGGCTATAAATTTAATTAGCCTCTGGCACTTGTGCCACCGGAAAGACATCAACATGATACACAACCCGGCGGGGTTGCACGCGTACATATTGTAAGTTCAGCCACCTCCGGGGCTGTGTATCAGGTTATTGGCTTCCCCGGACACAAGTGTCCGGGGTTACCTATATTTTTGGCCTCCGGCCAGTTTACTTTGCGGGGTAGATCATGATCTTGGAGATGTGAATCTGGCCGCGTTTTGCTGCGCCGTCGCTGCCGAGCGTGGCGTCATGGCCGACCGTAAAAGTTACGGAAGAAGAATCGCCAACCCATGTTATGGAGGTGTCGCCTGAAGCCTGCGCGGGATTGAGCGCGCCGTTGTCGGGCGTGAAAGTGGTGTAGCGATACTTGTTGGTGGATGCTATCTCGAATACTATTTTCGCGATTTTGCCGCTATAGCTTACGGTGAGCTGATTGTCGGCATAGGCACGCAGCACGCCGTTGTTGAGGGCAGGTGCTGTTGCACCCGACATCTTCTCTACATCTATGGTAAAGCCTTCCACGGTGGTGGCCCCGGGGAGCGTGAGCGCGGAGGGAGAGATGGTTACAGCCTCGCCGGGCTCAACAACGGGCGGGTTGGGCGTGTCGCCGCCGCCGGTGTTACCGTCGTAGCTTACGAGCTTGTTACCCTGGGCAAGCTGCGGGGTGTTGCCCATATAGTTCACCATGTCGCCGTAAACAACTACTTCGGCACCGACTTTAATCTGATCCTCGGCGGTGAATTTATCGCCGTTGAGCCAGCTGCCGCGGAAAACGCCGAATGTCTCACCGCCATCGACGTCTTCTATATAATATGTAGCGTTACCGAACTGGGTACTTATTTCCTTGACGGATGCGATACGGCCTTTTACATAAACACCGGTGATTCTTGCGGAAGAATCCAGAGCTTTGGTAAGTTCGAGCGCCTTGGCCACATTGTATGGGCTGGCCTGAGTACCTTCGCCGGAGGGCTTTACGCCGGGGGTTGGATCTACGGAAGATCCGCCTTCGCCGAGGATGTTGGCTGTGAGGTTCTTCACGCCGGGACCGCCGCAGTACTTCATGATATCGCCTTTGACGGCGAGTTTTTTGCCGAGATTTTCGGGTTTATTTGCCAGAGCGAGTGCTCCGCGCATGGCCGAAGGGAGCTGCACGCCGACGCACTTGGTGTAGTCGGTACAATCGGGTGTGGGACCGATTACAAGGTTGGTGGTTGCTGCATCGACGGTGCTGAAATTGGTGCCGGAAAGTACTGTTGAGCTGCCGCCTGTAGGCATGGACCCCACGATGTAGCCTTTGACCCATACGGCCGATTCGACGGCAGTCTCGGTGCTCTGCGGATTCATAGCCACAATCTGTGCGCAGTTGTATGGCTTCTCTTCGGAACCGTCGCCGTTGGCAATGGAGCCGTCGTCTACGGTTACGCCCTCGATTTCGAAGGAATCGGCCTTACCGGTGTTGCCGGTGAGACCCCAAGTGCCGAGGTATTTGCCGAGCTTGCCTTTTACAAGAATCTCCTTTCCGAGGTTGCCGGCATTATTAACGAGGTTGCCGTACTGCTGCAGGGGGCTGTCCATAGCCACGGGAACGACGATACACTTGGTGTAGTCGGTGCAGTCGGCCGATGGAGCGATAACAAGCGATGTCGAGATAACGAAGGGCGGAACGAACTGGAGGTCGTCGTCGGAATCCACAGCCTCCTCAACTTCGGGAGCGAGAGTGCCGACGATATATCCTTTCACCCAAGCCTCGTCGGCAACACCGGCCTTGATGTCCTCTATTGCGCGGTCTACGGAGTATGGTTTCTCCTTTGTTCCGGGGAGGTCGCCCACGCGGATAATTCCGTTGCCGTCGAGAAGCATCAGCTGCCAGGAATCGTTATAGTAGCTGAGGATACCCACTATGTCGATGTTTCCCACCGGCAGTGTGGTATTGAAGAAAGTAGAGTAGCCGGATGTGCGCACGGTGAGGTTAGCGCCGTTCCGGTCTATGATGGTGGTGTTCTGCTCGTCGTTTTCCTTTGTATGCCAAACCGAGAGCTTGCGTTCTCCTCCGTCCTGGAAATAAACGTTTTTGAATCGTACGAGGCGGCTCTGCATGCTGCGCAGGCATTCGGGCGTCTGCTGCTGGATATCGCTGAAAGTGCTCATTGTGAGCGTGTCGATAGCGGCGAGGTCGGGATAGCCGTTAAGTTCGGCGCGGGCATAGAATGTTTCGGGCGCCATGAAGGACACCTGCCACGATTTTCCGTTTTCGTACCACGATTTGCGGCCTATCTGCTGTAGCGAGGCATATTTGCCTATTTCCATGCCTGTAACATCCAGAACGACCTCCTGTCCGCGGCGGTAGCGCAGATATAGGTTGTAGCTGTCGATTGAGAAGGCCATCGCAGCCGTCTCGTCCTGGATTATGAGGCTCTTGAAGATATTGCCTTCCTCGTCGGACGATACGACGGTGCCGTGGATGATGAACCGGCGCGAGGGGTCGTCCTTATCCTGGATAATGTCTGCGTAATTCTTGTCGTCGCTCCAGAATTTTTCTTTAAGTTCCAGAAGCGTTGTGTTTGGCTGCAGGGCCGACACCGGCGCGTTGGCCGAGGGGTCGTCCACATCGTCCTGGCAGGCCGAGAACCCCGCCACGGCAACAGCGGCCAGCGCGAAGGTCCTGATATATGATTTGAGATTTCCCATGATTATTTAGTTCCGTTGATTTTGACGTTCTTTATTTCCCAAGTGTCGGCACCTGCTGCCGAGGAGGCGTATTTGAAGGCAATCTGTATCTTCTTGCCGTCGAAAGCGGCGAGCGACATGTCGCCGGAGCTTGCGAATGTCCACGCGCCGGCTTCGGGCCAGGTTATGTCTGTGAGTTCCGTCCACTCTTTTGCGCCTTCCTCGCGTGCCACAACAGCGCAGAGAGTGCGCAGCGTGGTCTGGAATTTGGCAGCGTGTTCGAAGCTTATGGAGCAATCCTTTGCACCCGAAAGGTCGAGCACGGGCGAGATGGCGTATGCCTCGGAAGCGAGAGCTGTGTTATTCATAAAAGCGGAAGCGTTGAGGTAGCCTTTTCCGTTGTATGTCTTCCACGACCATACATAGCTGAGGCCGTCGGCGAGGCTTGTATTGTCGAGTGTCCATCCTTCGGGAAGCGCCTGTAGGTCGTCGGCGAGCATGGAGTACAGGGTCGTCGCCTCTCCGCCGGGCTGTTCAGTTCCGCCGCCGGAAGTCTTTCCGTCGTAGCTTACGATGCGGCTACCCTGGGTGAGCTGCTGAGTGTTGCCCTTGAAGTTTACGAGAGTGCCGAGCACAACCACTTCTGCACCAGCCTGAAGCTGGTCGGCGGAAGTGAATTTGGCACCGTCGAACCAGTAGCCGCGGTAGACTCCCAGAGTGGGGCTTCCTGCCACATCGCTGATGGAATAAGTTGCGTTGCCGAAGGAGCCGGTATCAATCTCGCTGATGGAGGCGATTATGCCTTTAACGTAAACGTTCTCCTTTTTGTCGTTCTCGCCCATAGCGGCGGTGAGTTCGAGCGCACGGGCAACGTTGTAGGGGTTCTGGAGCGTGCCATCGCCGGCGGGGTCGGGCACGGGTACAGGTTCGGGTGCGATATTGTCGAATCCGGCGCAACCGTCCTTGTCTATCAGCACGAGCTGCCAGTCGCTGCCGTAGTAGCTGAGGATACCTGTAACGTCGCCTTTTCCATAGGGCAGAATGTCCTCGCTGAAAGAGGCATACGAGCTGTTGCGTACGGCCAGGCGGTGTCCCTCGCCATCGTTTAGATAGCGTGTAACTGACTGAGTGCCGGCAAAAGGCTGTCCGGCTTCGGCGAAGCTGACGCCCTGCACGCGCACAAGCCGGCTCTGCCATTTCAGCACTGTTTCCTGCGAGGTCTTTGCGGCGGTTATTTCAGCGATTGTTGTGGCTGTGGTATCAACCTTGGCCGGATCGGGGACCCCTAAATGATTGCGGACGACGTGAGCCTTGAGGGTTTCGACGTCCATAAACGTCATTTCGGTTCCGTTTGCGGCGCCGAACTGCAGCAGGCCGCGGTAGCCTCCGATCTGCATTCCGGAGGCATAGACGGCCACTTCCTGTCCGAAGGGGAAGAGCTGATAGAGGTCGTAGTCGTTCACCGATAGTGTTATGGCTATCTGCTCGCCGTTGGCGTCGCGGGTCTGTACCACGATATTTTTGAAAATGTTGCCTGTTTCGTCGGAAGAGCAAACACGACCCGTGAAAACGAGAGTGTCGCCTTCCTCGCCGTAACCCACCGTGGCGGGAGCCGTAAGCGATCCGGCATACTGCGCCTTGAGGTCGGTGAGAGGAATGTTTCCCTCAACATCCACCGTTTCGGGCAGGATTACGGGCGGATAAGTAAAATTGTCGTCGCACGACACCATCGCAGAGGAAAGTGCGGCAGCTGCAGCGACTATATATAAGAATGAGTGTTTCATCTTGATGTCGGAATTATGGTGTTAGAAACGTACGCCGATGTTTAGATACATCCTGAAACCCTGAGCATAGCTGAATCGTGTGGGATAAGCGTTGCGGTCCCAGGCTGTGTTTCCTGTCTCGCGCAGACGTCCCTGCTGGTAGGCGTTCGTAACGATGTTTCGGTTGTTAGTGATGTTGTTGAGGTTGAGGTTGAAATTCAGGGAGACGCCGTTGAGGTATATCACCTTGCCGATAGATGCGTTCAGCGAATAGGCGTTTCGGATTTTGTCCTGGGTTGCGAGTTCCTTCACCTTTGCCTCGAGTTCTTCCATCGAGCCGCCGAAGTCTTCCCATAGGTTGTCGAAAGCCTCGTGGTATCGGGGAGCAAGGCTGACGTATGCGTCGCCCTGCCATGTGCAGTTAACGTTGAAGTACCAGTTCTTGGGTGCCTGCCAGTCGAGGCCGATGTTAGCGCAGTACTGCGGAGTGGCTCCGACGTAGTAGTTCTTGAGGTATACGGTCTGGGTAGTGTCGGGGTACATGCCGTTCTCGAATGATCGGGTGCCCTTTGGATTGTTCTTGAACTGGTAGCGCGAGTACATTCCGGCGAAAGTTGCCGTGAGGGACGGGGTTATTTTGTACGACATGCCGAGTTCGACACCCTTGTTTACAAGCCTGACACCGGAGAGGATATAGTTGGCGTAAGTCTGATAGTCGTCATCGTAGAATCCAGTGCGCTCGATTCGGTCGTTTATGTCTATATAGAAACCGGTTATAGAACCGCGGAACCGGCGGTAGTTCCAGATATAGCCAATGTCGCCGGAGAAGTCGCGTTCGCTCTTGGCGTTGTCTACAACGGTGTTCTTTACGCGAGGAGCGATATACACCTGGTCGAAGAGCGGGGCACGAGTGCCGTAGTCGAGATGAATTGCGAACATGTTGCGTCCGTCGAGCTTATATAGCGCACCAACCTTGAGGCTTGCATTGTCGAAACGCTGAGTCTCGCTCTTTCCGAGGGAGTTCTGGGGTGCGCGTCCGTTGCGCATGTGTCCGTCGCGGTAGTACTGGGTGTAGGACATCTGGAGGCCGTAGTTTAGGTCCCATTTGGGGAGGTTGATCACGTTCTGGAGCCAAGCCTCGGCGCGGAGAGCGTGGATATCGTAGTCGTAGCCGAAGCGGTCGCCCTTTCCGACGCGACGGTTGGGGTTGTCGAGGTCGTTCTGCAGGTTGCCGGGTCGTACGCTGGCCTCACGGTTGCTGAATGGGTCGATGTCGAGCCAGAATTCGCCGCCCATGAGGTCGCGGATGGTCTTGAAGTTGGAACTCTTGGTGTAGTTGAACGCCACACCGCCCTGTAGTGTGAGCCAGTTGTTTATGCGCGTGTTGATATAGGAGTTGAATGCACCTACGAGCTGATGGTTGATTCGGTTCTCCATAATGTACGACGAACCTTTTTTTGCAGCTTCGGGCAATCCGATGTTTTCCTGGTTGTTGAGGTAGTTCACCTCGTATAGCTCGTCCCACTTTATCTGACGGAAAGCCTCGTCGTTCTCCCACAGCTCGGTGTACATGTCGGCGGCATCCTCGTTGCCCTGATAGCGGAAGTAGGAGGGAAGATATTTATAGTACGAGGGATTGGGGTCGTTAGCGTTGTAGTAGTTCAGCGCGGTGCGGTTGTAGTATGCCGATCGGAACATTACGGCGGTGTTCAGTGTGGTGTTTTCCTTTTTGAAAAGCCAGTTGAGCATCACCGTGGGGTCGAAAGTCTCGGTGATTCGCGAGCTTCGTTTCTCGCCGTTCTGATAGCCCCAGTCGGGGTTATAGAGGTTGGAGCCAGCGAGGTCGTATGCCTCCTGTACGGTTGGACGTCCGGTAGCGCGCTGTGTTGGACCGCCGAAAGCGGTCAGGACGAGCGAATGTTCGGAATTGAATTTCTTTTCGAGCGACATGAACAGGCCGGCCGAGTTGTAGAAAGTTCCTTTCATGACGCCTTCCTTGGCGTAGCGCACGATGCCGTTTACGGTGAATGCCCAGCCCGTGTTGCTGAGACCTGTTGCGTAGCTTGCGATGGCGCGCAGCATGTAGTTGGAGTTGGTGAAGGCCAGGGATCCGTTGAAGCCCGGGGCATAGAGGTCGGTTACGGTATTGTAGTTGACGCTGCCGCCGATGTCGCCGAAGCCATAGTTCGAGGCTTCGGTACCGACGGTTGTTGTCTTGTTGCGGAATCCGCGGCTTGTAAGGCCCATAAGTGTTGAGAAACTGAAACTGCCGCGCACAAGGTCGTTCATCCTCACGCCGTTAAGATATACACTCTGCATTGGACTTACCGTGCCGCGGAAGTGATAGTACATCGGGCTGAAGTTATATGAGGCCGTGTTGTAGAAAATGTTGTCGTTTGCACCGGTAAGAGCCGAAACGCTTTGGGTTGAGCCCTCTTCGTCCTCCAGAGCGGCTTCGTCGAAAGTGAGCTCGGTAATATCGGCATAATAATCGTCCTGTTCGGCAGGAGAGAGGCGAATCTCGCCCATGTTCACCAGAAGGCCAGAGACGTCGATGTCAGCCCCGAAACTATCGTAGCCTTCGCACATAACAACAAGATAATCCTCGCCGTCTTTGGCATCTAAACGGAATTGTCCGTTGAAATTTGTGGTGGTGCGCGCCTCTCCGTCGCGCAGGTAGACAGTAGCGCCGGAAAGAGGACTTCCGCTGTTGCCGTTTACAACCACGCCGACAACAGAAGCCGCCAAAGCCCCTATCGCCGGCAACATCGTTGCCAGGCAGAGTAGTAGAAACAGTCGCTTTCTCATTGGTAAAGAAAAAATTATTTTGTTTTGTTTTTATTCCGGATAAAAACCTGCCGTAGCGCCCAGTGAGACACTATTTCGGGTTAATCAACAAAATTAACACTTTTTCCCGGATAAGCGCAAAGCCTCCAATGATTTTAACATTTGATTCAAAGTGGAGAGCGGAGAGTGGATGGTGGAGAGGCATGCCGTAAGGTATGCCAATGCGGCCACAGGCCGCTAACAACCCCGGAATAAGCGCTTTGCGCGTTTCCGAGGCAAGTACCTGAAAACAAGAAATTTCCCAGAGGGAATAAACCTATATGCCAGTCGGTATATTTCCTCCGGAAAACATTATATCTTGGCCTCCTCCCCCGCAAACGCCTAAAGGCTTATTGCGGGGTTGTGAGCGGCTTTCAGCCGCCTCGGCTTACCTCCGGCAAGCCTCGCCGTTCTTTACTCCGGGAGTACTGCAAACCCTCCACACCACTCTAAAAAGAGCTATATACACTCCGATTAGTACGGAAAAAGTACGGTTTTACCCGAGACGTACTATTTCCGTACTATCGAGCGGGTTTACAGCGCTTTTCTGTTTTGCATTACGGGCAATTAGTATTATCTTCGCATCGCCGTTTCAGGCAATCGTTCTATGCAGATGAAGCTCTATTCAATACTCATACCCGTTATACTGCTGTTCTTGGGCTGCACGGAATCTTCGCACGACGAAAGGCTTGTCCACATCGCCGAAATTGTATCCGACAAGCCAGAAGAAGCCCTGCAATGCCTCGACAGTATCAATCCCGCCGGTCTGACCGAGGCCGACCGTCATTACTATGATTTTCTCACTGTCAAGGCTACCGACAAGGCCTATATCCTCCACCAATCCGACAGCCTTATCTTAGACGTGATAAATTACTATGCCTCCCACGACGAGGACAAACTTTACCCCGAAGTGTTGTACTACGGCGGCAGAGTTTACACCGACCTCGGGGACGGCCCTTTGGCGTTGCGGTATTATCATCAGGCAATTGATGAATCTAAAAAACAACCCGATCCAGAACTTGAGTACCGGCTCCTTAGCCAAACAGGGCGTTTGCTTAATTCCATAAATCTGTTTGACGAGGCTGTGCCTTATATAGAAGCGGCCCTGGAAATAGAGCGAAAAGACAACGACACGCTGAAAATAATCAACGACCTGCATTTTTTGGGTGGGTGCCCAAAAGCAAGCATTTTTCCCTGATAGCCTACGCGGGCAATTATGTAGGCTCTGTAGCAGGCATGGAACTTGCCCGCTGCACGGGCCAGGGCTGGGCGCCACA
>CALEUL010000032.1 GCA_937921035.1 uncultured Porphyromonadaceae bacterium
TGTTGACCGGCTCTATGTCTATGACAACTCAATCGAGGATGCCGAAGCCCGGCTTTTGTTCCGTCTTAGCGACGGCGCGCTTGCCAAACGATATGTCGATGAACTTCCCAACTGGGCTTCGACCATCCTTCCGGAATGGAGAGCTACAAAATAACAAAAATGAAAGATTTAGTATCTGAAATACGCTCGATTATTGAAACCTCTCGGTCTAATGCTGTCCGATCAGTTGACTTTTGTCGCGTACAGATGTACTGGCAAATAGGACGACGTATTGTCGAGGAAGAACAGGGCGGCCAAGCCCGTGCCGAGTATGGTAAAGGTCTTATAAAGAATCTTGCCCAAGAGATAGAACCCGAATACGGAAGTGGTTTTAGCTATCGTCAACTTAATTTTGCAAGGCAGTTTTTCCTGGAATACCCAAAAGTGAACGCACTGCGTTCACAATTCAACTGGACTCAGTATCGTGCATTAATTCAAATTTCAGACAAAGACAAGCGAGAATATTACGAGCTTGAAGCGGCAAGTAATTGCTGGACTGCACGCCAGATGCAACGTCAGATTAATTCAATGCTATATGAACGCTTGCTTCTTAGCAATGATAAAGAATCTGTGCTCGCAATGGCGCGGAAAGAGAGAGCACCCGAAGCACCGCAGGAAATAGTTAAGGATCCAATGATTTTGGAATTCCTGGGTTTGGAAAAGAAAGCACATTACTACGAGAATGACCTTGAAACAGAATTAATCAATCACCTTCAGGAATTTATACTTGAACTTGGAAATGGGTTCACTTTCGTAGCGCGTCAAAAACGAATCATTCTTGAAGATGACGAGTTTTTCATTGACTTAGTCTTTTACAACCGTCTTGCTCGCCGGTTCGTGATTTTTGAGTTAAAGACAGGCGAGGTAACTCATCAGGATCTGGGACAATTGCAGATGTATGTCAATTACTACGACCGTACTGAGAAACTCCCGGAGGAGAATCCCACAATCGGCATATTACTATGCACTGCCAAAAACGACACATTGGTTAAGATGACCCTTCCCTCGGACAATAACACAATTGTTGCATCTAAATATCAACTCTATCTTCCCACAGAGCAGCAGTTGATAGCGGAAGTCGAGCGAGTTAAAAAGGAATGGGAAGAAACAAGATGAGACCCAAAACGACAAAGTAACCGATGTCATTCCTATGAACTTGAGATCTCATATTTGTACCATGCAACAATAAACTTCTGGTAATCAAATATGGTTAGATTTGAGGAAGTTAAGTAATCCCACCAACCAACGATAACAAAATGGAGTGTAACCCAACCAGTTACACTCCATTTTTTATTTGTATATTTCTTTGCAAACACTTGTTTCCCATGTATTTTTAGCCTATATTTGCAACGTAACCGGCTATTAATGCGGAGTTTATCAGCATAACTGCAATCATGGCGAATAAGTTTGAGATACGAAATAGCACGCCAGGGTTCCTGATTTTTCAGATTGAAGGGAAAGAATCGGGTGTGCAGGTGGTGTACCACGATGAAACACGAACAAGAAGAATGATCGTATATCACAAAAGGGAAGGTTGGTTCAGACTTTTTTCGTAAATTTGGCGTTGAATAAGAAAAGATTATACTATGTCGGAAGAGCAGATGAATAGTTATCGACTTACGTCGATGGAGGAGCCGGGCGACGAGCGCATGGCTCAGATTATGCGAGAAGTCGCCGAGGATGCCCGCGAAAGCACCCGCCGGGCTGCAGAGCGTGTGGCCGCCGGTATTGAAGTTGCTACGCATGAGGCTCGCGCAAGAGTTGAAGAAACATTAAACAGGCTTCGCAATGGCGGCAAGTGAACATCGACCCGTCTTGATAGTTATTGCCGGGCCTAACGGGTCGGGCAAGACTTCCGTCACCTCAAAGATTCTGCATCATGAGTGGCTTGAGGATTCTGAATACATCAATCCCGACAATGTTGCACGCGATATTTTCGGCGACTGGAACAATCAGGAATCTGTTCTGAAAGCAGCCAACTATTGCAATGAATGGAGGGAAAAGTGTCTTGCAGAGCGTAAGAGCCATATATTTGAGACAGTGATGTCCGCTGCCGATAAGGTTGATTACATTCTTAGAGCGAAAGAAGCAGGATTCTTCATCCGCTTGTTCTTCGTATCCACAGAATCTCCGACAATCAATGCGAAGCGCGTCGCAAACCGTGTGCTGAATGGCGGCCACGATGTACCTATCCCCAAAATCATATCCCGCTACGACAAGTCCATCGCAAACTGTATCGCCTTGGCTCCATATGTTGACCGGCTCTATGTCTATGACAACTCAATCGAGGATGCCGAAGCCCGGCTTCTGTTCCGTCTGGCTGACGGCGGCCTTGCAAAACGACACGTCTAAGTGCTTTCCAACTGGGCTTCGACTATTCTCCCGAGATAAGAAACGATAAACACTCCATTTTACTTAGGATGGAAATATTGAGGCAACTCTACAGGCCGTACATACTGGCGCGCTATGCTCTTTTCAGAAGAACCAACCGGAATAACGCCCGAATGCACGACATTCCTGACGAGTACAACATGATTTCATTTTTCAATGCCGTATCTCCGGTGTGGCTGGAAACCATTCTTGTGCTTATGCTGTCCGATTTCATTCCTTTCGATGTTGCGACGCGCCTCAAAATCATCGCGGCACTGTTTATCGCCAACATCCTTGTATCGAGGCTGATAATTATCCCGTTGCTCAAGAAAGAGAACTATGTGGAACGGCAAATCAACCAGGCCGACAACAACGCCGACAAGCCATCAAGATACGACAGCTTTTTCTTCAGCATGGCCATATTGTCAGGCTACGCAATCGTGCCTATGCTCCCCGTCGTTATATATTTCGGACTTTTACGGTAACACGCGAGGCAACCGTACACTCTATATTTATTCCACTATATCCCGAACACAACGGATGCCTTTCGTGCTGCTGTCGTCTCCAATTGTTCCTCCTCCATCACTGGTTCTTATTCTCACCACGGCATGAAGATCAAAATCCAATTTATCATTACTGGGGTTAGAACCATATGCATAACCTGATATATCGAAGTACGACACCGTGCATGTATTATAAAAAGTCCGATCATTAGCATCGAAACCCTTATCGTTCTTTTGATACAATCCCATGATAGCGGCTTCTTTTTGATTCGGCACACGCCAGCCTTTTTTTGTATTCGTATTATAAAAACTGCAAGGATTGGTCCGGCTGATATAATCCGACCAACTTTCTCCAGCTTTCTGTTGATCTTTGATTCTCTCATCACTCAAAGAAACGACAACATCCTGATACTCGAATTTTATATACGGACGGTTATACGTCTGGTCGTTCACATGATGAATCGGCATATATCCGTCTGTATACGGCTGCTGCCGTAGACATTTATCGTCGAAGCCCGACAAGTCCACAATATTATTATCGGTATCTACAATGAATGCCGGTTCGTTGGCTCTTTTATTTTCAATAACTGTCATATCCGAACCAAGGTTACGCACACACCTGATCTCCCACGGTGTCGACATAGATGCTGGCCACTCTCGATAAGTACTCAACGAAGTTCCTTCCATAGCCCAGAGGTTTTTACCGTCGCTGGTGTAGAACATGAAACGCGTATTGAAGCCATTTTGCGAGGGATATGAAAGTTGCGTTACCCCTTTGGGGTTAAGCAATGGGTCCTCAAGAGCCTGACGTCCAAGAATAAGACGCACAGCCTGATTCGATGACGGAACAAACCAACGCAATTCTCCATAATCAATTTTCCCGTCGCCATTAAGGTCGCGATTGCGGTTCATACAGGCGTTTATCGCCTGTATTCTATCCGTAGAATTTGGTTCGTAACTACTATGTACATAATTTATTTCATCAAAACTGACTCGCTGTATTTTAGGAAGCGGTTTGTTGGATGCCGCCGCACTATAACCCTGATTATTTACAGCTGGAACGTATTCATATTCCTTCAATGACAAATAAGTTGACCAATTCAACCTGCTGTTCTCTTTTTGGCTATTTATAAATTGCAACAGATTATATCTTCCGGCTATTTCACTCGTGCCGGTACCGCCCCCCTGATAATTGAAATTATTGCGCAGCGTCAGTCCGAATGTCTCGTTTGTATGCTCCACTCCGATAGCCGATTTATAATTGGGATTATCTACATGATAGTAGCACTGTATCGACTGCTGCGACACTCCGTACTTCGACTCGTAATAAAGACTCTCCTTGTCCTTGGACGTCTTTGTCTGTACTATCAGCCACATGTTGCGAGCCGGACGGTTAACATAATTCTTCCAGTTTGTCGAACTCGATTCATTACCGCCAAGTGCTCCATCATTTTCATATACATATTCATTTACGAATACGGTGTACCAGCCCGCTTTCAGACTATTGGCATTCGCCTTCATTTCCGGCAAAGTATACGTCTTCGAATCCGAAGCCGGTTTATATTCACTCAGTACATTCGCTCCGCTGGTCTCGCGGAACTCTATCCAGCTCAGGTACTTGTAATCTTCCTCTCCTTCTTCCGGTATATGACAGTTCGGATCCTGAGAATCGATTATAATATCTGTGCCGTTAAGTCGGGTAGCCGAAATATAATAATTGAAATCACTGAGGTCGGCGGCCGTCAGATTTACATTCACTGCGCAATAATGCGCGTCAAGCTCGTAATAGCTGTCCGTAACATCTGAAACAAAGCCCTCTACCCCTGGGGTTCTTTCTTTATCTATATTTTCCTCTACCTTACTTTCCACAATAACATCGTCCACGTTATTAATCATGACATTGTATGTGTACTTCGAATTTCGCCGGCAGTCAAAATCTTTCGGATCTTTATTCACATAACCGAGATGAACCACATAATCCGTTTCAACAATACGCCTCTTGATAGCGGTCGTAGAAAGGTCATTACCGTTCTCGTCAACATTCATCTCCATCACAACATGGAACGTTATATACGTGGCATTGTTGTTGGGGTCGGTGCTGTCTTTGCCGTCTACAAGCGCAACGAATTTACCGGAGTTGGTGCCGTCATCGTTCTTGTATTCTTTTTCGCGACTGCGGTAATCCGTTGCTGCTTCATTGCCGGTGCGGCGGTTCTCAAGCTGGCAGAAGTCAAAAACACTCACTATGTCTTTGCCCTCTTCTACAGTATTCACAACAATCTGCTTTCCGGAACTGTTGAACCCGGTTCTAACCTTTCGGGTATCGAAAGAATTGAGAGCCTCGCCGTAGGTGGCTGCCGATGCATAACCGTCAGGGCGCTCGTGTAGCCAGCTGTTTGTAGGTAGATTCTCCACACTCCAGTTGGTTATCTCGAATGTATTTATATTTTTGCTGTTGTACTTTATTCTGAATTTTACCTGCGAAATCATTCTGCGGAGATGTATCGCACCCGATGGCTTGTTCATGCCTTCCGTAATCGTCAGGGTCTTCATCTCGGGCTTGCTGTTGGCGGCGTGTTCGTTGTCCTTGTTATGCACGGTATAATACCCGTTCATCACAAGCGCATCTACAGGAGCCTCAAAGTACGACTTACCGTCTTCATCGAAGAATACTGCCAGTTTGCAGTATTTTTCCCATGTGTCGGCGGCAGCCAGCGCATCGGGCAGTGGTATTGGGGTCTCGCCAGGACCAGAGGTAGCGTAACGCATCTTGTAGTTCGCCGTCGCGACTATATAGCTCTCGCCCGAAAAGGTCGTTAAGTTAAGTTCCTTGTATTCATGGAATTTCGTGAATTCCTCGTCATCGTCCGATATATACAGACCCGTCCGCAAACCGGTCTTTACATTGTACACCGCCACCCACAGAGATGTTACACGGTTGGCCTGTTCGTCTGGTATGTCGGCACGCGAAATCGGCGTCATTTCGCCAAGGTCGAGCTTCAGTGTTACAACTGCCGGAAGGCCCTCGGCAACATCTGTGCCCTCGGGAGCATTCAACTCGTCAGTACAGCCACTCGCAAGCCACAGGCATGCCACAAAGGCTGCAAGCGGTAGTCGGGTTCGAAGATATGTGAATATATATTGTAGTCTCATTTCAGATCTGTCTAATCAAAATCCGGAATTGTGATATCATACACCTGCCACGGGCAAACGGTATAATCAAGTGTCCACGACTGGTAGTTAAGCGTAACATTCGTAATCACATGGGTATTGCGCGGCAAGTCCAGCATGGGTGTGCCGGGGTCGTCGGTACCCGCTTCCTCGGGAATCTTCCATTCTATGGCCTGATCGCCCATACTCTGCCCGTCGAAAGAAAATCCGACACTATACGCCGTTCCGTACTCTGCGCCCTCGGGCACATAGAACGGACCAACTTCCGTAGTCTGGCCCTTCGGAAGCACGGTATTGCACGGTATTGTGAGGGCCGAGGCCGAACCCGCAGCGGCCGGCGTCGTGTAGCTGCTCCAGAAAAAGTGATTGTCGTCCGTAAACACTGCGTTCTGGAAGAAATACTGCACCGGAGCAACGCGCCCTATCGTTAGCGACGTCACGGTATGGTCGTTCTTGTAGTCGTTGTTGGTGATACGGAAAGTATATTTCACCGCCGCGCGGCCTATGTAGAACGTTGCGTTGTATTCCGGAGCCTCGCCTATGGCATAGCTGTAAATATCGTTTATCGCCAGAGGTCGGCGCAGAACCATGCCGGCGCCTACGCCTGTTCCTTTGTCGAGGTTCTTGTTCAGAGACATTGTAATGCCCCTTAGCACCGCAATATCAACCTTCTGCCCAACTGCCGGATTAAGCGCCCCGAAATAGGCACCCGCTGTCGTCTCGGTAAAACCCGATAGACCATCGGACGACGGAACATCTATAACCGTGCCGTCCTCGTTGGCTACAAAAATTATTGTCTTGGTATCGTTTGCCTTAACCTTGAACCGAATACCGTTTTTCTGAACATCCGGACTCTCGAGCGTCCACAGCGAATTATGCTCCACAAAATTGTCCCCGTCAAGAATAATAACACGCAGCGTGTTCATTTTCTCACCGTCGTTCGCGGCCTCCTTGTCAGCCTCCTGTGCGCGCGACATCGTGCCGCCTGCAAGATTCACGCGAAGCACAAGCGTAGATGTGGTGCGGACCTCCGGCTCGTCGAACCGACTGCCCGCGCAGGAAACCGCCCCTGCCGCCAGGAGCACTGATATAACGGATAATAATATACGGTGTATAAGGCTCACAGAATGTTACATCTCAATATTGTTTATGCGCACCGTATAGCCAAGCACACGTATTTCCATGCGCACCCAGTGGTAGTTCTCGTCGAGGAAGAACGCCAGTGTGTAGTGCGAGCATCGGTCGAGGAACTCCTGGGCGCTGAAATCATAGTTGTTGCACATGGCAAGGTACGAGTTCAGCGGAAGTTCCGCAACATTGCGCTGCTGCTCCTTGCTGAAAATGCGCAGGTGTGCGCCTGTGTCCAGATGCAGCCGCGAGGTAGAGAGGTCGCCGAACCCAACCTGTACATCCTGCTGGGCGCCGTCGGCACGGTTTTCGGGGGTGGCTGTAGACAGGTAGCCCGTCTGCCAGGCCGTATATGTTGTTGCGTGTCCGGCCACAGGCATATTGGCGTGGTCGAGCACCGTATTGTCGTCAGTGATATAGAACTCAAAGTCGCCGCCGTCCACTGGGGCGCCGTTGAGCTGCTGGAGGAGGATACGTATATGGTTTGTCGTTTCAATACTTCGGTAAATTCTTACCGATAAATTAAAATTAAACAATAGAATCAGTGT
>CALEUL010000033.1 GCA_937921035.1 uncultured Porphyromonadaceae bacterium
AAACAATATTAGTTAATCCGCTCTAAAAGTGTCAACCTAAATCAGGGAAGGTCATCTTTTTCATAACATTCAGTGTTTATTTATTTTTTCGGAGTTCGTACTTTTTAAGATATTCTTGCCAGGTATCCCACCACACGGTTTTGCCATTATCATTATTCTACACACCAAACGCAAGTAATAGATTAATTCAGTTGAATTTATTCAAACATCGCCGTCCATTTATTATATTGATAACCCCAGGCTGGCCTGTATATCTTATTTGAGTCCTTTGTGCAATATAGCCTAAGAGACATAATGCTGTCTATATCCCAGACAAATAACTGCAATATAGTGTCGGGGCTGTTATAAAAACTATTGTATAAACTTGCGTAATCCCCTCCTAAGTAACCTTTATAATTGGCACGCACGGTAATAGATTCAGTATACCAGGGAACTCCATAAAGTTGAGATATTTGGTTGACATCGAGATGTCTGATTTTCAAAAAGCGCAGGGGAATATAATCTTCTCTTTCCCAGGGCACGGTACTGTCGCCATCTACACAAAGAATAGTAGTCCTGTCGGGAATATGGTTATCGATACACGTTTCTTCTGCTTTTTTAAACGTGCAACTTTGCAACATGCATATAGCCACAATAATAATTAATGCTAATGTACTTCTTACCATGATTCGTGATTGTTTCGATTTCGTATTTCTGTAGTATTGAATATATTGGTAGGAGACCACCATTTTTCAGAATTTTCGAGGTGTTTATCTAACACTCCTTTGAATAGTATCGTCAGGGTGCCAGAACTTATTTTTACATCTTCATCAGCGGCTTCTGCCATGATATCACCGTCCCATTTTGGGTCAATAGGTTTATGGTGATTAGGGTCTGCATGATCAGTTACGTACTTGTCAGCGATTCCCAGTAAGTGCCCGAATTCATGAGACATGGGGCAATCATCTTTTAAGTAGCGATGCTTTTCACTGCCGTTGCGTATTTTCCCGCGATTCATGGCCGGTATTTCTACTGCTGAAGTCTTGCCTTTATCAACAACTTCCATATAGTTGTTGATGCCATTATAATCGCGTTTTTCGTTTCTGCGCAGGGTTCGGACTTTTACGTCCCATGTAACATTATATATTTCACCTTTGTACTTTACCGCCGATATACTGCCCCATTTGGACATTATGTCTCTCTGGTATATTCCGGCAAGCGATGAATTTGCTTTATTACCGGTGAGAATAACGTTAGCTTTGACGGTTATACTATGGTCTTTTACGATTATCCTTGCATCAAGGCCGTCGGGGTCTATGAGGTTCACGGGGTTGGCGGCGCAGTGAGACCAGGGGCTTAGGGGGGTGTAGTCGTAGGCGTGTTTGTCGGGAGTGATGAAGTGCATCAGCACGGGGTCGTGCATGCGGGCGGTGTTGTCGTACCAGTCGAGGCCACCGAAGCTAATCCAGTGATTGCCTATGTGGTGTCGGTCGCTTGGAAGCCCGGCGTCGGGAACGTTATCGTCGTCGCCGTCGAGTACAAACGGGGTGCCGGATGGGTAAAGGGCGGAGCGTCGGTGTACATTTCCCTCCGAATCGACAAGTGCCATTACGGATTCCTGGCGGTTTGTCAGGTACCAGTACTGGCACCGTTCGCGAAGGTCGTAGAATCCCACCGGGGTGTTCACGCGCAGGTGGCTTCCGGCCGGCGTTGTGGCATTTTCGAAACAGCCGAAGAACTGGCTCGAACGTGTGAGTGTCCGTTTTCGCTGGCTTACGATCGTGTCGCCCTTTGAATTGACCTTTATAACGGTCTCTATATAAGGCACATGTGTGCGGCGGAGACGCAGTTTGCCGTCGGCGCTTACATCGGAGTATACGCTGAAGCCAGCAGCAGTAACCGATTGCGGAATGTCGCTCCAGTCCTTGTACGTTATGCCGGTTATACCGCGCGTGCCGTCGGCGACGAGCCGTCCGGCCTCGTCGTAGGCCAGCGTGTAGTCTCCTGCGGGGATGCGTCCAACTCGCTCACCGTAGTAGGGCGCGGATACGTCCCGCACGCCTGTGGCCATACCGGACGTGTAGCTGATTACGGAGTTCTGTATGTCGGCGCCGCGGAATACACGCCTCAGCGAGCGCACATTGGCGTCGAGGTCTGTGTCGATGGTTTCAGAATACAGGCTGTCGTCGCTGATGCCGCTGCGGAGACGCCCCAGTCCGTCGTAGTACTGCGTTTGCTCGCGTACTTGGCTGTCGCTGCCCGTGCTGTCGGTGAATACATAAGTCCGCACATAATTGGACACTGCCGCACCGCTCACGGCAGCGTTGCCACTCCATGCAAAAAGCACGGACAACAGCACAACGGCAACAGCCGCCCGTACCGACGTATATCGAGTTTTATTATGCTTTGAACCTGTACACATAATGCTCGCCGTCTGTCTGAACATACAATGCGCCAAATATACGATTATTATCTGATAATAAAAGCGATTCTGTTGATTTTTTCAATCAAAATTATTGGTGTCCGCTAAAACTTTCAAGCCCTATTTGGCTTTTTATTTTCCTCGGACAGCCGATATATTGAATGTGTAGGGGCTTTATTGTGAGATATAAGTCCATTAGAAGAGCTTAAATTAGGCAAATATGGCATCCTTGTCTATGCATACCATGCGAAAGGAGAACATTTTCCTCGGACAGCCGATACAAATACTGAAACAGGGGGCTTGTCAATGCATAAAATCACTCAAAATAGCCGAGTAAACACATTTACCGGACACCAATAAATCAAAATCGTAAAGTTTGGCCGACACAGCAAACGCCCGGAAGAACCGGGCGTTCGTAGAGTATGAAGCGGGAAATTTATCAGATACCGAGCGATTTCTTAACTGCGGCAACCTTCTTGTCGGCTTCGGCGTTGCAGCGGGCATAGTCGGCAAGATCCTTCATGGTGTCGTGAACCTCGATGTAGAACTTGATCTTGGGTTCTGTGCCGGAAGGACGGATGGAAACCTTGGTATTATCGGCGGTGAAGAACTGGAGCACGTTGGAGGTTACGGGGAAGTCCATCTTGGTAACCTTGCCGTCGCGCATGTCGGTGCAGTTAAGGTCGGCGTAATCCTTTACCAGAACCACAGGACTGCCGGCGAGCTCTTTGGGAGGATTAGCGCGGAAATCTATCATCATCTGCTGAATTTCCTCGGCTCCGGTCTTGCCGGGACGAACAACGCTTATGCCTACCTCGTGGCTGTAACCGTTCTTAAGATATATTTCCTGTAGCATCTGGTTGAAGTCCATGCCGCGGTCTTTTGCCCAAGCGCATGTTTCGGCCATCAGCGAGATAGCGCTCACCGAGTCCTTGTCGCGGCAGAAATCCTCAGCCAGGAAGCCATAGCTTTCCTCGCCGCCGCCAAGATAGCGAGCTGTGCCCTCCAGATCGCGGATAACGTTGGCAATCCACTTGAAGCCGGTGTAGCAGTCGTACATCTTGATATTCTGGTTCTGGGCGATAGCCTTGATAGTTTCGGTGGTAACGATGGTCTTTACAACATATTCGTTGCCTTTGAGGCGGCCCAGCTCGCGGTTGCGGGTCATGATGTAGTTAAGGAGAATCATCACAATCTGGTTGCCGTTGAGCAGCAGATATTCGCCGCTGTTGTCGCGGATAACGCAGCCGATACGGTCGGCGTCGGGGTCGGAAGCCAGGATAATGTCGGCGTTCACTTCCTTGCCCTTGGCGATAGCCATTGCCATTGCCGAAGCATTCTCGGGGTTGGGGGAATCCACAGTGGGGAAATCACCGGAGGGAATATCCTGTTCGGGAACATGGATAATGTTGGTGAAGCCATAGTTGCGCAGCGAGTCGGGAACGAGCTTCACACCGGTGCCGTGGATAGGGGTGTATACAATCTTGAGGTCGGCGTGGCGCTTGATCACCTCGGGGTCGAGCGACAGAGCCTTGATATCGGCAAGGAACTTCTGGTCCATAGCGTCGCCGATAATCTCGATAAGTTCAGGATTGCCCTGGAACTTGATGTCGTTTACGGATTTGATACGGTTAACGTTGTCGATGATATTCACATCGTGCGGGGCGATAATCTGAGCGCCGTCGCTCCAGTATGCCTTATAGCCGTTGTACTCCTTGGGGTTGTGCGAAGCGGTGATGTTTACGCCGCTCTGGCATCCCAACTGACGGATAGCATAGGAGAGTTCGGGAGTAGGACGGAACGAATCGAAGAGATATACCTTGATGCCGTTGGCCGAGAAAATGTTTGCGACGATTTCGGCGAACTTGCGTGAATTGTTGCGCACGTCGTGGCCCACAACAACACTTATCTGGGGCAGGTCGGCGAAAGCCTCGTGCAGATAGTTGGCGAGGCCCTGTGTTGCAGCGCCTACGGTGTATATGTTCATGCGGTTGGAGCCTGCGCCCATAATGCCGCGGAGACCGCCGGTGCCGAATTCAAGGTCGCGATAGAACGAATCGATAAGTTCGGTCTTGTCGTCAGCGGCGAGCATGCGTCGCACCTCAGCCTTGGTTTCTTCGTCGTAGCCATCGCCGAGCCAGGTTTCGGCCTTTGCCGTTACCTGAGCAAGGAGTTCATTGTTTTCCATTTGGTGAGTTATGTTTATGTTATTTACGATTTTGCTGGTGTGGTAGCAAAATTAAACTTTTGGTATCAGATATACAAATATTTCACCGAATAAGTTTGCCCCAAAGTGCGGAGTGCAATATCGAATTTGTCTATCTCATCAGCTCGACAACACTTTCCGGCACCATTACATTCCCGACGTCATCTTTCGGTGTATTTTTAAGGAACAAAATCGGAACAATAGTGTAGTTACTGGCAAAGGGTAACATTCCGGCCTTGCGAAGAAGTTCCGTCGTAAGTTGCTTTCCATTCTCCTGATTCGTCCACTTGCACTCGCCTACCAACAGATATTTCTTATCAAGAGATTCGGCCATAACATCGAATTCCACTTGTTCAGGTTTCTTCTTCTCGTCGAGGACCGTTCCCCACCAGCGCCTTGCTTTGCCGTAGGCAATACCTTTGACAGAATTTCCCATAACGGCGTCGCGGCAGAATTTCTCCCAATGCCGGCTCACATATTCAGAGAAATGGGCGTCCAAGGCCTGCTCTATAGGCAAACGGCGTCCAAGTTCGATAAACGAGCGGTTAGGCACCACAAACTGATAATAAAACGCCATATACGGGTCGGCGATTTTATAAAAGCTCTTCTTCGTATTCTTTTCATCTATTCCGAATAGAACGTCCTTTTCCAGAAAACCAAGATCTATTAGTTTCTTCAACGGCCTCGACAGATTGGTTGCAGGTTCATTGCAACGAGCGGCTATCTCGGAAAGACGGTTTGCGCCGGTTCCGATATAGGACATTATCGTTGTTGTCTTAACAACATCTTTCACATCATCCTGGAACAGCTTTATAGGTTCCTCGTAAAGACTACCGTTTACCGAAAAGATATTGTGCCACAATGCATCATCAAGCGACTTACGGTTTTCACGCAATTCCCAATAGCGCGGAACACCTCCCCATACAGCATATTCTTCAACAGCGCTGGTCGCATCAAGATTCAAAGCCTCACAGATATACGGCAATCGTATCGGCGCCAACTTCATTATTTCGTCAGCACGACCATAGAGAGGTGAAGTTGAATCGAGAAACAATCCATACATCATGTTCTGCGATGAACCGCAAAGCACAAGATTGTATTTCAGCTGCTTCTCGTCAATAAGTTTTTGAAGTACTGATGGAAATTCGGCTGATTGCTCCACAAGATACGGAAACTCATCCAGACACAGAGTAAAACGCTTGTCAGTCCGATAATTAAGCGCACGAAGCAATGTTTCCCAATCAGGATACACAACCTTGTCGAAATCAGGAAACATCTGAGCTATCATTTTAGCGAGCAGCGCTATCTGATGCTGGCATTCTGAACGGTCGGCAAGAAAATAAATATCTTTATCCGTCAACACCTTCTTGACAAGTGTTGATTTGCCAAGTCTTCTACGACCGTACATCACTACCAACGAAGACTTATCGCGAGATAGAGCATCGCGCAGCCGTGCTGTTTCTTCTATCCTATCAACGAATTCCATATCCTACAATTATTATGTTCTGCAAACATAATGTTTTTGCGGCATAATTCCAAATTTTTCTCGTTTAAAACAACAAAGGCGCCCCGGTGGAGGCGCCTTGTATAATGATGCGGCGAAGCGATTATTTTACGCGGCTTACGTAGGAGCCGTCGCGGGTGTCAACTTCAACCTTGTCGCCGGTGTTGACAAAGAGGGGCACGCGGATTTCGGCGCCGGTCTCGAGTGTGGCGGGCTTGAGGGTGTTGGTGGCGGTATCGCCCTTGATGCCGGGTTCGGTATAGGTTACTTCCAGAACCACCTTGATAGGCATTTCGGCGTACAGGACGGTTTCTGTGGATGCGTCGCTGACAACTTCCACAACATCGCCTTCTTTCATAAAGGCGGCGCCTGTAACGAGTTCTTTATTGATAGGAATCTGTTCGAAAGTTTCCTGGTTCATGAAGATATCGTCGTCGCCCTCGGTATAGAGGTACTGGTAGGGACGGTGCTCTACGCGAACGTCTTCGAGTTTTTCGCCGATATTGAAGCGGCGTTCCAGAACGCGGCCATCAACAACATCCTTAAGTTTGGTACGCATGAAGGTGTTGCCTTTGCCGGGTTTCACGTGGAGGAATTCCACGCAGAAATACAGACGGCCGTCCATGCGGATGCAGGTGCCGTTCTTGATGTCTTGAGCGTTAATCATAAGAGTGGTATGAATTTTTTGCAAAGGTAGCGCTTTTCCGCCAAAAATGCAATTTTTATTTCTCAGACCCTGCTTATTTGTAACGCGCCCAGCGTATCAGGTCCACGAGACGGGGCTTCTTGCCGTACATGAATATACCCACGCGGTATATCTTGGCACAGAGCCACACCATGAGCAGCACACTCACCACAAGGAGGCCCAGCGAGAGCAGTATCTGCCAGAGGGGCACCTCGAAAGGTATGCGCGCCATCATGCACATGGGCGATGTGAACGGTATTATCGACAGCCAGAAGGCCATGCCGGACTGCGGATTGTTGATTACGGCAATGGAACCGACGATAGCGAGCACGATGGGCATTGTGGGGATGGTGGTGAGCTGCGATGCGTCCTGCACATTATCCACAGCAGAGCCTATAGCGGCGAAAATCGACGAATAGAACAGGTAGCCGGTGATGAAGAACGCAAGCATATATCCCATATACGACATAATGGTGCCGGAATCGGTTAGCTGGGCGAGCATGGTTTCCATCTCGGGGTCGGCGCCTGCGGCAGCCTTACCTGTAAGCAGCGGCAGCAGCCATGCCGAACATGCGCCGAGCAATCCTACCCAAATTACAATCTGCGTGATTGCCACAAGACCTACGCCCACAATCTTGCCAAGCATAAGGTCGGTAGGCTTGACAGATGATACGACGAGCTCGAGCACGCGGTTCGCCTTTTCATCGATAATGGATGTCATCACCATCTGGCCGTATATAAGGATGAACATATACAGCACCATATCGGCCGTGAGGGATATAAAATATGACACAGTGGAGGAAATTTCGGAATCTTCCTCCTTGTCGATATCCACCACGGGAATGTGCAGGTCCACGCTCACCTCGTCCAGAATCTGGCGCAGGTTCTCAATCTGATAGTTCTGCAGGCGAGCATCCTCTATCGCTTTTTCCACCTGCGAGTTAATGAATCCGTCGGTAGCCATAGACAGCGAGCCATGCGAGTACATGCGCACGGCATCGTTTGGGTTGGCCACTGCATCGGCACCGATAACCAGCACGCCGTCGTAGCTGTCGTTCACACGGGCACTGTCGAGAGGTTCGGCGGTAGTAACGATAAAGCGTATGTCGTCGTTGCCGCGAAGGTGCGCGGCTATCGTGCCGGTTTCGTCGATAATGGCAATGCTCTTGCTCTCGGGCGAACTGAACACCATTATAAGAGCCGGCGCTATCATAAGCAGCGCCATGAACAGCGGAGTGAGCAGGGTTGTGATTATGAAGCTTTTGCGCTTCACCCTTTCGAGGTACTCGCGCGATATTACAATTCCGAGGGCCGATTTCATATCTGATTGTTGTTTTGGTTCATTCTGTTGGATTCTTCAACTGCACCGACAAAAATCTCGTCCATCGTGGGCAGCATGCGTCGGAAGCCGGCGATGTCTACCGCCTCGTTGGCGCGTGCGATAAATGCGCGCACATCCGCAGCAGTGGCAAGGCGCACATCCGCAGTTGCAAAACCGTCGGGACTGATGCCGCCGAGGGTTATGCTGGCGTTATCTATTGCCGTGAGGCGCGATGGGTCGCCGGTGAAGGCAATCTCGTAGCGATGATCGGCAAAACGCTCGCGAATCTCGCGCACGTTGCCGCTTAGGATGTCGTGCGATTTGTTGATAAGCGTAATTTCGTCGCACAGTTCTTCCACACTTGCCATGTTGTGGGTGGAGAAGATAACCGTAGCGCCCTGATCGCGCAGACGCAGAATCTCGCGTTTGAGCACACCGGCGTTTATCGGGTCGAAGCCCGAGAAAGGCTCGTCGAAAATCAGCAGTTCGGGGTTATGAAGCACGGTTACGATGAACTGAACCTTCTGGGCCATGCCCTTGGATAGTTCCTCCACTTTCTTGTTCCACCAGTCGCTTATCTCCAGCCGCTCGAACCACTGGCGCAGCGAAGCCTCGGCCTCCTTGCGGTTCAGGCCCTTCAGGCGTGCGAAGAACAGCGCCTGGTCGCCGACCTTCATTTTCTTATATAGACCGCGTTCTTCGGGCAAGTAACCGATGTTCACAACATCGTCGGCCGTCATGGGATGGCCGTTGAAAGTTACCGTTCCGCTGTCCGGAGCTGTTATATGGTTGATAATTCGCAAAAGAGTGGTTTTGCCGGCGCCATTGGGACCAAGCAGACCGTACACCTTCCCGCGGGGAACGTGTATCGAAACATCGTCGAGCGCACGGTGGCCCGTGAAATCTTTAACGATGTTTTCCGCACATAAGATGTTATCCATATTTTTTTTGATGTGTTGACTGGTTATACGCGGTGTTTTTCGCGTAGTACTGATTATTGGACGCAAAAAACTCCAAAAAATTTCGCGTGTGGCCGACAAATTTTGCCGTCAATCGTCAGAATACTCTTTTACAGATAGTTGAGAGCCGTCAAAAACAGCATAAGTGCTCCGGTTTATCCAGTTACCCAGCACAAGAAGGCGACATGCGGGCGTAACGGGTTTGTCTGCCACGATATGCAGATGGCCGATAATTACATACCGCAGGTCGGGCTGAAGCATAGATATCCTGCGTGCCTCGTCCTCAGCTGCGCGGAGGCCTTTCTCAACAATTTCAGGATTTGGCTTACGTTCGGCGCCCTTGCGGCTGTGCGAGCTCCATCCGTAGGCAAATGGCATTGTCCACCGCGGATGAATTCCTGCATACAGCCACTGGCAAAAGCGGTTGTGGAATATGGCACGCAGCATCCGGTAGCCCATCGGCTGCCGGCCGAAATCATCGCCGTGTCCCAGGAAGAAAAGGGTGCCGTCTATGCGCCGCTCCACGCCACCGTTCTTGGCATCTATAACCTCGATGCCGATTTCGGTCTGCATATAATCGAACAGCCATATATCGTGGTTGCCAATGAACCAAACAATTTCTATGCCGGCATCGGCCATGCGTGCCAGCTGCCCGAAAAAACGGACATGGCCGCGAGGCACCACTGAACGGTACTCGAACCAGTAGTCGAGCACATCGCCAAGCAGATAAACGGCACAGGCATCGTTCTCGATGCTGCGCAGGAACGATACCACACGATTTTCATGCGCCCTGGGATCGGCGATATAGCTCGCGCCCAAGTGCATGTCGCTAAGGAAATAAGTGTTCCGTCGCTGTTGTGTCATAGGAGACCAAGCTCCAGTTTTGCTTCCTCGCTCATCATGTCCTGAGTCCACTCAGGCTCGAACACGATGTTAACATTCACCTTAGTAACGCCTTCGATGCTTTCCAGCTTCGTGCGTACGTCCTCTATTATAAAGTCGGCCATAGGGCAGTTTGGAGCGGTAAGGGTGATGTCGACATCAAGCTCGCCGTCGTCGTTGAGATCGATTTTATACACGAGGCCGAGGCTGTAGATGTCTACGGGTATTTCGGGGTCGTAGACTGTGCGGAGCAGCTCCACGACTTTTTCTTCTACTTTGAGTTTTTCTTCGGGTGTCATGCCGCAAAGGTAGTCATTAATTTTCAATCCGCAATGAAGGCACCGCTGCCCCAGGGATATCCGGGGTTATTTCGCCGGCAGATGTTGCCTGCGGTACTGCCCAGGAGTAACACCATCCATCACAGCCAGGAATGTTCTATGGAACGAACTGTGCGACGAAAAGCCGCACCTCATGGCAACGTCGCCGATTGGGGCGTGCACGTCGTCGAGCAGCAGGGCGCAAGCATATGCAATGCGCCTGTCGCGAACATATTCCTGAAAACTTTTGCCGAATCCGTTGTTGAACAGTCGGGAGATATAAGTGCGGTTAAGGTCTATGGCTCGTGTAACATCGAGTAGCTTCAGATGTGGATCGAGATATGGCTTCTCCTCGTCCATCCATTTGTCGATGGCGAGCATATAATCCTTTATAAGGCTATTAAAATGTGTTGTAGTTTCGTCGGACATGTCTGTCGTCTGTTTTCACCGCACCACGGCGGCGGGGTTGTTAATGGTTATAAAAGTAAAGTGTACAATCCTCGAAATCGCATTTTGCAGTAATAAGATAACAAGCTCTGCATTACAAATCCGGTTAATGATTTTCATCGCGATTAGAAGTTAATTTACGATATGTAAAAAGATTAAACGATTATGAGGATGCTTATTCGGGGTGCAAATTTATATTTTTTGATTGTTTCGGGAAAATGGTTTTGTACGCACTGTAAAAGGATGGTGTTAATAAACAGTAAAGTTTGTTAAACCAATATAAACACGCCCATATATTGAGCCATATCAACAAAAAAAACCGCAGGAACGTTTTTGTCCTGCGGTGGTCTTTTTTGATTCAATTTTTTGTGTGGCCGGGGAAATTACAGTTCCAGCTGTTTATCGTGAGGCGGATAATCGATTGTGTAGTGAAGTCCACGCGACTCGCGACGCTCCTTGGCCTGACGCATGATAAGGTAACCTACATTAATAATATTGCGGAGCTCGCATATTTCGCGGGAAGCCTTCGAGCATTTGAACAGACGCTCGGTTTCCTCGTAGAGGATGTCGAGGCGGTTCCAAGCACGGTCCAGACGCAAATTCGAGCGCACGATACCCACGTAGTAACCCATTATCTGGTTTACCTCGCGTATGCTCTGGGTAATAAGCACCATTTCCTCGTTGTGCTGGGTGCCCTCGTCGTTCCAAGCCGGCACGTCGGTGCGCAGGCCGATATGAGGCACTTCCTGCAATGCGTGTTTTGCGGCAGCGTCGGCATACACAACCGCCTCGATGAGCGAGTTTGAAGCCAGACGGTTACCGCCGTGCAGACCGGTGCATGAGCACTCACCGAGGGCATACAGATGCCTGATGGACGATTCACCGTTGAGGTCTACCCTGATGCCGCCGCAAAGGTAGTGAGCGGCCGGAGCCACGGGAATATAGTCCTTGGTTATGTCGATACCCAGCGAGAGACACTTGGCATAGATGTTTGGGAAATGCTTCTTGGTTTCCTCCGGGTCCTTGTGAGTAACGTCGAGATATACATGGTCGTCGCCGTGGAGCTTCATTTCCGAGTCGATGGCGCGTGCAACGATGTCGCGTGGCGCCAGCGACAGGCGCGGGTCGTACTTTTGCATGAATTCCTCGCCCTTGAGGTTGCGCAGGACGGCACCGTAGCCTCGCATGGCCTCGGTGATAAGGAACGAAGGACGGTCTCCAGGATGATATAGCGCAGTTGGGTGGAACTGAATGAATTCCATATCGGCAACAGTTCCTTTTGCACGGTATACCATCGCAATACCGTCGCCCGTAGCCACAAGCGGGTTTGTCGTTGTCTGATAAACGGCTCCGCATCCGCCGGTGGCCATAACCGTAACCTTGCTGAGGAAGGTATCTACCCTGCTCTGCTGTATATCGAGCACATAGGCTCCATAGCAAGTTATGTCCGGCGTGCGGCGGGTAACTATTTTGCCCAGATGGTGCTGTGTAATTATTTCAATGGCGAAGTGATGTTCGAAGACATCGATGTTCGGAGATTTACGCACAGCTTTAATAAGGCTGTCCTGAATCTCGAATCCTGTGTTGTCGGCATGGTGCAGTATTCGGAACTCGCTGTGTCCGCCTTCGCGGTGCAGGTCGAAACCGCCGTCGGCGTTCTTGTCGAAATCCACGCCCCAGCTAATCAGTTCGCGTATTTGCTCCGGAGCTCCTTTCACCACCTTTTCCACAGCCTTAGGGTCGCTGAGCCAGTCGCCGGCCACCATAGTGTCGTGAATGTGTTTGTCAAAATCGTCTACTTCGAGATTGGTAACGGAGGCGACGCCACCCTGAGCGAGCGCTGTATTTGCCTCGTCGAGAGTTGTTTTGCACACCAGAGCGACTCTTCCGCCTTCGCGGGCAACTTTAAGGGCAAAGCTCATGCCGGCAATGCCCGAGCCTATCACAAGATAGTCGTATTCGTATGTCATTTCCTTTTGTTTTAAGGTCGGCGCAAAGTTAATAAATTTCAGCTGCATTTCTATTAAAAAGACAGAAAAAAGGCGTATCTTTGCAAGCACAGAACGCCGCAGCGCGAGTTGCGGGACAAAGGGCTACCAATGGATAAAAGCAAATCGAATCAGATAGACATGCTCAACGGCAACCTTACGCGAGCAATGCTCACGTTCGCGCTGCCGCTTATCGCCACAGGCATGCTGCAACAGTCGTTCAACTCGGTGGACATCGCCGTGGCCGGCCGCTTCGCAGGGCACGGGGCACTTGCCGCCGTGGGCTGCAACGGCCCGGTAATAGGCTTGATAATAAACATGTTTCTCGGACTGGCAATAGGTGTCAATGTCGTAATAGCCAACTATATAGGTCAGCGCAACAGCGAGCGCGTGAAGCGCACCGTAGGAGCTGCAATGTTCATGTCCGTAATATGCGGCCTGATAATGATGAGCGTGGCACTGTTCGTCTCGCGCCCGGTACACCGCCTGCTTGGCACCCCAGAGGATGTCATGGACCAGGCCGTCAGATATCTGCAGATCATGGGCTACGGGATGCCGTTCATGATAGTGTACAACTTCGGCGCCGCCGTCCTGCGAAGCATCGGCGACACAAAACGTCCTTTCTACATCCTTGTGATTACCGGCATTCTGAATGTAGGTTTAAATTTTCTTTTTGTTGTCGGTTTCCACATGGGCGTGGCCGGCGTTGCATGGGGCACCGTTATATCCACAGCCTTGAACGCCGCGGCGATAGTGTACCTGCTGCTCCGCAAAGGTGGCGACGTTACCCTTTTTCCGTCGCTTATACGCCCGTACAGCCACGAAACAGTGAAAATATGTAAGATCGGTATTCCCGCAGGATTGCAGACAACCGTTTTCGCCCTCTCCAACGTGTTTATCCTTTCGGCCATCAACACCTTCGGCACTGCTGGCGCGGCCGGTTCGGCGGCAGCGCTGAACTTCGAATTCTACACCTATTTCGTTATTTCGGCTTTCGCCCAGACAGCGACAGCCTTCACCGGCCAGAATTACGGTGCCAATCAGATAGCGCGTATCCGTCGGATTTTCAGGCTAAGCCTTATAATGTCCCTCATAGCCACGGCGGTAATGGTGCTGATAATACTTTGGCAGCGCGACCTGTTCCTTCTGGCGTTCACAGACGAGCCGGAAGTGTTACGTTACGCCGGCGTGCGCGTCTGCGTTGTTCTGGGCTTCCAGATAATAGCCTGCTACTACGAATGCGCCGGCGGCACCATGCGCGGCATGGGCCATTCCATGACACCGGCAATAATCACCATTGTCGGCACGTGTGTGCTGCGTCTGCTGTGGGTATATTTCTTCCCATACCAAGGTTCGTTCGGCGCCCTGCTGGCAGTATACCCCGTTTCCTGGATTCTTACAGACATAATGATGTACATAGCCATGCGCCGCATCGTCCGCCGTCTCCCCGGCTGGCACATCCGCCCCGCCGCACAAGTACAGCATTCAATAGCCAAATAACCTTAAAAAAGCTGTTTTTGAATACGTTGGGGGCTGCATTCGCGTTATTGCTAATGTGAACATGGCAGAATGCGTTTTTTTTGCCGTTTTTCACACGGGCAGCAATTAAAATTTGTTGCAGTAAAAAAAAATTTGTAACTTTGCACGCTATTTGCAACCCAACCGCTTCTATAAAGACAAATGAGACAGCTAAAAATCACCAAGTCAATTACTAACCGCGAAAGCGCCTCCCTTGACAAGTACCTCCAGGAAATAGGCCGCGAGGAACTTATATCCGTCGAGGAAGAGGTAGAACTGGCACAGCGCATACGCCAGGGCGACCAGGTCGCTCTGGAGAAACTTACGCGCGCCAATCTCCGCTTCGTGGTATCGGTTGCCAAACAATATCAGAACCAGGGCCTCTCGCTGCCCGACCTTATCAACGAAGGCAACTTCGGTCTGATTAAGGCCGCCCGCAAATTCGACGAGACCCGCGGTTTCAAATTCATTTCCTACGCCGTATGGTGGATTCGCCAGTCCATCCTTCAGGCACTTGCCGAACAGAGCCGTATCGTACGTCTGCCTCTGAACCAGGTTGGCTCGCTCAACAAAATCGGCAAGGCACTCTCCAAATTCGAGCAGGAGAACGAACGGCGTCCCTCGCCCGAGGAACTTGCCGAAAAACTTGACGTACCCGTTGAAAAAATTGCCGACACCCTCAAAGTATCGGGCCGACACATTTCCGTTGACGCACCTTTCGTAGAAGGCGAGGACAACAGCCTCCTTGACGTGCTTACCAACGACGACAGCCCTATGGCCGACGCAGCCCTGACCCAGGAGTCGCTTTCCAACGAGGTAGACCGCGCACTGCGCCAGCTCCACGAGCGCGAACGCGAGATACTCAAGATGTTCTTCGGCATCGGCTGTCAGGAAATGACACTGGAAGAAATCGGCGACAAGTTCGACCTCACGCGCGAGCGTGTGCGCCAGATAAAGGAAAAGGCAATCCGCAGGCTCAAAGGACAGAAAAGCCGACTGTTAAAGAGCTACCTCGGCTCTTGACGAACAGCCACACAGAACAGCCGGCCCGAAAGGTCGGTTTTTTTTGTATCCGACAAAAGGAAGCGCCCATTCTGCATCGGTCTCACGAGGTCTCACAAGTTCGATATGTACCGATATTTGCGAATTTATTTTGGGCGGATAACATTTTTTCCATACCTTTGCGGAACTATACGCAGCATTTGTGTGAAAAACTTTTAAGATTATATCATAACTACCTGAAATTCTCTTATAAACATGAAACGACTTTTACTCGCCATCATCGCTCTGGTGGCATTGCTACCCCTGAGCGCCCAGCTGGTTACAAGCACGCCTACAATACTTCAGCAGAACAGCCAGGGTATTGTACTGACCTATCATGCCGATTCCCCCTTTGGCGACAAGGGCCTGGCAAACCTTCCGGAGTCGCAGGTGCTTTATGCGCACATCGGCGTAATCACAAACAAAAGCACATCGGCGTCGGACTGGAAATACACCGTAACGCCCTGGCCGTCGTCGGGAAACTCACAGACAGCGAACACCGACAAGAACCGTCTTACCTACGTTGCCCCCAACACCTACACGCTTAACATAGGCGATCTACAGTCCTATTTCGGAGTACCCTCCACCGAGACGGTACAGAAAATCGCCATAGTGTTCCGTATTGCCGACGGCACCCGTACAGGCCGCGCCGCAAACGGAGCCGACATTATGGTGGATGTGCTGCCCGACGGTTTCGCAATGGTTCTCAACAGCGATTACACCGACGAGGTTATCAGCGAGCCGACAACCGTAACCTATACTGCCGAGACTTCTCTACCATCTGACATCGTACTGTCTGTCAACGGCACCGAATTCGCCTCGCAGACAGCCACCACGAAGCTGACAGCATCGTACACCTTCACCGAAGAGAACAACTACACCATCACCGCCGCCGCCACCTACGACGGCAAGCAGTATACCGAGACAATGCTGCTGAGCTACCCGAAATCGTCGCCCAAGCAGGACTACCCCGGCGGTGTGCCTCAGATGGGATGTGTGAAGAATGCCGACGGCACCGTAACATTCTGCCTTGCCGCACCCAAAAAGAGCAGCGTTGTTCTCGTAGGCTCGTGGGACGACTACGAGGTGCTCGAGAGCAATCTGATGAAATATCAGGACTACAACGGCATCCGCTACTTCTGGACCACCGTGAGCGGCCTGGCCAACGACCAGTGGTATCCCTACTTCTTTGTTGTTGACGACAAATACAAAGTCGCCGACCCCTACGCCCACCTTGTGCTCGACTGCTACGCTGACCGCTCGCTGCGCCGCTCTGTATGGCCCGAGCGTCCCCAGTACCCGTACGACAAGTTCAACAACGTGATGATGGGTGTTTACCGCGGCGACATGGATGACTACGAATTCTCCGATTTCACCATTCCCGACCACGGCAACCTCGTTATCTACGAGCTGCTTGTACGTGACTTCACCGCCACAGGCAACATAAACGGCCTTGCAAACGGCTGGGGCACAATAGCCCTTGCAAAAGAGAAGATACCCTACATCAAGGCAATGGGGTTCAACGCCATAGAGCTTATGCCCATCATGGAGTTCAACGGGAACAATTCGTGGGGCTACAACACAAACTTCTATATGGCACCAGACAAAGCATACGGTTCGCCCACAGAGTACAAGGACTTTATCGAGGAATGCCACCGCAACGGAATCGCCGTAATCCTCGACATAGTGTTCAACCAGAGCGACGGCCTCCATCCCTGGTACCAGATGTACCCCATCGACACAAACCCGATGTACAACAAGACAGCACCGCACGACTACAGCGTGCTCAACGACTGGAACCAGGGCCACGAACTTGTACAGCAGCAATGGACCGACGCCATAAAATACTGGATGACCGCATATAACGTAGACGGTTTCCGCTTCGACCTTGTAAAAGGCCTCGGCGACAACGACAGCTACGGCAGCGGCACCGACAGCTACAACGCCAGCCGCATAGCCCGCATGAAACGCCTGCATGACGTAATAACCTCGGTGAAGCCCGACGGCATACACATAAACGAGAATCTTGCCGGAGCTGCCGAAGAAAAAGAGATGGGCAACGACGGCGAGCTGCAGTGGGCAAATATCAACGGCGCCTGCCGCAACTTCGCGCAGGGCAACGGCTCCATGAATTTCATGCGTTTCTTGTCCACATGGGACGGCGCACGCCCCTGGGGTTCGACAGTTTCGTATGCTGAAAGCCACGACGAGCAGCGCCTTGCATTCCAGGCCGAAAGCTACGGCACGGGCGATATCAAGACCAACACCCTGAAGCGTTTCCAGCGTCTGGGCAACATAGCGGCGCAGATGCTGCTTATCCCTGGCCCGAAGATGGTATGGCAGTTCGGCGAACTCGGCAACAGCCAGAACACCAAGGATAATCCCGACGGTTCCGGCGGCAACAACACATCGCCCAAGATTGTGGACTGGCGCTGGCTCGACGAGCCCGACCGCGCGTACCTGATGGGCACATATTCGGCCATCATCAACACACGCATGGGCAACCCCGAAATGTTCGGCCGCGACGCTACTTTCAACGGCTCCAACCTGTCCTCCTCAACCCGCGGACGCACAATACAGCTTGTAAGCGGCAACAAGGAAATCATCGGCTTCTTCAACCCCACCGTTTCCGACGACCTAACAATTACAATCGAGGCCCAGCAGATTACTCCCGAAGCAGCCACCCTGGTGGCAGCCTCGCCCGAGTATACCCCCTCGCTGGCCGGCGACGGCAAGAGCCTTAGCCTGAACGTGCCCGCAGGATGCTTCGCCGTATATGCCTCCTCGGCGGTATCGGGCATCGAGGATATAGAAAATCAGGTTCCCGCGGTAAAAGCCTACGGCGCTGACGGCCGCATCGTTATCGTCGGCGACTACAAGCAGGCAAGTGTCTACGACCTCTCCGGCCGTATGCTGCCTTCGCTTAACGTTCCCGCCGGACTATACATCGTAGTTGTAGACGGCCATGCCTCCAAAGTTCTTGTGAAATAAGAAACTGACACATTCCATACCCCCAAGCCCGGACTGCCCATCAGTCCGGGCCTGCCTTTATATCCATCATATCGTGAACGTTATATTAAGAATAACGGCAATATGGTTGTGTTGTCGGTAAGCTATTCCGCCGATTTCGGTTCCATATTCAGCACAGCACGGCGAAATCTCAACAATTCCGATAACGGCACATCGCTTTTAAAACTGTAATATACCCCTGCATTTTACATTTTTAACAATACTATAGTATATACATCAGTTTCTATTCACTAATTTTGTATTTTATTCTGCAAGATGTCTATTACCGGCAGATACACTTTTATCAGATTTCCCGATAACAAACCAATAGCATCATTTTTTAATCGATGAGAAAAACTTTTACACTTGGAATTTTTGCGGCAGCGTTAGCTATAGGCGGTACATCCGCAGCCTACGCGCACATCACTCCGCAACAACTCCGGCAGAAAAACGCCACCGAGGCGTTCCGCTGGGCTCCGTCGTTCAACCCAACAGCCACCAAATGGCGTTCGACAACTACCAAATCCATCGCGAAAGCTCCCGTAAACACCACCGACACCGCCCTGCCCACGTCTGAGCAGACTTCGTACCTGGAATTGCCCGACGGACGCGTATGGTTTGCAAATATCAACCTTATAAAAGAGGTTATTTCGGAAAATCCATACTACACCGAATACAACATTACCGGTGTAGATATCGAAATATACGATGAAGAATATAAAAAGGTTGGCCATATCAAAGACGATATAGCCCTGCCCGAAGGCTACGAAAGATGTACAACAGTAAGCCTCGGCGCAGAAACGACAAAAAAATTCTTCAACTCCGACGATTCCTTCGAGGTGATGCTCATGGCCAACTACAAACCCGCGGGCGGCTACGGCGCAGAAAGCTTCACAACGGTATATTCGCTCAAAGGTCCCAACACCGACGCAACCAAGCTTCTGACGATGAAGGGCTACTACAGCGCGGCTGTAAACAACCCAAGCGACGCTTACTCCGAGGACTACTATATGGTATTCTTTACCGGAGAAACATTGACCGATACCGAGATGATATACAACTTCGACGTATACGGCAAAGCCGGCTGGGGCAGCGAACCCGTCAAGCTGCTCTCCGTACCCGTGAACATGCTGTACGTTATGAGCGACGGCGAGAACGAAGGTATTCCAGTAATCATCAACTCGAAGGGCCGCGACCTCTATATCACTGTAGGCCGCTACGAGAAGACATTCTTCGAGGATCCTCTCGACTTTACCAACGATAAACTCAGCGAGGACAACAAGTATCTTATCGATGTGTACTCCAAAACCGGATATGCTTCCGAAGCCACACTGCTGAAGCAGCTGGCACTGCCTTGCGAACCCGCAACCGGTTCCTACACCATGCGCTCCTACACACTGGGCATGTTCGACTACACCAACGACATTTCCTTCGATTTCGCCGAAGACGGCACCCCCGCACTTGTCATTTCGGAACGTCAGTCCGACTTCCGCGACAACGCCGAGACCTCCTTCTCCGTATACGACCTCGACGGAAACAAGATAAAGACCTTCGGCGAAGGCACTTCGGGATATCTGCCCATGAGCAACGTCAAAGGACAGCCCGCACAGTTCTGCTTCATCGCCGGAACCGACACGGAACCAGTCTACAGCTTCATGGATTTCCCCTCCACCGAAATTGTAGCCGAAATCCCGGCGCTCTATCGAGAAGGCACCAACATCACCACCCTTAGCACATCGCTGGACCGCGTTGCTTACGGCAACTCCTACAACTACGTGTTCGCCGCATCGCACGGCAACACCGATTCCGACGGCAACACCTACAATCCCATTCTGTGGTTCGACGCCAACGGCAACAAGGTGAAAGAAGACCGCGCATACGCAGGCGAGAACGTGAACCTCATCAGCACCTTCATTTCTGCATATGCCCTCGATCCTTTCCTTATCAACACCGACGCATCGCAGGAATACATGATTCTCGTACAGCGTCTCAACGCTTCCGGCGACAATGCGGCACACACAGAATTCTGCGTTGTCAACGACAAGGGCGAGATGCTTGCCCAGATTCCTTTCGAAACTGCCGACTCCGGAATCTCCGTCGCTCTGATAAACACCTCCACCAAGCCCGCATTCTGGATTACCTGGGCCGATGCCGGCGACGGCAAGCACCACAGCGAGTTCATATCGCTGCCACTCAATAAGTTCGAAGGTGCAGGAACCGTCGACGATCCCTACGTTGTCAACACCATAGGCGACTGGAACCAGATTCGCTTCAACCTCAACGGCAATTATATCCTCGGTGCCGACATCGACGCTAACGGAGTCGAACTCAGCAGCATCTCAGGCGTCTTCAACGGCAGTTTCGACGGCAACAACCACACTATCAGCAACTTCAGGCTCTCCTCCAAGCCTATGTTCGAGATTCTCGGCAATTCCGGGAACGACTCCAAGGCCCGTATCTTTAACCTTGGTATTTCCGGCGTAACATTCGACGGGGCTGCAGATGCCGTTCTGGCACGCAACTCCTACAACAGCCTTATCAGCAACGTCCGCATCTCCGGTGTCGATATTAACAGCAGCGATATGTTCAACTTCGGTACCCTTGTGAACACCGCCGGCATAGGCACAGTTATCAGCGAATGCGCAGTCGACGCAAACCTCAGCCTCCCCGAAATCTCGGGTGTTGGCGGTATCGCAGCAACCGCACGCGGCACTAAAATAGAGGCATCCTACTTCCACGGCTCAATAAAGGCCGCTTCCGAAGCCGCCGGTATTGCAGCCGACCTCCGGCAGGACGCCCAGATTGTCGACTGCCACGTCAATGCCGACATCGAGGCATCCTATCTCATAGGCGGCATCGTTGCCACCTCCCTACGCGGCCAGATTGCGAACTGTATCGCCGAAGGCACTATCAACGCAACCGAAGGCGGATTCCGCTACGACGCCAACTACGAACGCATACCCGTGGCAAGCACCGGCGGTATCGTAGGCTACCTGCAGGCCCCCACCGACAATTCCCTTGGCGGCAGCGATGATGCGCCGGTATACGATTACGTAGTTAAGAAATGTGTGGCAGCGCAGACTGCAATCACCGTTCCCTCCGACGAACCCAGACTGCTTGAGACCGCCCACCGCATCATCGGCCGTTCCGCAGCAAACGAGGATCCCGAGATAGTAGACGAACAATACGACGATGAAACAGGCGAGTGGATAATTATCTGGGGCGCTCCGCGCGAGGCCGAGAATCAGATTGCCGAAAACTATGCCGCAGAAGGTCTCGCCGTTATCCAGAATACAATAGCGGACGAAGCCAGCACCACCGAGGGCAAGACACTCGGCGCAGACGAAGCCAACCAGGAATTCTTCGCTGAACTGGGCTACGGATTCTTCGGCTACGAAGCATCGTCGCCCTGGTTGCCCGGCAACGGCATGCCGCGTCTCTACTTCGAAAAGGACGCCTCTGTATCTATGGCCTTCTCGCCCGCAGAACTCACCATCGCTGTCGGCGAAAAGAAACAGGTAACCCTCCAGCTTCAGGGCATTGGCATCGAGGACATTTACTTCGTGTTCTCCGACGATGAAAATCTCTACGCCAACCCCGTTGAATTCGACGAAAACGGCAACGTTATCATCGATGTGGAAGTATTCTCCGCCGGTGTTTACACCCTCACCGCCAACAGCGGCGACTGCCAGGCTGTCCTTACGGTAACAGCTACTCCCGCAGCATCTGTAGACAACATCACCGTTGCCGCAATCACATATAACGGCAACGCTGTTATTGCAGCAGGCGAGGACATAACCCTCTACGACATCGCAGGCAAGAAAATAGCCTCGGCTCATGGCAAACTAAGC
This sequence comes from uncultured Porphyromonadaceae bacterium, assembly GCA_937921035.1. Lineage (GTDB taxonomy): Bacteria > Bacteroidota > Bacteroidia > Bacteroidales > Muribaculaceae > CAG-873. The sequence goes on from CALEUL010000033.1 coordinate 22,130, forward strand.
ACCGCAGGCATCGCTCCGGGTATCTACGTTGCAACAGCAGGCAACGAAACCCTGAAGATTGCTGTGCGTTAAGCATATCACACACTAAAAATAAACGGCGCCGTTTTGCTTCGGCGCCGTTTTTTTATACCTGTCAGCTATGCGGTGATAGTTGCGCGGCACATGAAGCAGTTTCTCCCGCACGCCACTGCAGGCACCTCCCGGGGCCTCTCCGGGCACGCAAGAGGGGGAATTATTCATAGAATGGTGTTGTTCGGGTCGGAAATTATTGCTAAATTCGCATGTTATAATCAATCGGAATGACAATGCCCACATTTATCATAAGGCGCCTGGCCTGCGCGTTGTCCCTTGTTATTGTAGCGACAGGGGTTATGACTGGTGTAGCTGGAAGTCCGTCGGCCGAGCTGATGGACAGTCTTGAGCGGCGTCTGGAAGAACTGAACAGTCCGGTCGACAGCGTGCATGTACTGCTGAATATTTTCGATGTTTCGCATTCGGAATCACAACGTTACGGCGCGCTGGAACGCGCTTGCTCTACAGCAAAACGCAACAAGATGTACGACGACCAGATTTCGATTATCACATATACAGCCAACGTCAAGAGGAATAACGATTCCATCCTAAAGACTCTTATAGACGAATTATCCGTGCTGCCAGAAAGCCCGCGCCAGAAAGAGGCCCGGCTATTCGTAAGAATGGTGATGCTCGACAATGCCATAAAACGCGACAATTTAAACATGCAGGCCGACCATCTTTCCAACCTGCTCAAGCAATACGAAGCAGAAAATGTGAAAGACCCGTACGAGAAAGCGTTTATGCTGTACTCGCTGTGCAAGCATCTTGGAATGGCCACCCGCGGGTCTGTGCTCGAGGAATATGTGAACAAGCTCCAGGATCATGTGGAACGTATGAATTTGCCTATGGGATCTGTACGCAACCTTGTGTATACGCGTGTGGCTCCTATTTTCGTGAATAACGGCAATGCCAGCGCCGCCATAGCAGTAGACAAGAAAATGCTCAACATAATCGACTCGCTGGTATTATCCTACAAGATGCAGGGCCGGAATCACCGAAACATGTACACCAACAAATACGCGATATACAGGCGCCTGATGATGGACTACAAAGCACTCCGGCCCGAAGAAGTAGATATGTTCTACGATCTGGCCAAAGACCTTGCCAGGAAAGATGTACGCGTAGCTGCCGACATGAAGCGCAACAGAATTGTGGATATATGCTACAAAATGGCCAAAGGCGACTATCATGACGTGATACCTATGATTAAGAGCACTATGGAGTTGCCGTATATGTCCAGTTACCGGACATATATGCTCAAGGCAATTGTCGAGGCCGCGCAAGCCACCAACGACAAGGCTGCGCTTCTTGAGACAACACTGGAGCTTAACGATTCTCTGCAACGCCGTCTCGAGAACCGTTCGGAGGAGCGATATCGCGAACTCCAGATTCTTTACGATACCGTCGAACTGCAGAACCAGAACAACGACCTGCGCGTAGACGAGCAGCGCGGCCGCCTGCGTGTTACACGTACCATACTTGTAATAGTAATATTGGCGCTTATCTGCCTTGGCGCGCTCACCATATTCCTGCTGATCCAGTACCGCAAGTATCATAAGCTCGCCCGAGAGCATTTCCAGACCACACTGCATCTGCGCGAGGAGCGCAGCCAGATGCGCAAGGCCCAGCGCGAGCTTATTGCCGCTCGCGAGGAAGCTCTTCAGTCCAACAAAATGAAATCTGAGTTCATCAATACCATTAGCCATGAGGTTAGGACGCCTCTGAACTCGATTTTAGAGTATTCACAGTTGATTTTAGACTGCATACCCGAGGATAAGAAACAGTATCTGGAGCGCTACGCCTACACGATGGAGCAGAACATAAAGATGATTATTACGCTGCTGAACGATGTACTGGACACCACTTCACTGGAATACGGCAACATCGCCATCCATAAAGAACCCGTGAGCGTGCAGGACATGTGCAAGCTGGCTTTGGACAATGTGTTCGACAACGCCGCCAGAGGCGATATCAAAGTTGTTTTCAATCCTGACGCCAAACCCGACCATACAATCGTTACAGACAAGTTCCGCGTGTGTCAGGTACTTATAAACCTGTTGGGCAACGCCGACAAGTTTACGTCAAACGGCACAGTTACCCTGGATTATGACATAGACCTACAGAAAGGCACAGTATCGTTCATTGTATCCGATACCGGTATCGGCATCCCTGACAAGTGCGACGAACTTATTTTCCAGCGTTTCTATAAAGTTTCCAACAAAACACGCGGATGCGGACTGGGTCTGTATATCTCGCGCATGCTTGCAAATCTTCTGCATGGCAGCCTAAAGCTCGACAGGACGTATCATAATGGATCCCGCTTCATTTTCACGATACCTGAATAAACTGGCCGCACGAGCCACCAACCGCTGTCGGCTGGCAGCGGCGCTGACGGCGTTGCTCATGTTGTCGGCATGCAGCACCGTTAAACATGTTCCCGACGGGGAATATCTGCTCAACAGCGTTAAGATGGAGGTGGCCGACGGCAACGACGTCGACACCCGGGAACTGTACAACTTCCTTCGACAGACACCCAACCACAAAGTGCTTGGATTCGCCAAACTGCAACTGAGCACATACAGCCTCTCCGGCCGCGACTCAACCAAATGGTACAACAAGTGGCTGCGCCGCCTGGGACAGCCGCCGGTGATATTCGACCAGGCACTCACCGACGCCTCGTGCCGTCAGCTTGAACTCGCGCTGGTGAACAACGGCTATCTTGACGCCACTGTGCGGGCCGATACCATCCGTGCCGGCAAAAAACGGATGAACGTAAACTACACCATCATGCCCGGCGAGCCGCACAGAATATCGTCGGTATACTACAATATCGCCGACACCACCATCCGCCGCATCCTCAATCCTACGATGGGCGATGCCCTTGTAAAGTCGGGAATGCTGCTGGACCGCAACCAGCTCGATGCCGAACGAGCACGCATAACACGCATTCTCCGCAACGCCGGCTACTACGACTTCAACCGCGAGTTCATTAATTTTACGGCCGATACCGTCGCCGGCAGCAAGCTTACGGCGCTCACGCTCAACCTTCATTCTCCTGACACGAGGCAGGGACGCACGGTTATATCCATGCTTGCCGACAGTCTCGGCCTCAATTCCGAGATTCATCACCGCTTTATCGTAAACAATGTAACGTACAACCTCGATGCGGGCGACGCCCCTGCCGACACTGTATACTACGATAAAATTCGCATTCTCTATCCCAAAGGCACAGGCCACCTTATCAGACCGGGAGTACTCGACGAGATGTGCTACATAGTGCCCGGACGAGTATACTCGGCAGCCGACGTGGAACGCACCTACGAAGCCCTCGGGCGACTCAGCATCCTTAAATATATCAACATCGCCATGAAGCCTGCCGGGGCTATCGGACAGACAGGTCTGCTTGATGTTGAGATTTACCTGTCGCGAAATAAAAAACAGACCGTTACCGTCGAGCTTGAGGGCACCAATTCCGAAGGCGACCTCGGCTGCGGCGTGGGGCTCACATACCAGCACCGTAATCTGGGACACGGCTCCGAGATGCTCACCGCCAAGCTACGCGGCTCCTACGAAAGCCTGTCCGGCAATCTGGACGGCCTCATAAACAACCGCTATACCGAAGTGGCGGCCGAGGTGGGTATCACATTCCCGAAGTTCAAGTGCCCGTTCCTCTCCAAGAGTTTCAAACAGCGCCGACTGGCATCCACGGAATTCACTCTGTCGGCAAACTATCAGGAACGACCGGAATATACCCGCGTAATCTTCGGCACGGCATGGAAGTGGAAATGGCAGCAGATGCGCGAGGAATACATGCGCCGGCAGACTTTCGACCTTATCGACATCAACTATGTGCGTCTGCCGCAGTCCACACTTAATTTCATCGACGAAATAGCCCCTTCCAACCCCCTTCTGCGATATAGCTACGAGGACCACTTTATAATGCGTATGGGCTACACCATAAATCTCAGCAACCGTCGCCAGCCGTCGGCCACGACCAATGCACTGAGCATACAGCCCTCGGTATCGTCGCTGCGCTTCTCCGCCGAGATGGCCGGCAATCTGCTCTATGCCATATCGAACATAGCCGGACAGAAAAAGCACGACGGCGTGTACAAGATTCTCGGAATCCAGTACGCCCAGTACGTAAAAGGCGAAGTTGACTATACCTTTACGCGCAATTTCAATTTCCGCAATTCATTGTCGGTGCACGGCGGATTCGGAATCGCCTATCCCTACGGAAACTCGTCGATGGTACCTTTCGAGAAACGATTCTATGCCGGCGGAGCCAACGGCGTGCGCGGCTGGGGTGTTCGCACCCTCGGTCCCGGATCCTACGATGCCCGCAACTCTGTTTCCGACTTCATCAACCAGTGTGGCGATATCCGGCTGGACCTGTCGCTGGAATACCGAGCAAAACTGTTCTGGGTTATCGAAGGAGCGCTGTTTATCGACGCCGGAAACACATGGACGATACGCGACTACGAGAATCAGCCCGGAGGCGTGTTCAAGTTCGACAAATTCTATAAACAGATAGCTTTGGCCTACGGCGCAGGCATACGACTCGACTTCACATATTTCCTGTTGCGTTTCGACCTTGGCATGAAGGCGCACAACCCTGCAATGAATCAGGAACCGTGGCCTATAATACATCCAAAATGGAGCCGCGACGCCAATTTCCACTTCGCGGTGGGCTATCCTTTCTAAACAAGGATATAACTTAATATAAATCCGAGAGTAATGAAATCACTTGTAATCTTCGACCTCGACGGCACTCTGCTGAATACAATCGACGACCTCGCAATCGCCACAAACCATGCAATGGAAGTACTCGGTTTTCCCACACACGGGTTGTGGGTGTACCCGAATATGGTGGGCAACGGAGTGGCCAAGCTTATCGAGCGGGCACTCCCCGACGACGCACGTTCGGAAAAGAATATCCACGATGCTCTCGATGCTTTCCGTGCTTTCTACGACGAACACTGCTGCGACAGCACAAAACCCTACCCCGGCATTCCCGAACTTTTGGCCGACCTTAGCGGGCAGGGCGTGAATCTGGCCGTAACATCGAACAAATACGAGTTTGCCGTAGGAAAGATCATCGGCCATTACTTTCCCGATGCCAATTTCAAGGCTGTTCTCGGCAATATCGACGGGATGCCGCGCAAGCCGGATCCTTCGATAGTATTCAAGGCGCTGTCCATGTGCCCTACGCCAAAGGCGCAGGTGCTGTATGTGGGCGATTCGGGGGTAGATATGGAAACAGCCCGGCGCGCATGCGTGGAATCGGTGGGCGTAACATGGGGGTTCCGGCCTATTTCCGAACTTAAACAGTCCTATGCCGACCATATAGTCTCCACTCCCCAGCAAATCCTCGAACTGGTGCAGAAATAAATATCTTCTCTCCACTCTCCGCGCTCTACTCTCCGCTTAAAAACGGGTATAAAAAAAGCCTTCCGAATGGAAGGCTTGTGGGCGTTGAGGGATTCGAACCCCCGACCCTCTGCTTGTAAGGCAGATGCTCTGAACCAGCTGAGCTAAACGCCCGAGGTGGGTTTGCTTTTGGACAAGTGGTTTGCAGTTGTGGGCGTTGAGGGATTCGAACCCCCGACCCTCTGCTTGTAAGGCAGATGCTCTGAACCAGCTGAGCTAAACGCCCTCTTGCCAAAAGCGATGCAAAGTTACGCACTTTTTTCGACTTTGCAAATTTTTGACGCACTTTTTTATCTCTAAATGCTAAAATAGTCCCATCCGGACAAAATACTGTCCATTTTGGCTGCTATTTCAGCCAAGAGTGTACACTCGACGCACCCGTCGGCCCATAGAAGTAAGGATTTCGTACGGGATAGTTCCGAGTGCATCGGACAATCGCTCGACAGGCTGCTGAGGGCCGAAAATCTCTACCGTTGCCCCCACCTCTGCCTCTGGTGCATCGGTTACGTCGATCATGCACTGATCCATACATATATTTCCAATTGTAGGACACGCCACGCCGCCTACAAAGAACGCCGCGCCACCACGGCCGAGGTGCCTGTTAATGCCGTCGGCATACCCGATCGGAATTGTCGCTATCACCGACGGACGCTGAGTGCGCCCCTTGCAGCCGTAGCCCACCGGGGTGCCGGCAGGCCAGTGCTTGATGGAAATGATGTGTGTGCGCAGCGATGCCACAGGCTGCAGGTTGCGGCTCTCCGGGCCTTCGTAAGGGCTGATGCCATAAAGACCGATACCGAGGCGACCAAGTTCATAGTCGCACGCGTCGGCAAAGCGCATCATTCCGGCGGTGTTGAGCACATGGCGTTTGAAATCGTAGCCTAAACTTACGCGCAGGCTGTCTACCATGTTGCGGAAAAGATCTATCTGACCGAGTGTATAATCGTCCATGTCGAGGCAGTCGGCTGTTGCGAGATGGCTCAATGCCGAGGCCACGCGGACAGCGTCGGTGCGAGCCAGCCGTTCGGCGATGCCGCCTATCTGCCCGGGCAAAAATCCCACGCGGTGCATGCCTGTGTCCAGTTTGATGTGTACCGGATAGTTTTTGGTACCGAAAGCCTCGGCTTCGGAAATGAGATGGTCAAGCTCCTCTGGCGAAAACACCGTAGGCTCGAGGTGGTTGGCGAACAGCGCCGGAAAGCGGTCGGTTATGGGGTTGAGGACCACCACGGGCATCTTTATGCCTGCCTCGCGCAGCTCCACGCCCTCCTCTATCACCGCTACGGCCAGATATGCCGCACCGTTGCTCTGGAGCGTCTTGCCAATCTCCACGGCGCCCACGCCGTAGCCCGACGCCTTCACCATAGCCACAATGCCTGTACCTTTCGGCACAAGCGAGCGGTAATAATTATAGTTGTGTACCACGGCATCCAGATTCACCTCCAGAGAGGTGTTGTGGCCGGCGCACTCCATATTTTCGGCCATGTCGGCAAGGTTTCCTTCGTTTTTACCGAACAGGAGCACCTGTTCGTTGGCAAAAAGACGACCTTCCACATAGCGGTTGACAAGCGAATCCCTGACATCCGCACACATCTCCACGCCCGATACGTCGCCTATCATGTCTGCGAGGGCGGCAGCCTCGGGCGACACGCATATTGTTTTGTTCACGCCGAACTTGCGTGCAAGGTCAAAAGCATCCTTATATATCTGCGCCACATCCGCCCCGGCGAGCACGGGCGAGTGCAGCAGGTCGCCAAGCAGGAGCGTTGACGGCTGGCTGAGGGTCTCGCGGCGCCGCATAAGATCGAGCGCAAGCCGCAGCGACAGCACATCGGGCGTAAAGTTATCGCGCAGCACAATATTTCCGAAGGCTTCGGCGGTTATCTCGCGACGCGTATCGGCAAGCGGCAGCCGCGATACGCAGGCACGCTGTTCCGCCGTATAGCCCATCGCGGCGAGCGCAGCATCGGCAAGAGCATGATATACGGAAGGGAAAGAAGCTCTTTCAACAGCCACAAGACGTGCGCCGGGCAATTCCTGGGCCAGAATGGCAGCGACATCGGCATCAGTGCTATCAAAAACGACAGTGTCGCAGCCCCTGAATATACGGGCTTTCTCGCGAATTTTGTCGGCATGAGAGGCAAAAGCGGCATCATGCTCGTCGGTAATTGGGGTGAGCACTCCCACACCGCCTTTTGCACCTATAGCATCGAGCACAGCATCGGCCTGCCCGGGGCCATCGATTCCCACTTCTATGATACTGCGGTCCACGGGGCCGTCGGCAGTCATTTCCCATACCGACATCGGCACTCCTATGCTCGAATTCCAGCTGCGCGGACTGCGGCGCACGCTGCACATCGGCAACAAAGCACGGTATATCAGCTCTTTTACCTTGGTTTTGCCATAGCTGCCGGTAACTACCACACGTTCACCGGCTTTAGCCATGCAACGTGCCGCGATGGCCCGCAACGTGCATTCCACATTCCCTACAACATAGAATGTGGCGTCGATATCGGCGCAGTTGTCGGGGATACGCTCCACAATAAAAGCTTTCACGCCCTTGTCGTACAGCGGACGAATAAAACGGTGTCCGTCGCCGACACCGGTACTGAACGCGGCGAATACGGTTTCTTCGGGTGAGAAAACAGAACGGCTGTCGGCGCAGAGGTAACGGTATGTATGCGCCCCGGCAGCATCGGCAGATGCGCGGCGCACACATCTGTCGGCGATAATATCAAGAGAATTCATAGAATCTGTCGATGGTTTGCGGCAAGGAACCTTCGGCGCGCCTCGGCGGCGGCAGCCTGAGTCTGCCTGCTGAAATATGTCTTTGAAAAAATATCGTAAATATAATCCACGGCCACAGCCGACGGATGCTTCATGTCGGAGGCATAGAAGCGATAGTCGCGAAGGTCGTCCATCACAATCTCGTAGGATGGGAAATAATACAGGCCCTCAGACGCGCAGGACAGCACATTGTGCAGAGCCACATGCAGCACGCTCTTGCCAATGGTGTTGCCATGCAGCCCGTAGGCGAGATGGCGTATGGGGCTGACGGTGAAAATAACGGCACGGCATCCGGCACCGAGCAGCATACGGCCTATCGCGGCAATATCGACGCTGACGCTGTCGACATCAAGCAAGGTACGCGTAAAAAGGCTGTCCGGAAGTTTATGGCAGTTCCCGACGGGCAGACCAATTGAATTCAGCTCATAGCAGTATGCCGAACCCAGCGTTATCACGGCAACCGGGGATTCTGTGATTATAGCCTTAATTTTGTCAAGCGAGTCTCGGACCTCGGCACACAGGGCGTCTTTGTCCGGTCCGGAAAAGCGCGAGGCAAAGTCGAGGTCATGAAAGCCGCGCGGACCTTCCACAATCATCGGAGGTACCTCGGCGTCAAGGGCCATTTCGATGCAGCGGCGCAGCGACGCCGGATTGTACAGCGGCCCCAGAGGATTACGGACAACGTTGAAGCCGTCCATCTCCAGACGCTGCCCTACCTCGTCGGTAAAACATGAACCGAGCAACAGCACGGGGGTATCGTGGCTGATGCTCAGGCTGGTGGATATGGGTTCAATTTCTGTGCGGAATCGCATGTCAGAACATCTGATAATCAATAGACAGCACCTGGAATTCCGTGCGGCGGTTAATTTGGTCGGCGGCTTCCTGATCGTCGGGAGTAAGAGCCTCAATATATTTCTCGGTGAGAACATCACCCTCTTTGAACTGCGGATACAGACGCGCCAATTTTTTTGTGATGGTCTTGGGCTTGGATTTGCCATAGCCGTGCCACTGAAGGCGCTCGGGCTGTATACCCACAGATATAAGATAGTCCACTACCGATTTTGCGCGGCGGTCGGAGAGGTCGATATTATATTCCTCGGAACCTTTGCGGTCGGTATGCGAGGCCATTTCGATTGTAACGTTGGGGTTGTCGCGGAGAATCTGCGCCATTTCGTCAAGCGCCTCCTGCGACTCGGGGCGCAGCGTAGCCTTGTCGAAATCGTAGAATATATTGTCGATTACCACCGGCTTGGTGATAGACGACAGAATGAAGTCCACGCCGTACTCAGCATCCTCCTCGGCTATGTCGCTTGTAAATTCCTGCTTGGCGTTGAGGTAGCCTTTGGCGCCGGCGAGCATCACATAGCTTATACCGCGGTCGAGCGGAAAAGAAAAAGAGCCGTCGTTGCGCGCAACCTGCTTCTGGTTGGAACCGTCGTTACCTACGATACGTATCACGGCATTCGGTACGGGTTCCTCGTCCTTATCGAGCACCCATCCGCTGATAGTTACCTTGATTTCCGGTAGTTCGAATGAATAGATATGGTCGTAGCCACGGTTGTCGCCACGGTTGGAGCTGAAGAAACCGCTCTCGCCCTCGCCGAAGCAGATGCCGAAATCGTCGGAGGCTGAATTTACGGGCGTACCCATGTTTGTAACCGTCCAGCCGCCGGATTTTGTCTGCTCAGCGCGGAAAATATCCAGACCTCCGAATCCCGGATGACCGTTGGATGCGAAATAGAGCACCGAATCGGAACGAACATAAGGAAACATCTCGTCGCCGGGTGTATTGATCCATTCGCCGAGGTTCTCCAGCGAGCCTTGGCGCTCCTTGAGGTTTACACGCCATATATCTCGGCCGCCCTGGCCTCCGGGCATGTCGGAGGTAAAGTACAGCCATGTACCGTCGGGCGATACGGCAGGATGCCCGTAGCTCGAGATGGTGTCGGCTGTGATTTCATATTTCTGCGGAGCGCTCCATTTGGCGTCGGAACGCTGCGATGTGTATATCTCCACACCGGTGTTTGCGTTAGGCTCGCGACGTGCCCTACTGAGGTACATTGTCTGGCCATCCGGAGTGAACGACGGCGTACCCTCGTCAAGCTCGGTATTGAGTTCGCCCTCTACAGGCTCCGGACGCTTCCACTGGCCGCGCTCGTCCTTGCCGACAAACCATATGTCGCCGTTCTTCATTCCGGTGATTTCGCTCTTGCGGCTACCGGTAACTTTTTCGGTAGTGGTGGTGAAGTATAGCTGGTCCATAGACTTATCCAGATACATGGGCGTATAATCCGCGCGACGCGAGTTGAACAGCTTGGCGTTGCGCACCACGTAGCGTGTCTTTCCCTTCTTATCCAGCGCCATACGGGCCCCGGCAAGGGCATTTTTGGCCAGTTTGTCGTCCGGGCGCCACTCAAGATACGTCTCGAAAGCCTTAACCGCTGGAGCATACTTGCCGTCGGCGGCAAGCATCTGACCCATATACAGGTATAATACGGAATCGGGATATTCGTAGCGCGCGGCATTCTGATATGCCGCGGCTGCACGGGCAAACTGATTGAGTCGGCGGTGGCATTCGGCCATTTTAAATGCCACCTCGCCGCGCAGCGGACGTTCCTCGCGCTTGGTCAGCTTGTTGTATATCTTGCGGTATGTCTTGGACGCGTCGAAATATTCGCCGCGCTCAAGCTGCTCGTTGGCAGTAGCAAGTTTAGGTCCGCGACACCCTGTGCCTGCAAGCACAGAAAAGAGAAGCCCTATAATTATTAATGTGTGTCTGTTCAGTTTCATAAATAAAAAACGGTGCGTACCACGCAATATTGCAAAATTACACAATACTTTTCAATATCGTCTCTCTTTATTGGCCCAATTGGACTGATTAGTTCGATAAAATTAGGAAATTCCAACATTTTCCGCTTATTTTGCACTTTATAAATAAACCATGACACAGCGTCTGCATTACTTCGATATTCTGAAAGGCATAGCAATCTTTATGGTTGTTATGGGCCACGTGCTTACAATGTGTGTACGTGATATAGACCGTGCCACTATTTTCAAATTCATAGGCGAGATACACATGCCGCTGTTTTTCTTCATTAGCGGCTGGTTCACATTCAAGCTTCTTCCGGACGGTCGCGTTCGCGTTCCCGCACTCGGAAGCCGAGCGCTGCAGCTGCTGGTGCCTATGGCTGTAGTATCGTCGCTGTGGATATGGTATTTTCCGCACTCCGGTCTTCAGTCGCCATTGACCAGCACCTTCGAGGGCCTATGGAGCGATTCCTGGAAAAACGGCTACTGGTTCACATTCGTGCTGTTCCAGATTCTGTTGCTGTATTCGGCGTGCTGCCCCGTCCTCTCCCGTCTGCGCTCGGCAGCATCGGCAATCGCGTTTACGGCCGGCCTATGGATATTGTTAATGACACTTAGCATATCGCTGGGCGGCACAGTCCTCGACTGGTCGTCGTTCGGCCTCACAGCGCAGTTTTTCCCTGTATTCATGGCCGGGGCGATAGCATCGCGCTACCGCGACTCCTTCAACCGCGTATGTCAGTCGGGCACAGGCGCTACTGCCGCTATCCTCGCAGGCGCCATCCTGCTCTACTTCATCTGCTGGCCCTGGGAATTCCCCTCGCTGTACAACGGGCTCGCCGGCAGCATTGCCGTTCCTGCCGCACGCACCATGTTTCACATCTGTCTGGCAATAGTCGCCATTGCCGTCATAAAGCCTTGGAGCGAGCACATTTATGCCACCGACGCGCCATACGTCTCCGGACGCAGGTGGGCCGATATATGGCAGCTGCTGGGTCGCAAATCACTGGCCATATACCTGCTGCACTATTTCCTGCTGTTTCCGCTTGGGGTATGCCGCGAGGCACTGATAAGCCTCAACTTAGGATTTACACCACTTCTTGTGTTCTCTGCTGCCGTAGCGGCATGCATAGTGGCTGTAACACTCGGAATAAACGCCATTATATCGCGCTCGCCGCTTTTGGCACTCATGCTTACCGGCACGTATTCCCAAAAAGGCTAAATTTTCGCCCATTTGGCCAAATTTTAACATTCTTTTATCACTTTCAACGGCAACGCCTTGCAGGTATTAGCTGTTTTTTGTAATTTCGCTCCGAATTTTATATTTTGGTATTATGCGTTTGGTACGATTCCGCCTTTTAAAAGCTGTTATCTTCACGACCATACACCCATAGCAAATAACATAATTCTCTTATAATAAATTTTTTAGCCTCGATACATAGTCCAGACACAACTATAGTTAGAATATAATTGGCCTACAAGGCCCCGTTTAATCATTTTTTCACATCTCTTTATGAAAAAAATTTTTACATCGATTTTTGCCGTGGCAGCCATGACGGTTTGCGCACAGCAATTACCTAATGTCGGTTTTGAAAACAATTGGGCAGACAACTACCCCTGGAACTCCGTGAGCGGCTGGGAGCTTTCCATGCGTCAGGCCGCAGGCACCATGAACCCCGATGTTCTAACAGACGACACCTATGGCATACAGCCCGAAGGATGGGTGATTTCGAATGTTGCCGGTGTCGTCAGCGAAAAAGAACCTGAATACGGCGGCGGTTGGGGAGCTCTCGGAGCTACCCTCGTTGGTACACGCGTAGAAGGCAAGAACGGTGGTTATGCTGTTTGTCTTACCAACAACCCCAACCCTTTCATGGCCACTCAGGTTGTCCCCGGTTACATTACCTTAGGCACATCGTGGGCCACCAACACTCTCGACTGGGAGACTTTCTCGCCCGCAAACAAAGACGGCGGTGTATTCGGCGGCATGGCATTCACCTATCGCCCCGACGCACTCGTATTCGACTACAAGATTAATCTTGCAGAAAGCGAAAACGAGCACGCGTTCACAATGCTTGCATATTCTTGGAAAGGCACTTGGACACAGGCAGACGTTCCCGGCAACAACTCCATGTCCACCGAGACTGTGAAAGTTACAATGATCGACCGCGACCGCAACATCCTCGGCATGCAGACAGCCCAGGGCGGCGAAATAACAAAAACCGATGACGCAGCGCTCATCGCCAAAGGTTACCAGCTTTTACATCCCGCAGCTTCCTCAACCGATTGGGAAGTTTTCACTCTGCCCCTGGAATATTTCTCGGACGCAAATCCGGAAAAGGTGAATATTGTTATTGGAGCAAACAACGTATATGAAGACGTTCCCGTTATCAACGGCGACGCTATCGTTATCGACAATGTGCGTTTCGTTTACTACTCTCGCCTGGCTTCGCTCAGCGTTAACGGCGCTGCCATCGAAGGCTTCGACAGCAACAAATACGAGTACATTCTCAATATCAACTGCCCCGACAACGCAGAAGCTATCTCCGCCGAACTGATGAAGTCCGCAAGCAACCCCGAATACACTGTCGAACTCAACAAAGAGACTGCAACCGCTACTGTTACAGTAACTAACAACAGCGGCGCCGACATTGACGACCTTGACGCACACACCTACACCATCAAGTTCGCAGGTGCTTCTGCCGAGACCGAAACTATCGGCGGCGTGCTCAGCATCTTCATGTTGGGCGACTTTATCGCACAGGACCAGCCCGCAACCCTTGAATTTACAAGCACCGGTGCCAACACCTGCACAATCACTCTGCCTAACTTCATGCTCGACCTCGGCGGCGGCCCCGCTCCTTTAGGCGACATCGTAGTTACCGGCGTGAATATCGCAGAAGCTGGCGGCGTGAAGACTTACACCGGCCGTGTAGAGGGCATGCAGCTCCTCGGTGGCGAGCTTATTGCCGACGTAGACCTCACCGGCACAGTTGACGCCAGCGGCAAAGCCGATTTCAAGATTTCTGTTCTCTGGAGCGGCATCTCCATCGATGTTACCTTCACCGGCCAGACAAGCGGCATCGCTTCTGTCGAAGCAGAACTCAACGCTCCCGTTGAATACTATAATCTTAACGGCGTACGTGTATCCGAAGAAAATCTCACCTCCGGCCTCTACATCCGTCGCCAGGGCAACAAAGTTCAGAAAGTGATCGTGAAGTAACATTCACATTCACCATCATATCAGACGGCATGCTCCAACCGGCGCATGCCGCTTTTTTTGTTTGCTGTTATAAGAATTTTAAACTAACTTTACCGCGATATGACAACAGCCGAAGAACTACAGCGTATATTAACGTCGATGGGCGATGAAGAACAGGCCCGTCAGCTCATGCGGTTCTTCAAGACCGGAGAAGGAGACTATGGCGAAGGCGACCGTTTTATTGGTCTTAGATGCCCCCAGACACGCGCAATCGTGAAAGAAGCCCGGCTCGACGTTCCGTTTTCCGAGATAGAAAAACTTCTGCATTCCCCCTGGCACGAAATACGGTTTGCCGGTTTTCAACTGCTCGTAGAGGAGATGAAGGCCGCATTGCCGCGAAAACGACAGACACCTACCGCCGGCGGACAGCGCCGCAGCGAGATTGCCCTATTCTTCCTTGAACACGCGCGCAAGGCCAACAACTGGGATCTTGTGGACATGACCTGCCCCAAGATTATTGGCGAATGGCTCCTCTACCCCGACGCCGACGGACATATGCCCGACCGACACATACTCGACACGCTCGTAGCAAGCGACAATCTGTGGGAACAACGCATCGGAATCATATCCACATGGAGGCTGATACGCGCCGGGCAGATCGACGACACACTGCGCCTGGCGCCCCAACTGCTAAATCACCCGCACGACCTCATCCATAAGGCCGTAGGCTGGATGCTCCGCGAGGTAGGCAAGCAGGACATGGACGCGCTCACCGAATTCCTCGACACCTATTACAAAATCATGCACCGCACCACCCTGCGCTACGCTATAGAGAAGATGAACGTCGCCCAACGCATGTACTGGCTGCACCGCCCCGTATAAGGCTCGACAAGTCCGGTAGTCCACCTGCCGGACTATGCTCAGCCCGAACCGTTTGTTCTTTCGGGCGATTTTGCGTAATTTTGCAGAAAATTTCTAAGGTAATGTCAATTACTTCCGCACAAAGGCGCATAAAGCCGTTCATGCTGCCCATAGCCATAATTTGCGGCTTCCTTTTCTACAAACCCATTGCCGCGCTGCAATGGATGGTGCCGTACCTGATTTTCATAATGCTTTTTCTGACCTTCTGCCGCGTGCGTCCGCGCGATTTCAGAATGGACAGAATGATATGGCTGCTTCTTGCCGAACAGATTATCGGTTCCGTTATTCTTTTCTATGCCATCCGCCCTTTCGGCCTGTCGCTGGCACAGTCGGCCATGCTTTGCGTGCTGTGCCCGACAGCAACAGCAGCACCGGTCGTTACAGGCATGCTCGGCGGCAGCATTGTCCGCGTGGCCTCCTACTCTATTGTCTGCAACACAGCCGTAGCCATATTCGCTCCGTTCTTCTTTGTGGTTGCGAATCCCGGCGCCGACGTTGATTTCATGGCCGCATCATTAGCCATCGCCACAAAGCTCGCGCCAATGATAGTGCTGCCTCTCGCATCAGCCCTGCTGCTGTATATTTTTGTTCCGAAAGCACATGCTGCAATCGGTAAAGTGCAGGGCGTTTCGTTCTATCTGTGGGCGGTGTCGCTCTGCCTGGTTGTCGGAAAGGCAGTCGGATACATAATGTCGGAACCGCCGTCCGAAATACCACTTATGACAGCTATGGCTGTTGTCTCAGCCCTTATCTGCGTAGCACAGTTTGCAATAGGCCGCAAAATAGGTGCCGCGTGCGGCGACAAAATTTCCGCAGCCCAGGGCCTCGCACAGAAAAACACCGTCCTCGGCATCTGGATGGCCCTGAACTACCTCAACCCCGTTTCGTCGATTGGTGCCGCAGCCTACATTATATGGCAGAACCTTATAAACTCTCTCCAGCTGTTCTATAAATCGCGCAAATAACCCCTGCAACCGCCCTGCAAGAGCATTTCGGCTGAACCAAAGCCGCCACGGATATGTTAAAACATAAGAAGATATATCTTATAAATATCCGGAAAAATGTTAAATTTGCAGAATAATACTACTAACACAAATACCTTGGCCATGCCTACTATGTTCGAGCAGCTTATGAATCTACCACTTTTTCGCGGCGCCTCGCACGAAAAGTTAGCGCAGATTGTGGGCCAGACAAAACTTCACTTTCTCAAATATCCCGAGGGAGAAACCATTATACGCGCCGGCGAAAGCTGTCAGCACCTGACATTTGTCCTTTCCGGCAAAGTCAGAGCGATAATAGAAAATAACAACGGCCGTTTTTCTGTCGGCCAGACTCTAACAGCACCGGCCGTACTTTCTCCCGACTTCCTATATGGAAGATACACATCATTTCCCGCCGACATCACTGCTAAAAGCGACGTTTCCATTCTCAAGATTAGCAAAAACGACTATACGCGTATTTTGGCAAGCGACACTGTGTTCATGTTCAACTATCTCAACGCCGTTTCTGCCAATGCGCAGAAAGCCGTACACGGTCTGCTTTCCCTCACGACCGGAGAGATAGACGAACGTATCGCATTCTGGATAGCTGCCCTTACCCAGCCCGGAGGTACTGAAATTATTCTCAAATGCCGCAAACGCGACCTGTGTACGCTGTTCGGCACGCAAAGAAGCGCCTTTGAAGCAGGACTGATGTCTATGAAAGAACGAGGGCTTATCGATTATACCACCAACGAGCTCTCGGTTATCGACCGCGAAAAACTTATGGCTCTCCTCGTATACAACCACGAAGGCCCCGACGACACAGACAAAGATTACACATCTGCCGAATAATTCCAAAAAGCGACAAGAGAAAACGGAACCCATCTCACGATGCGTTCCGCTTTCTCTTTCTGTTCTCTTGAACAGTCGTGACTTGTTCTCTGTAGTCACTTTACTAACCATTATAACTTGATGCAAAGGTACAAACTGATTCGACATAAACTTACGGAATACAACAATAAAATTTATATTTGGTAAATTATACAACACTAATTATCTGATTTTCAATAGGACGGGGTAAGTACAATATAAGTAAAAATATAAATGTAATTAAGTTATATTCCAAAAAAATTCGTAATTTTGCAAATCAACAAAACAGAATTACATCTATGAAAAGATACATTTCCACCATACTTGCAATGTTTGCGCTTCTTACTGCCTCAGCCGCTCTGAACGACAGCAATCTTGTGTTGCTAAAAAAAGCGGAAAAAGCTTTCGCCAACGTTGACGCGCAAAAAAACATGCGACGCATAGAAATAGACTCGCTGCTGAAACAGCGCAACGCAATGGAATCGTCGCTCAACAGAGTGTTGCTTACAGAGAAAATTGCCGACATGTACCGTCTCGAGAGAATAGACTCAGCCCTCCACTTCTGGAAACTGGCCGGTATGGAAGCTAGCATGCTGCAGTTCAGCGATAAAAGCATACAGTTGCAGATGAGATACCTGTCGCATTTTCCGCTCGCGGCCCCAGGAGTCGAAGCTGTTAATGAATTCAAAAGCATAGACCAGAGCACACTCAGTGCCGATACAAAGAAAAGCTACTGGTACAACTTAGCCAGACTGTTGTTTTATGTGCAGGAGAGTTTTCCCGACGGCGAACTGCGGCAACGATATCGCAGCCGCACAATACAAGCCATTGATTCACTGCTACCTACACTCAATCCAGCCGGACCGGAGTACTCGTCCTTCATAGGCATGCGCTACCTGATGCTCGAGGATGAATCAATGGCCGTTGCCACATTTCTGGAAACATTGCCAAAGATCAGCGAGACATCCGAGGGTTACGACATTGCCATGAAAGTGATTTTCAACTACTATGCGCGGCATCCCGACGCCGCACAGACATATCTGGGCAAACTGCTGGAATATAACATCGCGTATCTGAAAAAGGGTATCGTCAAAAGCAAGCCTCTGGCCGAAGCCGGACGCCTGCTCTACGAAAACGGGCACCGCAGAACAGGCAAAAACCTGATGCTTACGGCAATGGCTACCGATAATACCGACGACTCGTTCTGGGATACCGGCTTCTCGAGCTATATAAGGTATCTGAACGACCGCAGCACCGCCGTAAGAACCTGGATAGCAGTTATTATTGGCATAATGGCTGTCATAATCGCAGCACTGACTACCATAATAATAATAGGACGCCGCAAACACAAACGCACTATCACCACACTTAAAGAGAGCATCGAAAAGGAAGAACTGAGTACCGCCGAACTCAACCAGGTTGTAGACGGGATAAAGCAACTGATGTACGTATCGCATGATATTCTTGCCGAAAACAACACATATATCAACCGCAAGTTCAAGGCCGGGCTGATAAAAGACCTTTTCAACGAGATAGGCGACGGCACCTTCGCGAACCGCCAGAAAGAACAATTCTTCACTGCCTTCGACGATATATTCCTATCATTCTTTCCGGATTTTGTGGATCAGCTGAACAAACTGTTCACTCCCGGCAAAGAATTGGAACTGCTGCCGGGCAACCGCCTTACGCCGGAACTTAGAATCGCCGCATACATGCGCCTCGGAATAACAGACGCCCAGAAGCTATCGGAACAGATGAATCTTTCCATCAATACAATCTACACATACCGCAACCGGCTGCGCGGACGGGCTGCCGAACGCGATAATTTTGAGAAAAATGTGATGAATCTACACCCGAAAGGTTAGACAATTTCTTATATTTCAAGAACACGACTGCGCAGCTACCAAACTGATTAACAGGCATTTTTAATAATATCAAATCTGGATTTACTTATATTATACCAATACATAGTGTATTCGGGCAATAGAGTGGTGTTAACTTTGCAACGTAAATGATTAAGAAGGTCTAAGGTTTAAGGTACATTATAGTTCTTATTAGAAAGTAAAAAGGATTAATGGTTTTAGGTATTTAGTGTTAGAAGAATCAAGCAGCCGCCCGAGAGGAGCGGCTGCTTGGCTGATTAAAGTACCTTTATATCACAGAATATCTTCGGCTTTCTTCCTTTCGAAAGCATCGATAAAACTTCCGGGCGTCGCATTTATTATTTTTACACCACGGCTCGCTGCGTATGCGGCGATATCATGGTAGCTTTTGAAAGCCACAGCAAAACTCTCCACAATCTGGTGCAGACGGTAGTTGCGGTAATCGTGGCGAACGCGAGCCTTCTCATCCTCTCCGTCCTTATAGAAGTGCGGCTGTATAGAAACCACCTCATTGTCGTCGGTAACGCTCAGCGTCTGCATCCACGAATGGTCGGCACCCGTAACGATTATTTCCTTATATCCCATTGCAATTCCCAACATAATCGACGGGATAAGCACATTGCGGGGACGCGGCATTCCGGCGCCCCGGCGATAAAGAAAATGCGTAAGCGGCGCAAAACCCTCCATACCTACGGCATTGAACGTGCGCAGCGCACAATTCGGGTAGAGCCTGCGAGCCGCCGCGGCAAATCGTACAGGCACAAGCAGCGTCATCGGCCAGTCTGCCGACGCCAGTCCGGCACGCAGTCTGGCCAGGTTGGCGTCGCTGCTGTTGTCGCCAAAGAAATAAGGATCGGCAAGGACATAATAGCGCGGCTTAAGTTCACGGAACTCCGGCGTCATAGCCGCGAAATTGACGGCAAGGGTCGGCGCTGACATCAGCAGTTTGCGGTGCTCGGCGATAGTCGTTGCCAGTGAAGGACCATTGGCCATGATAATCAGCCTACCGCCCTCGGGCTTCTCGCGGTTCGCCGTCGCCGGACGCGACTGGAGCACAAACTTCGCAAGCGATTTGACACTTTGGAATATATTATCGGCAGTATTCATTTTTCAAAGGCTTGATTCATCATAGACATGCGTCCGCAGATACGCGCACACAGGCGTAGGAGTAAATTCCACGGCAGCCTTCAGTGCCTCGCAGCTGAAACGCTCGTCGGAGCTGTAATAATCATAGCGACGCCCGTAGAACCACTTTGCGAACAGCTGTTGCGGTCGCGTGCTGATATTGGAAATGCGCTTGTTGTCCATGCGGAAAGCAAGCGCCTCGGCAAGGTCGTGCAGAAGCGGATCGGTATCGTCGGTGATGTTGAATACCCTCCCTTGCAGCGATGCCGCATCCGTTTTTAGCAGCATGGCAACCACCGCGGCGATATCAACCGCATGCACAACGCTCTTACGAGCCTCGTTGCCCGGAAAATGGAAGAACCGGCCGCGGTAAATATCCTCAGCAAGGCGCCGCATGGCACCGGTCATACCCGTGCCGACAATCGGCGCAGCCCGTAATATAACGCCATCGGGATAAGCCTTGAGGAACCCGGCCTCACGCATGGCCCATATAGAATCTGTGCGGTGCGGCGCGTCCTCTGCAAGGATGGACGCGCTGTCGGGTTCATATATATCGGTGCTGGACACCATCACGGCCAATGGGGGCGGATTCTTACCCACCTCCCGTTCAACGTAAGGCAACAGGAACTCGCTGTCTGGAGCATGAAATACAAAACTGTCGGGCATAGCTGAATATTTGTACTTGTTTCTCGCACAAAATTACAAAAAACTTGGCCGCGAGGCCTAAAAACTGCGCGGAATTTAATAATTTTGCACTTTATACGACATGGATACCGCAAAACCAATAAGTATCAACCTATCTGAGGTAATCAGGACGCGTCTTGGCAGTCGCAGCCGTTACGTGCCCGGTTTTGTCGTGCGGTATATGGAGCGTCTGATTTGCCAGGACAAGCTCAACGAACTGCTCCGCGTAAACTACCCTCGGCGCGGCGCCGACTTCTGCAAGGGTGTGCTTGAACATCTTGATGTATCGCTCACTGTGCGCGGCGCGGAAAATCTCCCCGCCAACAGCCGCGTGATGGTGGTATCCAACCACCCCCTCGGCGGCCTGGACGGAATGGCGATGATAGCATGGCTATCGGAACACTATGGAGTGCCGGCCCGTTTTGTGGTAAACGACCTGCTAATGGCCATAGAGCCGCTGCGCGAGAGCTTTATCCCGGTGAACAAGCACGGCTCGCAGAGCCGCAGCTATGCGGGCGCCCTCGACAACGCCCTCGCAGGCAACGATCCTGTCGTTATCTATCCAGCAGGACTGTGCTCCCGCATGGGCAAAGGAGGCGTAATCGCCGATACCACCTGGCACAAGATGTTTGTATGCAAGGCCATCGAAAGCAAACGCGACATTGTTCCTGTTTTTTTCGAAGGCCGCAACTCGCAGAGCTTCTACCGCTCAGCGCAGTGGCGCAAGCGCCTCGGCATAAAATTCAACTTCGAAATGATCCTTCTGCCCCGCGAGGTATTCCGCGCGGCAGGCTCCACATTCACCCTCACTGTAGGCAAAGCCATTCACTGGCAGCAGCTGCGCGGAGGCCGCGACGCCGCCGCCCAAGCCCTGGAAATACGCAACAAAGTATATGCCTTGAGGGATAAATAAACTGAGAGACAATGGAAAAAATTATAGAACCCGTCGACATCGCGCTCTTAGAGGCCGAACTTACCCCCGAACGTTTTCTCCGCCACACCAACAAAGGCGGAAACGACATATACGTGGTAACGGCCCATACCGCGCCAAATACCATGCGCGAGATTGGCCGTCTTCGCGAAATAGCCTTCCGCACAGCAGGCGGTGGTACCGGCAAAGCATGCGACATCGATGAGTTCGACGTAATGGACAATCCCTGCCGCCAGCTGATTGTATGGAGCCCGAGCGAAAAGATGATTTTGGGAGCATACCGCTTCCTCTGCGGGCACGACATGGCATTCGACGGACAAGGGCGCCCCAACATTGCCATGACACACATGTTCGGCTACTCGGAACGCTTCCTGCGCGATTATCTGCCGTACACCATCGAGCTCGGACGCTCGTTCGTCAGGCTGGAATATCAGTCGTCGCGCCAGGGCACTGCCGCCATATACGTCCTCGACAACCTGTGGGACGGCCTCGGCGCCCTCACGCGAGTGTACCCGGACATAAAATACCTCTTCGGCAAGGTTACCATGTACCCAAGCTACACCCGCGAGGACCGCGACATGATTCTCCACTTCCTAAACAAATATTTCCACGACAACGACCGTCTGGCATGGCCGCTGCATCCGCTCGTTACCGACGCAGACCCCGCCACGATGGAAGCGAAATTCACCGGAGGCGATTTCAAAAGCGATCTGCGCCTGCTCAACAGCTTCGTGCGCTCGCACGGCAACACCATACCTCCGCTGGTGCACGCCTACATGAGTCTTTCGCCAACAATGCGCACCTTCGGTACCGCCATCAACTACGAATTCGGCAACGTCGAAGAAACCGGCATATTCCTTGCCATCGATGAAATTCTTGAAGAAAAGAAACAACGACACATAGCCACATTTCAACCCTGATATGGAACTAACATCACTCACCGCCGTTTCGCCCGTCGACGGCCGCTACCACTCAAAGACGGCCCCTCTGGCAAACTACTTCTCGGAATACGCCACAATCCGCTACCGCGTGTTCGTGGAAGTCGAATATTTTATAATGCTCTCCAACCTTGGTCTCCCGCAGCTTCCCGACCTGACGGAGGAACAGAAAACAGCCCTTCGCGCAATATACGCGCCCGAGGTGTTCACTCCCGCCGAAGCCGCAAAAATCAAGGACATCGAAAAAATCACCAACCACGATGTAAAGGCTGTCGAATACTACCTTAAGGAGCGCTTCGCCGAACTCGACCTTCAGAAGTACTGCGAGTTCATCCACTTCGGTCTTACATCGCAGGATATCAACAACACCGCATTCCCGCTCATGCTTTCGCAGGCCGTAAGCGAAGTGCTACTTCCTGCATTCGACCGTCTGACCGCTGCCGTCAAAGAGCTCACAGAACGTTGTCTGGGCATGCCCATGCTTGCCCGCACCCACGGACAACCCGCTTCGCCCACAACCCTCGGCAAGGAAATGGGAGTGTTCCTCTATCGCCTCACCCAGCAGGTGAACGAGGTTAAGGAAATCCCCGGCTACGGCAAATTCGGAGGCGCCACCGGCAACTTCAACGCACACCGCGCAGCATTCCCCGGCATAGACTGGCCCAAAGTTGCCAATGATTTCCTTGAATCCATCGGTCTTGTACGCGAGCGCCACACCACACAGATTTCCAACTACGACGGCCTCGCACGCCTGCTTGACGCCCTCAAGCGCGTAAACACCATAATCCTCGACCTCGACCGCGACATCTGGAGCTACATATCTATGGGATATTTCCACCAGAAAATCAAAGCCGGCGAAGTAGGTTCCTCGGCAATGCCCCACAAGGTGAACCCCATCGACTTCGAGAACTCGGAAGGTAACATCGGTATCGCCAACGCCCTCTACGAGCACCTTTCGCACAAGCTGCCCGTATCGCGCCTGCAACGCGACCTCACCGACTCCACCGTTATCCGCAACCTCGGCGTGCCCGTCGCCCACACCCTCATCGCCGTGGAATCCACCCTCAAAGGCCTCGGCAAACTTATCGTAGACGAGAAAGCTCTTGCAGCCGATCTGGACAACAACTGGGCAGTGGTGGCAGAAGGCATACAGACCATACTGCGCCGTGAGGGATATCCAAAACCCTACGAGGCTCTTAAAGCACTCACCAGAACAAACACCCACATCGACGAGAAGGCAATCAGCGAATTCATCGACTCGCTGACAGGCATCAGCGAGGACGTCCGCGCCGAACTGCACGCCCTCTCGCCCGCCACATACGTCGGCTACGCCGCCGAATCGTGGGAAACACAGGAATGAACTGGGAAAAACTCATAAACGACAAGCGCTTCGGACTTGAGGACTATCACGACCCGAAGAAAAGCGCCACTCGCACCGATTTCCGGCGCGACTACGACCGTCTTGTGTTCTCGTCGCCATTCAGGCGCCTGCAGAACAAGACTCAGGTGTTCCCCCTGCCGGGAAGCATCTTTGTACACAACCGATTGACGCACAGTATGGAGGTTGCCTGCGTAGGCAAATCCATAGCCGATATTGTAGCAGCCGAACTGCGGCGGCGCCATGCCGCCGCAGGCGACTCTACCGAACACTTCGACCACCTCGGCGATATAGTTGCCGCCGCCTGTCTGGCTCACGATCTTGGCAACCCGCCTTTCGGGCACTCGGGAGAACGCGCAATCGCCACATTCTTCAGCGAGGGTGCCGGAAAGCATCTGCGCGAGGGCCTGACGGAGGCCGAATGGCTCGACATCACCCGCTTCGAGGGCAACGCCAACGCATTCCGCGTGCTCACTCACCAGTTCAAGGGACGCCGCAAGGGCGGTTTCGCTATGACCTACTCCACCCTCGCATCCATCGTGAAATATCCCTACGAATCAAGACTTTCCAACGGCAAATTCGGATTTTTCACCTCCGAGAAGGATGATTACGTGAAAGTTGCCACCGAACTTGGCATACGGCGACTGTCAGAACCGGGCGAGCCCCTGCGCTACGCCCGCCATCCGCTTGTCTATATCGTGGAGGCCGCCGACGACATCTGCTACGAGGTGATGGACATCGAGGACGCCCACAAACTTCGGATAATACCTACAGATACCGTCATCAGCGCCTTCCTCGGCTTCTTCACCGAAGAACGGCAGCAAAGAATGCGTACGGTGATGGACACCGTGAGCGACCCAAACGAAAAAATAGCATATCTGCGCTCCTGCGTCGTGGGCGCTCTGGTGGAACAATGTGCGCTCACGTTCATAGACAATGAGCAGGCCATACTGGACGGCACCTTCGAGGGCTCGCTGCTGAGCCATGTACGACAGCTTGAGCGCGACGGCTATGCACGCTGCAACGACCTGTCGTGGAAGAAGATCTACCGCTCCTCCGAGGTTGTGGACATCGAGCTCGCCGGTAACAGAATCATCACCTTCCTGATGGAACGCCTCACCGACGCTGTAACGCGTCCCGAGCTGAACTACTCCAAGCTGCTGCTGGCCAAATTCCCGGAGCAGTACGATGTGCATGCGCCCACGCTCTACGGCAAGCTCCAGGCCGTGCTGGACCATATCTCGGCCATGACCGACGTATATGCCCTCGACCTCTACCGCAAACTAAACGGGACCTCCCTGCCCGCTGTTTAATTATAGTATGAAAAAGAATATCCTCTTGCTCCTCGTAGCGCTGCTGACGTTTGTCGGCATGCAGGCAGCCACTTATACCGTAAAACAGATACCCAACGTCCACGTCGCCGACAGCTCGCAGTATGTCAGCAACCCCGACGGCATTCTGCAGCCTGCCACAGTGGCACAGATGAACGCCTTGCTGCGCGACATACGCCGCAACACGTCGGCCGAAGCCGTAGCCGTGGTTGTAGATAACATCGAAGGTGGTGATATCGACACTTTCGCCACCGAACTGTTCTCGGAATGGGGTCTCGGCAAATCGGACAACGACAACGGTCTGCTTATTCTTATGGCCAAAGACCTGCGGCGCGCTGCCATCCGCACAGGCTACGGACTGGAGGGAGTCATGCCCGATATTATCTGCGCCAAAATCATGCGCGAGAAAATGTTCCCTCGCTTCAAAGAAGGCGACTACGACGGCGGCATGCTCGCCGCCACGCAGACCGTGAACAATATCCTCGACAATCCCGCCAACCGCGACGAAATACTCTCGGGTGATAAAGACGTCGATTTCGCCGACGAGGAAGTGAGCCTTGCAGGATTCTTCAAAATCGTGTTCGGCGTAAGCATCCTCATCACCATTTTCCTCCTTGCCCTGCTCGCCCTCACCCTTGCAAACAACAGAAAACGCACCAACGCAGAAAAATACCGTGCGCTCAACAACCTTAAGCCGGTGTTTCTCGCACTCACGTTCTTCGGTCTCGGCGTTCCTGCCATAGCATCCATACCGCTGTTGCTTATAATGTCGCGTCTGCGTAATATGCCGCACAAATGCCCGCAATGCGGCACAGCGATGAAGAAAGTTGACGAGGTACACGACAACGACTTCCTCGATTCCGCCCAGGATACGGAGGAACGCCTCGGCACAGTTGACTACGACGTATGGCTGTGTCCTAACTGCGGAGAAACCGACATAGAGCCTTTCGAGAAAGCAAATACAGGCTTCATCCGCTGTGAGCTGTGCGGCGGCCTCACAAGCCGTCTCTCCGGTGTCCGCATCCTGCGCAACGCAACCACATCGCATGCCGGCGAGGGCGTGAAGAACTACACCTGCGTGCACTGCGGCCACGTTACCGGTCTTCGCTATTCCATTCCCAAAGTTGTGGCAGCCCCGATAATTCTGGGAGGCGGAGGCAACAGCCACGGTGGAAACGGTTTTGGCGGAGGCAGTTTCGGAGGAGGTTTCGGAGGCGGCATGACCGGCGGCGGCGGTGCTTCCGGCGGATGGTAATCAAGCCTTTTTACGGTGCGAACCCTTTATCGCGCGCACCGCAAGGAATATGGATGGCGGCAAGAAAAGCAACGCCGTCCACCACGGACCGGCAAAAGCGTCTATTGCCAACGCGCCGCAGCAGATTGCAAACACCGTCCATATAAGCGGCCATATCCCCCGACGCAGGCGCATGCCGTAGCGGCGACGGAAGACAATGTAGGTAAGTATGGTATAGGCGCCGTACCACAGCACATATGCCACTCCTAGTCCCGTAAAGCCGAAGGCGTTGTACAGCGGAATATTGAGCAAAAGGTACAGCACAGAACTCGTAACCTCGGTAACGACATATATGCGGCCATCGCCCCGCGCGGGCATCACAAAGGCCAACGACCACGACACCGCGCGGAAAATGGTGCCCGCAATCGCTATCGATATATACGGAATCACAGCATCGAAAGAATGCGAGTACAGAATATTCACCAGCAGTTCCTTGGCACATACGAACACCACGACCACGGGAGCGAGTACCGAAAGGATTATCTTGATTTCGTGCGACACTATAACCTCGGCGCGACGGCAGTTCCGTACCATTGCCGACAGGCGCGGAAAGTATTCCATCGAAATAGACGTAAAAATCAGCCCAATATAGCTGTTGACGAGGGTATAGCCGGCCTGATAGTAGCCCACAGCAGCCGGGGAGTGGGAGCGGTTGAGCCACGCCACAAAAATATACGAGGCCAACAGGGTAACGGCAGAGCTGACAGTCATATACGCGCCCAAGGCAATCATTCCACGGCCCTGACGGATATCGTCGGCCATACGCGAACGTATGAAGCCCCAACCACGGCACGCAGCCTTGAGGTTGACATGCGGCCTGTAGGGCGTGAACAGCAGCGAATATACGAAATTGCTCAGCGCAAACAAGACAAGCACCGGCACGATGCCGTCAAGTCTGAAAAAATAGAATATCGGGATAGCCAGAAGCGAGGATGTTACCGCGGCATAGAGGTTTGTGCGCGCCAGCGCGCGGAAACGGTCTCGTCCCTGCATTATCGCCATCTCGCCCGACGATACCGCCGAGAGAATCATTATTGCCGACAGGGCCACAAACGGCAGCGTGTGGTCGAAATCGCCGAACGAGAACCATCCTATCAGCGGTGAGGCAAGCACGACAAATACAAGTCCGGCAATACCCAATATCAGCGCCAGACGACGCACGAGCGCGGTAGTGCTTTCGGCCTTTTCGGGCTGATCGCGCACTATAGAAAGGTCTCGCACGGCACTCTGCCGCAAATTCAGCTGCGATGTGGACGACAGAAAATCCATCGTGGAATGATACAGCGTCATCAGGCCGACACCCACAGGGCCTATCCACACAGCCACCAACTTCGTACGAATAACCGCACAAAGAATCTGGAGCACCTGCACGCCTCCGAAAATGCTCAGCGCCTTGAGTATGCGCGCTGTTGTGGGGGATTTTACAAGCGTACTCATTGCAGTCAGCGGAGCCAGTCGGCAGGATTGAGTTTCTGTTTTTCGTGTCGCACCTCGAAGTGCAGCCTCGTGCGATCGCCGTCGGCGGGGTCGGACGCTATAGTACCAAGCGGCTGCCCGGCTTCCACGTTCTGTCCTTTTCGCACTTTCAGCGTTCCAATACCGGCATAAACAGTAAGATACTCGCCGTGACGGACGATTACAACGTTCTGGAAACCTTCCATCACGATTACCATGCTCACCACACCCGGGTACACGGCCAGCGCCTGCGCACCCCTGACGGTCTCGAAATCGATACCGTTGTTCTGTGTCTGCACCTTTTCAAGCTCCTCGTGGGAATGACGTCCGAAAGTGGAAACTACCGTGGCATCGCGGTCCAACGGGAGGGGAAGACGACCCTTGTTGGAGGCAAAAGAGCCCGTCAGCTTGTTGTCCTGAGGACGCGGTTCCTTCTTTTTCTCGGGTTTAGCCTGCTGTTTGCGCTGTTCTTCCTCGATAATACGGTTAAGTTCGTCGTCGAGCTGCCGCGCCATGCGTTCCTGCTCGCGCAGCACGTTGCGCAGATTCTTGCTTTGCCGTTTCAGCGAGTTCACCACCGCGCTTGCCTGATGCTGCTGTATGCGTAGCTCCTCCTCGGCAGATGCGAGGCTGTCCAGGTTTGCTCTCAACACATTGTGCAGCGAATCCACGGCACGGTGCTGGCGTTTAAGACGCTGCGTAGCCGCACTGATGGATGCCGCTTTGTCATGCTCCCACTCAGCCAGTTCCTGCAGATAACGGACGCGGCTGCGTGCCTGCGAAAACGATTCCGACGAAAGCACGTATGCCGCCGGCGATGATATGTGCCGCTGCCCGCGTATTGCCCGCAGAGAGGCTGCATACGATTTTCGCAGCGATTCCAGGTTGGCGGTGTTCAGCTTTATGCTGTCGGCAAGCTCCTGAGCCGCCAAGCTTGCATTCTCCGCGTAGCGGCGCAGACGCTCGGTCTGTTTTCGTTTGGTAACCATGCGGCCCTCGATACTCTGCAGATTGCGCAGTTCCCGAGCAGTCTGGGCGTTGTTGTCGTCTATCTGCCGACGCGTCCGCTCCATTTTGCGCACATTCTCCTGTTTTTCCTTGCGCACGGATGTCGAATTCCGTCGCGACGAGGCAAGCGGAACAAGCACAAGCAAGGCAAGAAGCAGGATAATGATTTTGCGCATGGACCTACAGAGATTTCAGCATCTTGAAAATATCGTCGCCGGTAACGCGGCGTGCCTTGCGCGGAATCTTTGGCTTGCTGATATTCACGCCGCCGTTCCAGTCGGCACGATCCATCGACGTACTCACGGCGGCTTCTACATTACGCGTTTTCACCTGGGTTGCAAATTCCAGCGACGAAGCCACCACTCCCGCCGGGGTAGACGATGTCTGCCCGAACACACAATCGACAGGCATAAGGCCACGGGGCTCTATCGACATACAGACAAGGCGCGGAACAGCGCCCTGAGCGCTCAAGACCGTGTACGACCATTCAAGTCCGACGGGCATATCCTTAGGCACGAAACTGAAACCTGTTTTCTGCATATCGCCGATATCGAAACGGCTGATATCCTTGTCAGTTACAGCACCTTTACCAGGTACGAAAGCCTGCCCGAGCAAAAGGCTCTGGATGTCGGCGAGCGTGATTCCATATTTATCGGACAAACCGGCGATAGACTCTCTGAAATACATATCCATAGCCTTAACGCAGACTATCACGGAATCGGTGTCGGCATACAAGGAAGCCACCTCGAAACCGAACATACGCATGGATATGGATATATCCTTGCCGTTGCGCATCTTAAGGACGCCGGAACAACTGAACTTGGAAGGCTGAGTCATGCTTACACGCACGGGCACAGAAACGTCGGTCCACGGCGAATAAGAATCGGCCAGAGTGCGGAACTCCGCTTTCGGGTCGGCAGTAATCACCTCTCCGGTGTTCTCAATTGGATATTCACCGCTCTTCGCGGCTTTGCGGGAGCTGCCGCAGGCACTGAGCAGCAAAAGCGCGAGCACAGCGGAGCAGCAACTTAGAAAAATAAGCTTTTTATTCATCATCTATGATTTATTCGGCGTAGTAGGCCCGGTTCCGCACTTTTTTTCTGATAAGGTCGTTATCGGAATCCAGCTTAAGCGCCCGTTTCCAGAAATCCACTGCCTTCTGCGGCAGGTGATTCCAGTAATATATGTCTCCGGCGTGGTCGAACACCTCCGCGGAAGGTTCGTTGTCCTCCTGGCCTTCGGGATTCACAGCGGGATTGATTTCCTGCGGAGTCTTTCCGTCCGGAGCGATTCCATATACAGCCAAAGCTTTATCTATCATCTCAAGGGCTTTCTCGTAGTTCTTTTTCTTGAACAGCACCCACGCGTATGTGTCCAAAAAAGTTGCGCTCCACGGTTCGGCGGCGCTGGCAATGGAGGCATACAGCTCGGCGGCATCCAAATCTATGCCTTTCACGGCGTTGAAATAGGCCCAGTTGTTCATCGCCATATAGTTGTCCGGATTAAGGTCTACGGCCTTTTTATATTCCACTTGCGCCTCGTCGTTGCGGTTGAGGCGGCTGTAAACATCGCCGCGCGAAGCATAAAGCGACGACTCAAGATTCTTGTTGTCGATTCTGAGAGTATCTATGCCTTCCAACGCCTTCAGTGCGTCTTCGGGACGGTTCTGAAGCATCAGTGCATTCGCCAACAGATATTGGAACCAACCGCCCTCGGGGTACATTTTCAGTGCCTGTCGCGCGGTGGATTCGGATCGGGCGGTATCGTTAAGCTGGAAATACAGGATGGTGAGGTCGCGCCAGCGTTCAGGACTGGATGGGTCTAAATCCAGACTGTAGCTCAACTGTTCGGCGGCCTCCTCTTTCTGTCCGATAGCCGATTTGTATGCAGAATAATAGTCGTGCAGCCTTGCCTCGCCTGGATTAAGCTGCTGCAACACGGCAAACATCTGTCCGATGCGCGGCCATTGCAGCGTGTCGGTATACAGTTTGGAGACATACCCTGTGAGCAGGTTGAACTTCTGGTCGAATTCCAGTTCGGAGGATTCGAGGGCGTTGAACACCTCCCGGTCGTAGGCAACACTGTCGCCGCGGTTGCGGAAGAATTCGGCGCGCGCAAGATACACATTACCGTCTTCGGGATCGAGTTCTGCCGCGCGGTTGTAGCTGGACAGGGCCGAGTCCGGCATATCCAGATGCTCGAAAACATTTCCCATCAGCAGCTGCGCGCTCACGTCCGCAGGGGCACCGCGCCTCAGTTTCTCCAGTTCGGAAACAATGGCTGAGGTATCGTTGCGCAGCAGCAGGGCCGAAATCTTCTGGTACGCGAGCTGCAGGTTCGTACCCATCACCTTCTCCAGCCGGTCGAGAATCTTCATTCCGCGGTCATAGGACGCCGAATCGTTAGTCATTCTGTATTTAGTGAACAGAGCCGTGGCAAGGTTGTAAGCAGGATCGGTGCGTTTGGGCTGCAGGCTGTCCAAAGTCTGCCACATATCGATGATATCGTCGATTCGGTTCATGTTTGAAGCCAGCATACCGAATGCTCCGACATACGCATCGTTGGTAGGGTCGGCATAAAACCGCGTCTTTAGCGCCTTGTAGGCGCTCTCGGCTGTTACGGAATCGAGCGGCATCTGCAGCTGCACCTCGGCTATTTTGGCAGCAATGAACGTATCTTCGGGCGCAAGTGCCGCGGCACGACGCAGAAGATAGTAATAGTCGTCGTAGCGGCCGTCATCGGCGGCATAAGCGGCTTCGAGAAAGATATAATCGGCCTTGCGGCGGGCGGCCTCATCGGGATTGGCGGCACAAAGCGACGCCACCGCAGCAACTGCGGCGATGAGCAGAGGAAGAAGATGTAGACGCGATTTTTTCACGGGGCAAAAAGTGTTTTACTTAGTTCCGGTGTGGCCGAAACCGCCCTCGCCCCTGATGGTGTCCGAAAGCTCGGCAACACACTCCCACTCGATGTGTGGAACCTCGGCGAGCACCATCTGACAGATTCTGTCGGCATGGTTGACGGTAAACGGTTTATCGGAAAGATTTATAAGTATAACACACAACTCGCCCCGATAGTCGGCGTCGATAGTACCGGGAGTGTTTAAAAGTGTTATTCCGTCGCGAATTGCCAGACCGCTGCGCGGCCGCAACTGTATCTCGTAGCCTGCGGGAATAGCCACTCGCAACCCAGTGGGCACAAGGGCACGCTGCCCCGGCATTATCACCATAGGCTCCTTGAGCGACGCACGCACATCCATGCCTGCCGAGGCAGGAGTGGCGTAGGCGGGCAATTCGTTACCGGAAGTATTTACTATCTGAACTTTAACGTTATCGGCCATAAATCAAAGATTGATGCGCCGGGTAACGGAACCTGCCTTGAGGATGTACACCCCGCGCTGGTTAAGGGTGAGGCGGACAGTGCCGGGCTTCAGTTGCCGCGATGTTATCAGCTGTCCGAGAATGGAATAAATCTCCACCTTTACGGGATGCGCCACGCTGATGTACAGCACCCCGTCGCGTGTGGCAATTTCTATGGATTCGCGCTCGTCGGCATCGGGAGAGGTGTCGTCGAGACGTACAAGCTCCCACACCGGTGCTTTTGCGGCGCTTACAGGCGTTGCCGCAGGCATTGCGACAACGACGGCAAGGATTATCAGCAGGCGCAGTAGCTTCATTTCTATCAGCGGGAATAGGGTACGGTCATTTCTCCGGCCAGAGGCAACGCTATGCGTCGGCGCACTTCCTTGGGTTCGAGACCCATGCCGAAAAGGAACATCATTTTTGTAATGGCGGCTTCGAAAGTCATGTCCAGGCCCGGAACCACGCCGGATGCCGTCAGGATGTCGCTGGACACATATCGCCCGGGGTGTACACCACCGTTGACGCACTGGGTGATGTTTAGAATAACAACACCGCGCTCTACGGTCTCGCGGATAGCGTTAACAAACCACGGCCACGTGGGGGCGTTGCCAGTACCGTAGGTACGCAGCACAATGCCCTTTACGCCGGGCGTTGCCAGCTGGTAACGGAGCACGCTTTCGCTAAGGCCCGGATAGAGATCGATGGCTATCACATTGGGGTCCAGCTGATAATGCACTTTAAGACCATCCGGATGAAGGATTCTGTTGAGCGCGTCGCGGTCGAAATGTATGCCTAAGCCTATTTTTGCAAGAGCGGGATAATTGTTGCTCTTGAAGGCGTTGAAATTATCGGCACTGCGTTTTGTGGCCCGGTTACCTCGCCACAGATAGTTCTCGAACAGGATAGCCACCTCACGTACCGTCGCAACGCCATCCGACGTCCGCGCCGCTGCAATCTGCAGGGCCGTGATAAGGTTTTCCTCGCCATCGGTACGCACCTCTCCTATAGGCAGCTGCGAGCCGGTTATGATCACAGGTTTGTTAAGATTCTGGAGCATGAACGACAGCGCGGAAGCTGTATAGGCCATCGTATCTGTGCCGTGGAGAACCACAAAACCATCGTACTTGTCGTAGTTGGCCGCTATCGCCTGTGCGAACAGCGTCCAGTGATGCAGGTCCATGTCCGACGAGTCGATAGGCTGAAACTGGATGTTGTCTATTTCATAATCCAGCATCTTGATTTTTGGCACATTATCGATAAGGTGCGTGAAATCGAAAGGTTTCAGCGCCTTTGTAACGGAGTCCTCTATCATGCCGATAGTACCGCCGGTATATATTATAAGGATTTTAGGCTTCATTGGCATATCCTATTTTACCTGCGCGCCGTTAGTGGCCTCGCCGGCGGGGGTTATCACTTTAAGCGACCCATCGGCGTTAAGAGCCGAAAGAATCATGCCCTGCGACACCACACCGCGGATTTTGGCTGGTGCAAGATTGGCGATGAAACATACCTGCTTGCCCACGAGTTCCTCGGGCTTGTAATGCTGAGCTATGCCGGAAACGATTGTCCGGGGAGTGCCTGTACCGTCGTCGATGCTGAACTGCAACAGTTTGTCCGACTTACGGACACGCTCGCAGGTAAGCACGGCGCCTATGCGGATATCGAGTTTCTCGAAATCGGGCATCTGTATCTCCGCCTTTATGGGTTCCGGAGTAAAGGCTTTTATCTGATTTTCCTTTTTAATGCGCTCCAACCTGTCGGTCTGCGCCTTGATGGCTTCGTCGTCGATTTTCTCGAACAGCAGTTCAGGGTTGCCGAGAACGGTGCCTGCAGGCACAACGTTGCGGTCTGCCAGCATATTCCACGACAGTTTGCCCAGCCCCAGAGTTTTTGCAAGTTTCGCGGCGGCAAAAGGCATGAAAGGCTCCATAGCGACGTCGATATATGCACATATCTGCGCGCATACATTCAACACGGTCTTAACACGCTCGGGATCGGTCTTGATAACCTTCCAGGGCTCGCAGTCCTGAAGGTACTTGTTTCCCACGCGGGCTATGCCCATAGCGTCTTTCAGCGCCTCGCGGAAATGGAATGTCTCTATATTGTCGGTGAGCGACTTGCGCAGGGCGTCCAGCTCGGCAAATGCGTCGGTATCCACCTGCTGAAGTTCGCCTGCGGCAGGAATGACACCGTCGAAGTATTTGTGCGTCAGCACTACAACACGGTTCACGAAGTTGCCGAGAATAGCGGCAAGCTCGTTGTTGTTGCGTGCCTGGAAATCACGCCAGGTAAAATCGTTGTCTTTTGTCTCGGGAGCGTTGGCCGTGAGGACGTAACGCAGCACGTCCTGCTTGCCGGGGAAATCCTGAAGATATTCGTGCAGCCACACAGCCCAGTTGCGCGACGTGCTTATCTTGTCGCCCTCAAGGTTGAGGAACTCGTTGGCGGGTACATTGTCGGGCAGCTGGAAGTTGTCGCCGTAAGCCATGAGCATGGCGGGGAACACAATACAGTGGAACACAATATTGTCCTTGCCAATGAAGTTGATTACACGTGTCTCGGGGTCTTTCCACCATGTTTCCCAGCTGTCGGGCAGCAGTTCCTTGGTGTTGGATATATATCCGATGGGGGCGTCGAACCACACGTACAGCACTTTACCTTCGGCACCTTCTACGGGTACGGGCACGCCCCACGACAGGTCGCGCGATACCGCACGGGGCTGCAGGCCCATGTCCAGCCACGACTTGCACTGGCCGTAAACGTTGCTCTTCCATTCCTTGTGTCCCTCGAGAATCCACTCGCGGAGTGCCGGTTCCCATTTGTCCAGCGGCAGATACCAATGGTGTGTGGGACGTAACTCCGGTGTAGCTCCAGAAATCGCGCTTTTTGGGTTTATAAGGTCGGTGGCGTTCAGCGATGTGCCGCATGCCTCGCACTGGTCGCCGTAGGCACGCGGATTGTGGCAGTGTGGGCACTCGCCGGTAACATATCTGTCGGCCAGGAACTGCTTGGCCTCGGGATCATAGAGCTGCTGTGAGGTCTTTTCTATGAACTCGCCCTTATCGTAGAGATGACGGAAGAACTCCGACGCTGTCTCGCTGTGAATATCCGATGTTGTGCGGGAATAGATATCGAATGATATGCCAAGTTCCTCAAAAGACTTTTTGATAATGGCATGGTAGCGGTCGACGATATCCTGGGGAGTAACGCCTTCTGCTTTGGCTTTCAAGGTGATAGGCACACCGTGTTCATCACTGCCGCCAATCATTACAACAGGACGTCCTGCCAGTCGCAAATATCGGGCATAAATATCTGCGGGGATATACACGCCGGCAAGATGGCCGATATGGACGGGTCCGTTAGTATAAGGGAGAGCTGTGGTGATGAGAGTTCGCTTAAAATCTTTGCTCATTATCGTACTGATTTTTGCGCTTTTATGAAAGCATGATAAACACTGATGCCTATGGCAATTCTAATCAAGTTGCAAATTTAATATTTTCGGCCAAATAAACCAACAGCACAAGATTTTTTTCCTCAGTAAAACTGTTTCCTTTCAAATGGAAAGTTGCTCTCGAGCCTCCGCACCCCACTCAGAAAAAGAGAAAAGGCGCCTTCTCCCGAGGACGCCTTTCCTTGTTTTAAAGACTTAAAACAATTACATAACTAACATAAAACACATTTTTCCTTAATAAGCTTAACAAATTTATCAACGGATCTATGCGTCATTACAGGCCATGACAACTCATTGCCGGCTTGGGAAAGCGCACAGTAAATTTTTAGGGAAGATAATCAAGTACTATTAGCCAGATAGTGGTATGTTTCACTAAAAAAAATTGTGTATCCTTCTTTTTCGCAACGCAAAGTTACAAAAGATTTTCGGATTTGTTCATCTCGCACATGCCAAAATCTATTAAATATTGTAAAAATAGCCTCTAATTGTTAATTATCAGCATTTTAACAATATTAAAATTCAGCCACAAACAGCCGATAGCCCGATGCGGCAAAAATGCCCCGGTGCATCAGATTCGCGAACTTATGCGCATTATGTCGCGTTCGAAGCTATCCCGGCTAATCGCGCGGTTGCGCAGACGGTTGCGATAAGAGTAGATTGTGTTGAGCGAGAAATTCAATACCTGGGCAATGCGGTTGTTGTCCTCTATGCCAAGCCGGACAAGCGCGAGAATACGGAGGTCGGAATTGAGCATCTCGTTCGATTTAAGGGTGATACGGCACTCGGGGCGGAAAAGCTCGTTCACATCCTCCACAAAGTTGGGATATATGTGCAGGAAGGCGTTGTCGAAAACTTCGTAGAACTCCTTGCTCTGTTCGTCAACGAATTTACCGGAACGTGTCATACGCAGAAGATCGTCGGCCTGCCCGGTGGCAATCTTGCGCATGACAATCTTGTTGAACTGACTCAGTTTGTCCATATATATGGACGACAGGTTGAGAAACTGGCTTATATATATTTCCTTGGCATTATTGGCGTCGCGAAGACTGTTCTGAAGCCGCCCCATTTTCACCATCTCCTTGCGCAGGACCACCAGGGTGAGGAAAAGAACGCAAAGAAGCACCACAAGGCCGACCACGAGCCAGTAGAGCGAACGCCTGCTTTCGGCAAGGCGGCTGCTGTAGGCATGTTCGATAATGGGAAGACCGCGCGATGCCTCCACCATTCGCAGTGGCGCGCCGCAGGTTACGGCCTTCTCCAGCGCCGCCGACAGATAGTTGTGGGCGCGCGCGATATGGCCATAGGAATACAGGGTGTTGCCAAGTTCCTGCAGCGAGGCTACCTCTCGTGTGGCGGATATGACATCGGATATAGCCGAAAGAGTGAGATAATATATTGCCGAGGTTTCGTCGCCGCGCATGCGACTGATGGTGGACAGATGGTGGGCTGCCCTCGCCCGCAAGTTACTCTCCACAGGCTCCTGCTCCATTACTTCGGCAAGAAGAAGGGCGGCACGGTCGTAGCTGCCGGTAAGATAAAAATATTCGCCATAGTTGAACTTGTGTTCTATGGTGCCGGAGGGAAGCACCTCCAGCAGTTTACGCTGAATGGCAAGCGACTTTTCCATTTCCTCGGCGGCCATGTCGGGATAGTCCTTGAAGAACGCGCCGATATACGAGTACATCTGACGCCCGCAGTCGTAATACGAGGCAAGATCAGCGGAGGCAATGCTGTCGGCGCTGATGCTGCTGTACGTATTCACGGCTTTGTCGAACAGTCCGGCCAAAGGCATAAGTGCCGCCAGACGCCATTTGTAAGGCGCGGAGCCCTCGGTGCCGGCGTTTTCTATCGCACGCCACAGATACGTCATAGCCGAATCGTTGTCGTAGCCTTTGTAAGCCTCGGATATACGCATCAGCTGCCGTCCCTCGGGCTTCTCGGGCAATGCGGCACACAGGCTGTCTATGTACGCCTGACGCTTGTCAAGATAGGTCTGCTGCTTGCTCAGAATAAAATCGAGACGTTTCAGCGCAGCATCAACATCGTCCTGCGTTATGCCGAAGGCACACGTTGCGGCAAAAAGGAATATGGCGAAAATCTTACGCATCGCTATCGGGAAAAGCGAGAAGCAATCTCGTCGTTGCTGAAAACAGTCATCACCGTCTGGCCGTCAGGCGTGTGGGACGGATCGGAGCACCGGAAGAGATCGGCGACGATACTGTCCATCTCGGCTGTAGACAGCGCTTGTCCGGGCTGCACGGCCGCATTGCGCGCCATCGACAGCGCAAGCGGCGCCCGCAATGCCGAAGCATTCACCTCGCCCATCTCGGCGACGTCCTCGAGCATGGAAACCACAGTCTCTATAGGCGAAACCGACTGCAAGGGCGACGGCACAGCTGTAACGCTCCAACGCATCTTACCGTTGTCGCGAAGGCCGAAGCCAAGGGCCTCAAAGTCTTTCAGATTTGCCGTCAGCAAAGCGTTGCATGCCGGCGACAGCTCCATATCCTCGGGGAAAATAAGAATCTGCGAGCTCATATTGCCTTCGGCGAGGTCGCGCATGTAGCCGTCGAAAAGAATACGAATGTGCGCACGGTGCTGCGATATCACCATCACACCGGTCTGCGAGCTGCTGACAATATAGCGGTTATGCAGCTGGAAGCACGACGGCGGCGCCACAGCAGCCTCAGCCTCATGATCCATGCCCGGGAAGGCTGCGTCGGGCCTTTCGGGAATCAACGTATCGTCATCCACCAAACCATCTGCGGGAGCCGAGGCAAAGGCATCGTCGCGGCGCTGACTGAAACTCTCGTAGAGCTTCTCCCAGTCGTGCGGCACGGACTGCTGCGCCGGACGGTGAGTATAGGATGTTGCCGGACGATTGTCCGAGGCGGAACGCAGCCCGGCGTTGTCCGATGCGGGCCTGAAAGGATTGTAGTCCGGATTGAAATCATCTGCCGGCACATCGTTTCCTCCGGGATTGAATACAGGAATCTCCGGAGCGTCGTCGGAGTCGAAATCCAGAGCACCGGCAGCCTGGTTTTTGCCGAGAGTCTCTCGCACGGCAGCCTCAAGCACCTGCCATATAAGCTGCTCCTGCGCAAACTTCACCTCGTATTTCTGCGGATGGATGTTCACGTCTATGTCGCCGGGATCGACAATGAAATTGATGAAGTACGACGGCTGCGAATCGGGGCTAATCAGCTGCTCGTAGCACTTGAGTATGGCACGGTGGAACACGGGATGCCGCATGTTGCGACCATTCACAAAAAAGAACTGCTGGTAGCCGCGCTTGCGGGCGAAGCGCGGCATGCCGATGAATCCGTCGATTTTCACCAGCGGTGTCTCGGTCTCGACATGTGCCATCTGGCCCTCCATGTTCTTGCCGAACAGAGCGCCTATGCGTTGCTTCAGGTTTCCGGGACCAAAACGGTGCAGAGTGTGGCCGTCGCTTATAAGGGTGAAATCCACGCCCGTATTCACCAAGGCGAGACGCTCGAACTCGCGCAATATCTGGTTAAGCTCAACAGAATCTTTTTTGAGGAACTTGCGGCGCGCGGGCAGATGAAAAAAGATGTTTTTCACCATCATGTTAGTACCCGGCACCATCGGGAACGGCTCCTGACTCTCGAAAGCGGATTCGTTTATCAGCAGACGAGTACCTATCTCGGCGTCGCGCTGCATGGTGCGCAGCTCTACCTGCGCCACAGCTGCTATAGATGGCAGCGCCTCGCCGCGGAAGCCCATTGTAGTGAGCGTGAACAGGTCGGCGGCGCATGATATCTTGCTTGTGGCATGGCGTTCAAAAGCCATGCGGGCATCCGTTGGCGACATGCCGCAGCCGTTATCCACAACCTGAACAAGGGTGCGTCCGGCATCCTTGAGTATTATCGATATCTCGGTAGCACCAGCGTCTACGGCGTTCTCCACCAGCTCCTTTATTACGGATGCCGGACGCTGTATCACCTCGCCGGCGGCTATCTGGTTGGCGACTGAATCGGGCAGCAGACGAATTACATCTGTATTCATTTCAAATATAGGAATATGACAATGATTCGGAAAGTGTTTATAAAAGAAGAGCAGCAACCGCGGCGGTATCCGCAGCCCAACGCAATGTGTAGCAGAAATCGGCTTCGGCAGACGGCACTATCCTCATTCCGCGGGCGCAAGCGTATGTCTCCAACAGCTCTCCTATGCTTATCTTGCTGTGGAGGCGCTTTAGATAGGCCTCTACCAGCGATGCTTTCAGCTGAGCCATGAAACGGGTGTCGTTTGGAATCTCGAGCCACGTGATATCACGTTTCTCCACATCCAGGACACCGAAAACAAGGCCTCGCGACAGGTCGCCGGCAGTGATATGCACCATTTGCGACACCGTCGACGGGTCGTAGGCCACGCCGGTTTTCTCGTCTACCTTCATAGGCTGCGAACAATCCATCCAGCCTACACGCAGATTCGGAGCAAGCTGCATCGTCGAATATGCGTTGCAGGCAAATACGACGTAGCGTGCCCCGGAAGCCTGTAGCTCGGGAAGGTTCAGCTCTATATATTCCGCCGTACCAACTTTGTCGGGAATATACTGTATATCGCCGCTGTGTATGGCGCCAGGAACACTGAGGCTGTAGTATGCGCAATCGGTTGTTATGCCGTTGCCGTACAGAATTTTGGCACTGAGGTCCATATCCAGGTGTTGTGCATCCAAACCCTCGCCCCATTGCAGGAAC
Organism: uncultured Porphyromonadaceae bacterium; assembly: GCA_937921035.1. Lineage (GTDB taxonomy): Bacteria > Bacteroidota > Bacteroidia > Bacteroidales > Muribaculaceae > CAG-873. The sequence goes on from CALEUL010000033.1 coordinate 62,767, forward strand.
AGACGCACGGCGTCGCCTGAGACAGGGAATGTCTGCCCTGTAAGAGCGGCCGACGCATCCTGCACTGCATTGCCGCGGTCGCCGACCGGCACAGGAATATCGAACAGTTCGGACGCGATGTGTATCGTATGCTCCGATGCTCCGAAACGGCTGCGATAATGTTCCATCAGCGTTTGCAGGGCTATATCCTTAACATCGCGTGCATATTCCGCACGCTGTACGGCCGACAATGTCTTAAGTTTTTTATTGACGGGAACTTCCACTCGGCGTCCGTCGGCAAGCACTACCACGCGCGTATCGCCCTCACCAAAGAAATAGTCGGTGGAATACGAATCGAGCGTAACCAGCAGACGCGGGGCGACCTTACCGGCTATAGCACGGAAACCCTCAGTAGCGACATCGCCGAAATGAAGCATTGCCGCAAAAAGCGAACGGGCGAAAGTACCGGGACGCTCGCGCAGCATGGCCGTATATTTTTCCGCATTTCCGTCAAGCAGAGCACACTGCACTTCACCGGCCCATACGGGATAGCTCTTATTATAGAAACAGTCCATGAACGCAGCCAGACGCGTGTACTGCGGAAGACGGGCATATTCGGCCAGACGCAGCGCGCGAATAAAACGCACCCACATGCCGCGGAACGGATGCAGGGCCTCGCAGGCGCCTTCCGGATCGTTAACAATGCTATTCAGCCACTCGGCCACTGCCCTGCACTCCTTGCGGGAGTAGTGAAGGTCGCATTCTGTTTTCTTCTTTATTACTGCAGGACGCACAATCCTTATGTTACCCGTGCGCAAGAACCAAAGCATGCGCATAAGCATCAACGGACTGTCGAGAAGACCGAAGGCAGAAGCATAATCCTCGCCTTTGAAGCTGCCGGCGGATATGGCGATAGCCGATTCTATGTTGCCGACGGCAAAACCGTCGGGCAGCTCGTAGCAAGCAGCCAAAAGCATAAGAGAATCGCGCTGAGTGCCATCGGGAGGTACGGGCGACGCCGCGATACTGTGGAACAGGCCACGCATGTCTTCGTCGGTGAAGCGTTTCAGCAACGTCCGTTCTCCGCCCTGCCCCGTGAATGTTCCCTGTGCCACCTTGAACGGCGTTCCGCACAGAGGGCACCCATTATATCGGTCCAGGTCGAACAGTCCGTTGGGAATGTTATGTCCGCACGGCAACACGGTACCCTCAACCACATTGGGACACAGAGTATTGGCAATAGCCGCCAAAATATGGTTCTCCCATTTCTCTCCCGTAGGCGCGAGCCAGTTGTTGATAAGCGAGCCCCAGTTGAGGTCGTCGCCATATATATCCTTTATAACATCCGCTATGCCCTCGGCATCTGCCGCCGAAAGGCCGTTGAGTGCGTGAAGTGTAGATTCCTCCAGCCCGAAACCGTGAGTACCGAGCAGCGTGGCCAATGCGGCAGCCTCGGTGGTGAGACGGTCGCACGATTTACCGGGCAGGTAGAGCGCGCCGTAACGCAGCGCGACTTTTTCCAGTTCGTATATCATAAAAAACGGGCAATTGTGCGGCAGAAAAAATCGATGCTTGGAGTATGCCGCACTTGGCCCTTATGCATGCAAAATTATGGATTTTTTTAATCACCTCCAAATTTTACTACCATGCGCTAAAACAACCGCTCCCAAATTCTGGGTAGTAATTTAATAATATTGTATCTTTGTACAAAATAATCTTCTGACGGCCCGTCATAGCTTTCAGAGCAACCCGAATAATGAGAAAATTAATATATCTGATATCGGCCTTTGTCGTGCTGGTCATTGCTGCCTGCTCGAGACCCATGTCGTACTACAACGAAGAAATAGGTCGGGCCGAACGGTTGATGCGCAGCAATACCGACAGCGCACTGTCTTTGTTGAATGCTATTGATCCATCCGAACTAAAAACAGATTCTCTGTTGGCTAAATATCATTTCCTCAAAGCCTACGGCCACATGGCCCGCAATCGCTCGATGATCAGCGATTCGCTGATATCGTTCGCCCACAATTATTATCGTGGAAAAGATATAGTGAAAGACATAAGAAGCGGCATAACGTTCGCATGGTATAAGTTCTGGGTTGGAGACACTCCCGGTTCCATTGCCATGCTCGATTCTCTTGCAGGATTGCCTGATGTGCCGGATTCGATAATGGTGCAGACTTTGAGGATTCGCGTACTGCTCGGCGGCGCCGAGTATCAGGGACGACAAATTATACCGTTGGCAAAAAGACTTTACGAACTGGAAACGGATTCACTGAGAAAGATGGAGGCACGGTATATGCTCTTGGCTGGATATGAGTATGCCGGAGAAATTGACTCTGCCTTATATCTCGTTAACGAGCTTATCGACTATGCTCGTAGCCGCCACTGGGGAGACAAGCAGTTTCTGTTTATGGTTGAACAGGCACAGCTTCTTACTGAAGCCGGACGTGATGGAGAAAGCGACAGACTTGTCAGCGAGATATTCCGCAAGGCAGGACCTGAAAACGGCGCCTCTGATCAGCTTCATTTTCAATACGCCATCAATGCTCTGAACCGTGGAGATGTGAACCGTGCGACACATCATCTTGCGATAGCCGACAGTATCGCCGTCAAATTGAGAGATAACGATAACGCCTACTTCCGCAGTTACAGCAACCTGCTCCATGCAATGATTGATTTCAAGCAGACCGGACGCATAAAATTGATGCACATAAATGGACTGAACAATCGCCAGAACGAACGTTTCAACCGTATGAAAGCCTCACAATGGGAATCCGAACGCGGAGCGTTGCATCAGCAAAACCGTGCTATGACCTTGAAAGCGGAAAGCGAACACAAGACTGTAATTATTCTTATTATTAGCCTTGTGGCACTTCTGATACTTGGCGCGAGCTCATGGATAATCAGAACGCGCCGTCAGCGCGAACGCGACAACGAGGAACGCATTGAGGCGTTGCAGAAAATGGTGGACGAGTACAGGTCTGCACCCTCGAAGGAGCCTGAAAAAGCTGATTCGTCAACCCTGCGCGGCATTATGCTCAAGCAGCTCGGCATAATCAAGATGGTGGCAGAGACGCCCACCGAACAGAATCGCGAGATGCTGCGTAAAATCTCTGCCATCGATGGCGAAACCAATGGCGAACTCGTTGATTGGGGGAAGGTATTCGAGATGATCGACAACCTTTATTCCGGGTTTTATAGTAAACTTCACCGTCAATATGGAGAACAACTCACCCCGAAAGAGGAGCAGATTATCGTTCTGATGGTAGCCGGATTCTCGACAAAAGAGATTAGCGTGATAACAGGTCAGACTACCTCCACAATCTATGTCCGCAAATCGTCGATACGAAAGAAGCTCGGAGTGCCCGAAAAGGAAGATATTGTGGAGTTCCTTAAAAACCGGGACAAGGATTAAGAGCCCATTAAGACGGTACATGGCTTCATTAAGACTTTTAAAAGATGCAGCCCCTGATTTTCAGCGGGTTGCATCTTACGTATTAAGACTTTTATATTTGGCGTTAAAATCGTTTTAGATATAATTTTGCATCAGAAAAATCATTAAAACCTGATGTGAAATGAAGACAATAAACTACACTCTCGCGCATCTCATTCTGATGGCGTCGTTCGCCATCGTTTCATGTTCTCCAAGGAAAGGAGAGCTGCGTGACAGGAATCTTGAACAGGCGACTCTTGCCCGTTTTGACTCCGTTCCCGGCATCCAATACGTAGGCAAGTCATATGCACGTGAACTTGATGATGACAAATTCCAGACAGTGATTATATGCTATGTCACTGATTCTGTCGGCAACCGCACTGAATATAATGCGCGTGTTACTACCAATGATGACTGCTCAGAGATTTATTCCTGGGAGGAAATGGATACCCAGATTCTCGGCGACGTCAAGCAAAAGGTGAACGATAAGATGGGGAAAAAAGGCATCGACATGGACGGCAGCCTGATAGATGCTCTTATTGAACTTAGAAAAAAATAAATACAGGCGCTACATGAAAAAGATTCTTATTATCATAATGGTATTCATAGCCGTGGCAACGGTCTATGGACGTGAGATTACCGGTAAAGTGGTTGGGGAAAACGATGCTCCCCTCGACTATGTCAACGTAGTGTTGTACCGGGACTCCACCTATATAACTGGTACTGTAACCGACCAAGCCGGTATGTTCTCTATTCCTACCGATGTCGCCGGAAGTCTCACTGCAAAATGTTTTTTTGTCGGATATGAAACCTCGGAAGTCTTAGTCCCGGCTTCTGGCGATATGGGAACAATCAATCTTTTACCAGCTACGGTGGAGCTTGGAGAAGTTGTGGTCCGTGCCACAAGACCCTCGACAACGATGAAAGGAAATGCGCTCGTCACCAATGTCGAGGGAAGCCCGCTCGCCATCGCAGGTACAGCCAACGACGTGCTGACACGTGTGCCGATGGTGGTCAACAACGGTGGCACACTTGAAGTGTTCGGCAAAGGAGCTCCTGCAATCTACATCAACGGTCGCAAGGTCAACGACATTCAGGAACTCACACAGCTAAATTCCAATGACATAAAGAATGTCTCGGTAATAACCAATCCCGGCGCGACTTATGCTGCCAACGAGAAATCTGTAATCATCATCCGGACGAAACCGCCGAAAGGCGATGGATTCAGTGGAACCCTCCGTTCGGATAATGGTTTTCATCACTATTTCAGGACAGGAAACTCCATAGATCTGAAATACCGGACCAGGGGCCTTGAAGTCTTCGTAAACTACGGCTGGTGGTACGGTGATAACCGCAATAATCGTCTTAACGACATGACGACCACTACACCGGCAGGAAGATATAACCAGTCGATCCGCACAATATGGCGAGAGAATTACAACGATATGACTGGCAAAGTCGGCTTTTCTTTCATGTTCAATGATAAGCACAGCATCGGCGCTTATTATCAGAACAGCTGGAACCGCCATCACACAACCGGAACTATTCCGAGCGAAGTCTGGCAGAACGGAGTCTTACTTGACCGCTATAATTCTGATGTAAACAATAAATCAACGGCAGTCCCACGCCATAATGTCAATCTTTATTATAACGGCATTGTCGGCAAATTCACTTTCGACTTTAACGCGGATTTCCTTTGGTATAAAAACCGTGAGCTATCATTAAGTGACGAACTCAGCGAAACAGGGGATAACCGCAATGTAAGCACTGTATCGACCAACCGCAACCGTATGTTTGCCGAGAAATTAGTTGTCAGTCATCCTCTCTGGCAGGGGCAGATAAGGTTTGGAGAGGAATACACAAATACGCGCACTACGAATCTATTTACAGCAAACATTCCCGAAGTACCGGATGCCGACAATCGTGTGGATGAAAGCAATATCGCCGCTTTTGTTGAGTTTGGGCGGCAATTCGGACGCTTAAATGTCGGTGTCGGGCTCCGCTATGAGCATGTGAAATTCGATTATTACGAGATGGGTGAGCATCGTGACGGTCAAAGCAAGACCTATAACAATCTGTTCCCCTCGCTGAATGTCTCCACTCAGACAGGTAATGTCCGTATGGGACTGAACTACTCAGGCAAAACTGTCCGACCAGGTTACGGGCAGCTCGACGGAGCAGTCAGCTATATCAACCGCCTCACTTATGAGACCGGCAATCCATATCTTAAACCCACAGAAATTCAGACTGTGGAATATATGGCACAGTGGCGTCAGTTCTTCGCTCAGTTGTCTTATATATATTTAAAGGACGGTGTATATCACATCACAGAGCCTTACGGAGTTGATGGGGAGGCAACCATCATTCGCACGGCAAATCTTGACCACCGCCATTATCTTCAGGCATTTGTAGGCGGTCAGTTCAAAGTCGGAGTGTGGTCGCCTCGGGTGAATGTCGGCATGATGAAGCAGTGGCTTACGCTGCCGGTCGACGGCAAGCCTATGAAAATGAATACTCCCGGATTCCTTTTCCAGTGGCAGAACGCTATTCATCTCCCGTTTGATATCTGGCTGAACATGGACGCACAGTTGATGACATCGTCCTGGGACAACAACATGAAACTATCCAACACCCCGTGGTATGTCAATGCAAAAATATACAAAAGTCTTTTCACCAATGCTTTCAGCGTTACTATCGAAGCCAAAGACCTTTTCAACTCATCGCAGAAAGATGCAAGGATGTATAACGACGCCGTCCGGATTATCCAAAAGAATTACTCGCCGGGCCGCTCGGTAATGCTGACGTTCCAGTACCGCTTCAATACCACCCGCAACCGCTACCGCGGCACGGGCGCAGGCAACACCGAAAAATCCAGGTTCTAAGCCGCACTCACTTCATGCAACAATAATAACGACAGGTACCTCCGGCAGTGATGCCGGGGATACCTCTTAAGGCATTGCGGCAATGGCATGGAGGAGCTGCGGTACCGTCGGCTCCTTCAGCACTACCCGCCCAGCGGCATCTATGAAGTAGAATGTGGGAAAGGCAGGGATAAAAAAAGCCTCTGTGCTGTCTAACACGCCGTTGTCGCACCCGTCGTGCCAGGCGGCAGGGAAATTCTGCGGCAAAGCATTCCATGAGTCAGTATCTAACGTAGAGAGCGCCAGAATATTCAGCCGGCCGTCGTTCACGCGCGCAGTAAAATCAGGAGCGGCGGCAAGCTGGGCGGCGGCAGCATGGCAATCTTCACATTCGGGATCGTAGAAAAAAAGGACCAGCGGCCTGCCGGCCAATCCGGAGAGTCTGCAACTGGCGCCGGAGCGGTCGGTATACTCAAAATCGGGCACGACATCGCCCGGCAAATTTTTGGAAACCATACGCAGCATCCATTCCGACCGTACGCTGTCCGGATAGCCGCATGCAAGCATGGCTTTGAGAAAAGCGATATACATACGGTCGTCGCGGTCTGCCGAAGCGCTGTTGCACAGCACATCTTCCACAGCCTGCGAGAAAGCGTATGCGGCGCTGTCCGATGTAAAAGCCGCGCGCGCGGCATCTTCGATGGCACGTGTGCGCGCCTCGTCGCCATCCATCGCCGTGAGCGCCTTTGCCATAGAACTTACATGCTCTCTGGCAGTCCCGCTACCGTCTGGATATGCAAAACCGCAAGCGGCAACCATCGCGCACAACACCAAAAACAGTTTTACAAAACTTTTCATACTCAAATATAGTACATTTATGCCATATAAACAATCGCGACAAAAAAATCTCCGCAAAAGCGGAGATTTTAAATTGTCTGAAATAAATGGGGTATGCTTTCCTTATTCATCAGAAGCGATTTCATCAGAAGTTGTTTCATCAGAAGCGATTTCGTCCGATGTCGCTTCGGCAGGCTTGTCGCCCTGCTGGCGAGACTTGCGGCGGTGATGTCGTCTTTTGGAACGAGGCTTTGCCTCTGACTGCGCCACTTGTTCTTCTGCCTCAGAGGCAGTATCGGCAACACCTTCGCCTTCGGCAATTTTTTCCTCGATATCGGGAACGGCTACCGGCAGCGGCTCAACTGGTTCGGGCTGAGCATCGGCAATCTCGGCGGCAGGAAGAAGCAGTATCTCCTCTTTTGCAGGCTTTGGCTTCGGCTGGCGTTTGGGCTTTGGCTGTTTTGGCTGGGCCGGTGCCGCGGCAGTCTGCTGAGGCCCAGCTGCAGGTTGTTCCTTTTCCGCCGGCTCCTTGGCCGGCTGTGGCTTAGCCTTCTGTTCCTTGTTCTGTTTGGATTTCTGAGGCTTCGGCTGTTCGGGTTCGTCGTCGCCGCCGCGCTTGCGTGCCTTGTCGGCATTCTTGGATGCTGAGCTCTTGCCGTTGTCCTTCTCGTCGATAAGATTCAGCTCGTTACGATCCTTATCTACTACACGGAACTGCAGATAGGCCAGAGACTCGTCAGGCAGGATGCGGAAGCAGCGTCCGTAGGCACGGCGCCATTTGCCGTAGAGATTTGTAAAGAAACCCTTCTTTATGTAGGCGTCCACATACGGATGCACATACACGATAAAGTCTTTCTTGCCAAGGGTTTCCACGATATACTCAATCTTCTCGGCCAACATGTCGGTAAAGAGGATAGAGGGCTGTACCTCGCCTTTGCCTCGGCACGACGGGCATTCCTCGTTTGTGTGGATGTCCAGCACCGGACGCACACGCTGGCGTGTTATCTGCATCAGGCCGAACTTGCTAAGCGGCAGAATATTATGGCGCGCACGGTCGTTGGCCATAATCTCGCGCATATGCTCGTACAGCTGCTGACGGTGTTCGCTCTTAGCCATGTCGATAAAGTCCACCACGATAATACCGCCCATATCGCGCAGACGCAACTGGCGCGCAATCTCGTCGGCGGCGCGCAGGTTCACGTCCAGAGCATTTGTCTCCTGGTCGGAATCGGCTTTTGTGCGGTTGCCTGAGTTTACATCGATAACATGCAGAGCCTCGGTGTGCTCGATAATAATGTAGGCTCCGGATTTGAACGACACCGTTTTGCCGAACGACGATTTAATCTGGCGTGTTACGCCGAAATGGTCGAGAATAGGTATGTCGCCCTCGTATAACTTTACAATATCCTTCTTTTCGGGGGCGATAAGGGCTACATAGTTGCGGATATGCGTACATATCTCCTTGTCGTTCACATGGATATCCTCGAAGGAAGGGCTGAACACATCGCGCAGCATAGCCACGGCGCGATTTTCTTCCTCGAAAACGAGAGCTGGCGCAGCAGACCGCTGCGCTTTTGCGCAGGCATCCTCGAAGGACTGCAGCAGAGCCTTGAGTTCGGCGTCGAGCTCGGCGCTGTTCTTGCCCTCGGCCGAAGTGCGCACGATAACGCCGAAATTCTTGGGCTTCAGGAATTCCACAAGCCGGCGCAGACGCAGTTTCTCTTCCGACGATTTAATCTTCTGCGATATAGAAATCTTGTCGCAGAACGGCGTGAGCACCAAAAAACGGCCCGTAAATGAAATCTCGGTTGTGAGACGCGGGCCTTTGGATGAAATAGGTTCCTTGACAATCTGCACCAACAGTTCCTGGCCGGAGGTAAGCACGTTGCCGATAGAACCGTGCTTGTCTATCTCTGGCAGAAGTTTCATCGCCGACAGCTTTGGAACGCGTTTTTTGTCGCCCATAAGCTGACGCAGAAACTCGCTGTAGGAGCTGAAGTTGGCGCCGAGGTCAAGATAATGGAGGAAAGCATCTTTTTCATACCCCACGTTCACAAAAGCGGCATTCAGTCCCGGCATCAGTTTCTTCACCTTCGCCAGGTAGATGTCGCCGACAGCATAGGCGATATTCCTCGCCTCTTTCTGGAGCGATACGAGACGGCCGTCCTCAAGAAGGCCGATCGTAATCTCAGAAGGCTGTACGTCTACAATGAGTTCGCTTTTCATTTAAATGTGGTATTTGAAAAAAATGATGTAATGGAGTGCTTGCCCTACCGGGCTACACGGAACAGGCGGCATGGATTTTTACACACCGCGCATAAACGAACAAACCTCCGCCGCGGCTGGCTGATAAATGCGCCGCAGTGCGAAGTTTGCTCTTTGTCTCAATAAAGTTCGTCACATCGAACGAAGGCCGTACCGGCGCCACAGAGTGGCGCCGTCAACCTTATTTCTTCTTATGACGATTTTTTCTCAGACGTTTCTTGCGTTTGTGAGTAGCCATCTTATGGCCTTTTCTTTTCTTTCCGCTGGGCATGTCTTAACGCTTTTGGTGGTTACTAAATTATTTTTTTACCTCATCCATGAACACGCGAGAGGGCTTGAAAGCGGGTATCTTGTGTTCGGGGATAATGATAGTGGTTTTCTTGCTGATGTTGCGGGCGGTCTTCTGCGAGCGGGTCTTTACGATAAAGCTGCCGAAGCCGCGGAGATATACGTTTTCACCGCTGGCCAGAGAGTCTTTTACGACTTCCATGAAGCGTTCTACGGTTGCAAGCACTTCCGATTTCTCAAGATTTGTGCTCTTGGCGATTTCGTTTACGATGTCGGCTTTAGTCATTGTTACGAGAGGTTTAAATTCTGTTGGTAAATTTGTATGCCATGTCAAAAACGGCGGAAGACAGAGCCCCACGTCGTTTTGCGGTGCAAATATCGTCATTTTTTTTAAATTTACCATAAACTTCATATCTAAAATTGCGAAAACGCGCACATATTTGTGTGAAATAGTGGTGTTTTCGCAATTCCAGACCTTATCGGGGCACCTTTTCAGCCCTGCGTGGCATCGGTGCTCCCGCCTTTTTCTACGGAGCTTTTCGCAGCTGCAAATTCCACGGCATCTTTTGGCCGGCCTTCCGATATACGCCGCGATTCCTCATTGGCGGCAGCTTCGGCAGCCTTGCGTATGCTGCGGTTATTGGCACCTACCACAGCTCCCGCTACGACGGTGAACAACCCGAACAGCATAAACGCGATAGCCGTTACAAGGATATCGATTGTCTCGCCAGGAGCATCAGGCTTGCGCATGAAAATATAGATAGACGCTCCGACAAGCGCTGTCGGCACAAGGAAAAACCAGTTGGAAAGACGCGTTGGGCGCGATCCGAAGATAAGCATGAACAGCATAAACAGCGCGGCAAACAGAATCAGCACGCCATACATAAACCCTATAAGCGCCACAAAGGCACTTTTGAAAATTATCATGGCGAGGCCGAGAATCACAGCGGCAGCCGACACAATCCACCCGAAAGCCGTGCCGAAAGCGCCCATGCGTGTACGGCCTTTCTTGTCGCGCGAACCAAGAAATACAGTTATATTAAGGATACCGGCACCAACAAAAATTATACCGGCGGCATAAACAATCCCTCCGTCGGCCAGCGGACGACGAAAAATCAGTAGCAGAAGCCCGACAAGAAGGACAATCACCCCGGTAAATATCAGATTTTTTCCTTTCATAATAATATATGGCTGATGTTAACAATAAAATCCGTTTTCCAACACACGTTATACATATAACAATCCATACGCCACTTTTCCTCAAAAAAATATTACAGCGGGCCGTAAATGAATTATTTTTCCTAATTTTGCAATCAGAAAGACAAAGAATATGAACAACACCTCCAAGACCGGCCATTCGCCACACCCCATAACAGCTCGGGCTGCCGAAAACGGCATTTACCTGTCGCTCTTCATATGTGCGCTCCTTCTTCTGTTGGGATTCGGAACACAGGAACCTTTTATGGCTTTCTTTTTCCTCGTGGGTGCCGTCGCCATGCCGTTCTTCGCTTTCAGCCTGCTGAGCCGCAACTGCATGCGCAGCGGCTGTTTCCTCTCGTTCTCCGAGATCTGGGCCGAAGGAATCGCATCCTTCTTCTTAGGCAGCCTGCTGCCGGCGGCACTATGCTACTGTGCCCTGCGTTTCGCGTTCCCCTCATTCATACCGGAACAGGTCCAGGTAACCATAGACACTCTGCGTCAGATAAATTCTCCGGAGGCCGAGGCCTGGATTGCCACACTGGAGAATCTGCGTGCCGAAGGTCTTATGCCAACCCCGCTGGACATCGCCGCCAACATAATATCAATAAACATCGTGGCCGGTACGGCTGTATCGCTGATTATGGCAATAGTTCTGAGCGCTCGCATGCGCATGCGCAGTTTCCGTAACCGCCAAACCAATCAATAGCTATGGATATTTCCGTTGTAGTACCATTATATAATGAGGAAGAGTCGCTGCCAGAGCTTTATGCATGGATTCAGCGAGTGATGGAGGAAAACAAATTCTCCTACGAGGTGATTTTTGTCAACGACGGCTCCACCGACGGCTCGTGGAAAGTTATCCAGGACCTCGCAGCCAATGATCCCGAACATGTGCGCGGCGCTTCATTCCGCCGCAACTATGGCAAAAGTCCAGCACTAAACACCGGTTTCGGAATGTGCCGCGGCGACGTAGTTATCACAATGGACGCCGACCTTCAGGACAGCCCCGACGAAATACCCGGACTGTACCGAATGATTACCGAAGAACGCTACGACCTCGTTTCGGGCTACAAGAAAAAACGCTACGATCCTCTGAGCAAGACAATACCCACAAAACTGTTCAACGCCACCACCCGCCGTATAAGCGGAATACACAACCTTCACGATTTCAACTGCGGGCTTAAAGCCTACCGTCAGGCTGTGGTGAAGCACATCGAGGTGTACGGCGACATGCACCGATATGTGCCCTACCTCGCCAAACTGGCCGGATTCAACCGTATAGGCGAGAAAGTGGTACAACATCAGGCGCGTAAATACGGAAAAACTAAATTCGGTCTCGACCGTTTCGTCAACGGCTACCTCGACCTGCTCACACTTTGGTTCACCGGCAAGTTCGGCCGGAAGCCAATGCATTTCTTCGGACTGTTGGGCAGCCTCATGTTCCTCTTGGGATTCATCGCCGTGATAATGGTAGGCGCGCTCAAGCTCTACGCCATGCACTCCGGACACCCCTACACCCTCGTTACAAACTCCCCTTACTTCTATATCGCCCTCGTGCTTATGCTCTTAGGCTCCCAGCTGTTCCTAACCGGTTTCCTCGGCGAACTGCTGGTACGCAACTCGCCCAAGCGCAACGACTATGAAATCGAGGACACGATAGACGTACACACAAAAGAATAAGCACATGGAACAAAGCAAGATTTTCGCAGAAACCGTCGCCGCCCGCTACTCCTGCCGCGCATATTCGCCGGCACCCGTCGGCGACAGTGAACTCGCATATATCCTGGAACAGGTGCGTATGGCACCCTCGGCATGCAACAGGCAGCCCTGGCGCATCATCGTTGTCGGTCCCGACGACGAGGCAGGCCGCAGCGCCGTAGCAGCATCCTACGAACGCGAATGGATCCGCACCGCACCGTATTATATTATAATGTGCGGAGTTCCCTCCGAGGCATGGGTACGCCCCGCCGACGGACACAACCACATGGACGTAGACGTTTCAATAGCCACCGAACATCTGTGCCTTGCCGCCACAGCCCTCGGCCTGGGCACATGCTGGGTATGCAACTTCAATCCCGAAATACTAAGCAGCGGTCTCGGCCTCGACGAAAACATCGTCCCCGTAGCCATAGTTCCCCTGGGCCATCCCGCCGAAGAAACCGCCGCACCCGCAAAAAAACGTAAGGGACTCGGCGAAATACTGCTTAAACGATGAAGCGACTTCTGCCCATAGCCGCCATAGCCGTGCTCGCCGCAGGCTGCAACACTTCCGGTTGTCTCGAAAACCGGAACGCGATACCGCTTGCCGCACTCTATTCGTCGGCCACCGGGCAGGCCATAACCGTCTCCGGAATACAGATCAGCGGTGTTGACGTCCCGAACGATTCAATCCTCGTGGGCCCGTCGGAATTAGCCAGCGAAATATATCTTCCCATGCGCTCTGAGCACAACAGCGTGCAGTGGTGTTTCCACTACACTCAGGAAGGGCTCGACGACGACGCTTTCAACGACACCATCACTTTCCGGTACACCTCGCTGCCCTACTTCGCTTCCGCCGAATGCGGGGCAAGTTACCGCTACACCATTACCGAACATTCGACCACAACGCACCTCATCGACTCATTAGTGGTTCTCGACCCGCTTATAACGAATGTCGACATGGTACGCATACGCATTTACCTCCGCACTGCAGAACCCGAGCAATGAAACACGCCAAAACGGTAATATTATGCCTTCTGGGGCTTCTGGTTCTCGTTCCGGCATGGGGCAGGCAGAAAAGACGTGTAAACCCCGTGAACACCGCAGCCGCCCAGACACAGGCCGTCAACGAAACACGCGGCGACACCAGCCGTCTGAACGCACAGATGCGCAAGCGGCCCATGCACTACGTGAACAACGACGGCTTCACCGTGTACGTAGACTCCATTACCGGCGACGAATGGATAGACAGCACCGTGATATCGCGCGTGCCCAAGATGGAGTACCCCCTATTTCACGCCCTGTCGGTTGGTGTGAACGTATGGGACCCCGTGATGCGAATATTCGGCCAGAAATACGGCATCGCCGACGCATGGGTGGAACTGTCGCTCCACAACCGATACAAACCCATCGTAGAGGTAGGCTTAGGCACAGCTCACAGCGCCCCGTCCGATATGAATTTCACCTACCGATCGCCGCTAAGCGTATATTTCCGTATAGGCGCAAACTACAATTTCCTGTTCAACTCCAATCCAGACTACAGCTTCTTCGGCGGTCTGCGCTACGGTTTCTCGCCCTTCAGCTTCTCGGTGGACGACGTTACCCTCGACCCTGGCTACTGGAACGAGCCGGCGCACTTCAACATTCCCGCTCAGCACGTTACTGTCGGCTGGATGGAGATTGTACTCGGGCTGCGCGTAAAACTCTGGGGCCCGATATCGGCAGGCTGGACATTCCGCTACAAGAACATCCTCCACCGCAGCAAAACAGAGTACGGCCAGCCCTGGTACGTTCCCGGCTTCGGCGCACCCGGCGCGATATCGGGCAGTTTCTCTATATCATACACCCTTCCACTCGACCATCTGAACAAGAACAAAGCCGACGCCGTTATAAATTCAGACGCCGCTCCCGACCTTACCAAAGAAGCGGCGCAGGATACAATAACTGCAGAAAAATGAAAAAGATAATTATTGTTGGCGCTTCTTCAGGCATGGGAAAGCGCATAGCATGCGATTTCGCCCGACTCGGCTGGCGCGTGGGCATCGCAGCCCGGCGCGATGACAAACTCCAGGAAATAAAGGCAATGTACCCGGACCGGATAGTGTCCGAGGTTATCGACGTAACAGCCTCCGATGCCGTGGAGCGTTTCAACCACCTTATCGAGCTTGTCGACGGCATGGACTACATGGTCTACGCCGCCGGATGCGGATGGTATAACCCCGACCTGGACAGCGGCAGCGACGACAGGACCCTTATGGTCAACGTTGTAGGCTTCACCCGCATAGTGAACGCGGCATACAGATACTTCAAGGAAACCGCCAACGTAAGCCGCGGACACATCGCCGCAATAACATCCATCGGCGGTACAAAAGGCATAGGCCCCTCAGCCACATATAGCGCATCCAAACGCTACCAGTGGACATACCTCCAGGCCATCGACCAGCTCGCCCACAGCCAGCACGTGAACGTCGCCGTTACCGACATCCGCCCCGGCTTTGTAGACACTCCGCTACTGCAAAAACGCTACCCTATGGAGATGACTCTGGACTACGTTGCCCCGCGAATCGAAAAAGCGATTCTGCAGGCTCCACGCATACGCTACATCGATTCCCGCTGGGCTGTGATAACAGCGTTGTGGAAAATGATTCCCGACCCTCTATGGAGGCGTCTTTCGCTTGATTTTTAGTACAATCTTTCTTCGCCGGATAACATTTGGCGAAGAATATTGCCCACTGGCTAAAAAATTCGCCCGTTTGTCTGTAATTTTTGAAAAATTTATTAACTTTGCAGACAATACATGCACGAGCCATGAATATGCGAGTGAAAATACACCATGAAGGAACAGAACTGCTGCTTGTCGTTCTGGCTATACTTCTTGCCATAATAATACCCTTGTGGATATGGGTCCGACCTATGGCATGGGCAATAGCCATTACTGCCGTAAGCACCGTCCTGTACCTCCTTCTTGCCAATTTTTTCCGCTCGCCGCGACGCCTGTTCACCGGTGAACGCCGGAACGTGGTGGTATCATCGGCCGACGGCACAGTGGTGGCACTCGAGGAAACCTTCGAGGACGAATACCTGCACTGCCGCTGCATACAGCTGTCAGTGTTCATGAGCATCCTCAACGTCCACGCCAACTGGTTCCCGGTCGACGGCGAAGTGGTGTACATCAAGCACCACTCCGGCAGTTTCATGGCGGCATACCTCCCAAAATCCAGCACCGAGAACGAGCGCTCCACCGTGGTTATCCGCACCCCCTCGGGCCAGCAGGTGCTCATGCGCCAGATTGCCGGAGCTATGGCACGCCGCATAGTTACGTACGCAAAGGTCGGCGACGAAGCGTCGATCGAAGACCACATGGGATTCATAAAATTTGGTTCCCGCGTCGATCTTTACCTACCCCTCGGCACAGAAATTCTTGTTAAAATCGGCGACAAAACCACCGGCGGCGTAACAGAGGTGGCACGCCTGAAACCTATGGCAAATGCCTAAGAAACCCACAGCATACATACCCGACCTCATAACCCTGATGAACCTTGTGTCGGGCTGCGTGGCCATTTTTATGGCCTTTCATCTCAACGAAACATTCGGCAGCCTCACCGGTTCCCGGTGGTGCATGGTTGCGATTTTCGCCGCTGCCGTGTTCGACTTTCTGGACGGTGCGTGCGCACGCGCGCTCAACGCATACTCCGACCTCGGAAAAGACCTCGACTCCCTATCGGACCTCGTGAGTTTCGGCGTTGCGCCGGCAGCTCTTGTGGCAAACACAATGCTTGCCACAGGTAAATATTCATGGGCTGCTGTATTCACGTTCCTTATTCCAGCATGCGGAGCCCTGCGACTTGCAAAATTCAACAACGACGCCGAACAGTCCACATACTTCCGCGGCCTTCCCATACCCGCCAACGCCATTTTCTGGATTGGCGTCTGCGGTTGGATTCAGAACTACGGTTACCCCGGATGGTTCGTCATGGCCATCTTTATCGTTGCAGTATCGCTCAGCATGACAGCACGTTTCAAAATGTTCTCGCTGAAATTCAAGAACCTCGATTTCGCCGAAAATTTCTGCCGCTACATAATTATTGTGGCCGCCGCAATATTCCTCTTCATCTACGGCATCTCAGGACTTGTCTGGACGATAGTGCTCTATCTCCTGCTGTCCCTGATGCGACAGAAACGGATTTGATATACAGGCAAATTCCGAACCCCGACACGGGGCACTTACAATCTACAATATACATACATGGTATCCCTGATTATTCTTATCGTCATTCTTATAATCCTGTGGCCGCTGATCAAAGTTTTCTGGTCGGTGTTCTCGCAGGCCCGCCGTATAAACCGCTTCATGAAAGACCCCATGAGCGCCTTCTCCGGCGGAGCGGCACAGGACTCCGGCACATACCAACGCAACACGCGCACACAGCCCGGACGCCATAAAAAGAAAATCGGCCGCGACGTAGGCGAATACGTGGACTACGTCGAGCTGGAACAAACCGAGACGTCCGCCTCTACCACCGGCGACAATGTGAAGTACCGTACCGAAGAACAGGTTACGGACATAAAATGGACCGACATATAAGCATGAAAGAAGTACTTGATTTTTTGTCTGACCTCGGCGACAACAACAACCGCGAATGGTTCGCCGCCAACCGCGAGCGCTACGACAATGCCCGCCGCATATTTCTGGACAACGTTCAGAAGATTATAAACGCGCTTGCACAGCACGACCCCTCCCTACGCTACGTCAACGCTCAGGATTGCGCCTACCGTATATATCGCGACACCCGGTTTTCGCCAGACAAGACACCATACAAGCGGTATATGTCGGCACTTATTTCCCCTACCGGACGGCATTGCGACCGCGCGTGCTATTATTTCCACTTCGGTCCAGACGAAATAGCCCTATACAGCGGGCTGTGGTGCCCCGAAGCAAAAGTACTCAAAAAGGTACGTAAAGCAATAGTGGACAATGTAGAGGAGTTCCGCAGCATCGTGGAAACACCGGAGATACAGAAAGAATTCCCCGGATGGTGGGGCCGGCAGCTGAAGACGGCACCCAAAGGCTACGACCGCGACCATCCCGACATAGACCTGCTACGGCTCACCGAATACGGCAAATGCCATTACCTGAGACCTGCATTCTTCAACCGCAAGGACTGGCACGAAGAAGCCGCGCGCCTGTTTGCCCTCCTCAAACCAATGAACGATTTTCTGAACTACTCCATAGACGAATAAACAGCCCGCAACAGGGTCATTATCACACATAAGACACAAAATGAAAGTACTTAAATTCGGCGGCACATCGGTGGGTTCGCCAGAAAGAATCGAACACGTCGCCGACCTGGTTGAGAAAGCCGGACGTTGCATAACCGTTCTCTCCGCAATGTCGGGAACAACAAACTCTCTGGTCGAGATAAGCGAATATCTCTATAAGAACAACATTCCCGGCGCACAGGAAACAATAAACGCGCTCGAGGCAAAATATACCGGCGTGCTCACGCAGCTCTTCACCGGCAAAGAATCCGCTGGCGCCCGCACAGCCATCGAACGCGTTTTCGCGCTCCTGCGCTCATATTGCGCCGAGCCGCTCACCGAAGCCGGAGAAAAAGAGATACTCGCTCAGGGCGAACTCATGTCAACAGCCATCATGCACCAGCTCATGACCAACCGAGGCCTAAAAGTAACACTACTGCCAGCACTCGACTTCATGCGCACGCTGCCCAACGGCGAGCCTGATATGAAACATATCGCCTCGCGCCTACGCAGACTCATCGACCTCGAACCGGACACCGACGTATTTCTCACCCAGGGCTACATCTGCCGCAACGACCACGGCGGCATTGACAATCTGAAACGCGGAGGCAGCGACTACACCGCATCTATCATCGGAGCCGTTACCGACGCCGGCGAGATCCAGATATGGACCGACATTGACGGCATGCACAACAACGACCCACGCTTTGTAGAAGGGACACGCCCTGTAAGCCTCCTCCACTTCGAGGAAGCCGCCGAGCTCGCCTACTTCGGCGCAAAGATACTGCACCCGGCATGCGTACTGCCCGCAAAGCTGCACAACATATCCGTACGCCTGCTCAACACTATGGACCCCGCGGCACCCGGCACACTGATATGCAACACGCCGCCCGACGGCACCATAAAAGCAATAGCAGCAAAAGACAACATTACCGCCATATCCATAAAATCAGGCCGCATGCTCATGGCCTATGGCTTCCTCCACAAAGTTTTCGAAACCTTCGAGAACCACCGCACAAGCATAGACATGATGGCGACATCCGAAGTAGGCGTTACCCTCACCGTGGACGACACCTCGCGCCTTGCCGCAATTGTAGACGACCTCAAACACTTCGGCACCGTCGCCGTAGATGAAGACATGGTTATAATCTGCATCGTGGGCGACCTGGAATGGCATAACAGCGGCTTCGAGACAAAAGTACTCTCCGCCTTGACCGACATTCCCGTGCGCATGATTTCCTACGGCGGCAGCAACCACAACATATCCGTGCTTGTGCGCGCCTGCGACAAAGTAAAAACCCTCCGTTCCCTCAGCCAGCACCTCTTTTAAAACCATACAGCAATGATAAAGCATATTGTAATGTTCCGCCTCGAAGGCGAAGGCAAAGAAGCCGCAGCAGCCCGTTTCAAAACCGAAATAGAAGCACTGCCGAAAGTAATCGCAGAACTCGACACCGCCGAAGTAGGCCTCGACCTGGGCCATATCGCCGGCAACTGGGACATAGTCCTCACAGCCACATGCAGCAATGAAGCCGACCTTGCAACTTACTCAGCGCATCCGGCCCACCTTGCCTGCGTGGCAATAATCAAGCCCCTCCTCGCCGCCCGCGCCTGCGTCGACTACCTCGCATAACACGCACTTATACATCAGGTAATTATTTTTGTCTGATATATTTCGAGAATTGCCTGGGCGACATACCTACCTGATACGCTATTTCGGCCAGTGTAGGTTTCACATGTTTTCCTGTGGCCTGCGCTAAAAGCTGACGACCTCTTTTCACACGCCTGTCGCGAAGATATTCAAGCGGAGACAATCCCGTTATAGCCTTTATACGTTTGTACAGATTGCTTCTGCTCATACCCGCGAGCCGTCCTAAATCTTCCACACTGAATTCTGCATTTGCAATGTTCGCGTCTATTATATTATCGATAGATCCAATCCATATACAGTCGGCCTCGGAATTATCTTCCGGGGCCGTTTCGTCGCAAATAACGTCTTCCGGTTGGTTCGAGAACGCATGTACCGCATGAATTTCTCCATCAGTCCTGTAATAGCGTTTGTGGCGTATTAACACATACAAACCACAAATAAGAATCAGTCCGATAAATATATACAGCGTCCATATCAGGAATCGCGATACAGATGTCCCCGGCACCTTATGTACTGCATCGGAATCACTGCCTATCACAGCCACCGCACCGAAAGCACCGGCAAGCACAGTTCCATCATCAGTATGGCAAAGCGCGTACTTACAGAAACGCATCCCTTCGAAACCGTCAAATACATCAACTTTAGAAGGTCTGTATCTCGTATCCACACGGTAAACTGCCGAATCAGAACTACACCATAAAGAGCCATCCGGAGAATTTTTCAATGCTTTCAGATGCGTTCCCTCAAGGGCTATGTTACGCCCGTAACGGTCTGTAATTCCAGTGGGCGTGGCGAAATACAGTGTTCCGTCGGCAGAAAATGCGAGTTGATCCACAACAATACGGCCATCGCCGAAAAAAGGAGTCGGCAACTCCACAGAACCGAAAGAAAGAATGTCGAAAGCATATACGCCGTAATGACTGGCCACAAAAACCGTATCGCCTCGCGGAGAAACGCACAAATCAGTTATATAGTTTGTTTTCAAAGCAGAGTTGGAACTGTCGAAGGTTCGCGCCGATACTGAGGAAATATCATAACACATCACGCCCTCCGAAAACGATGACACCCAAATGTGTCCCAAACTATCAATACCAAGTCCCCGCGAACGCGCTGCATTGCTTGTTTCATCCAAAGCCGGTATAGAAGTCGCTCGCAATAGTGAATCGATTCTGAATACGCCGCCCCCATAGCTTGCCGCAAGAACGTCTCCGTCCGGAAGCGGCAAAAGATTGGTTATCGTCAGGCTCGGCAATGCGGTCAGCATAGTATCGCTGCCGATACAGATACCGGCCCCATCGTACGCCGTCCACAAGCGTCCCCGCCCGTCTATGGCAAACGACGAGATATTTTCTTCAACGCCCGTCAGCATAGTCTCCACCGCACTCAATTGCGGTTCTGTATAATATATACCTGAATGATACACCGCGGCAAACAACCTGCCACTGCGGTTATCGTAAGCCACAGAAGATATGTGATTGCTCGGCAGCGACAGAACATCGGCCAGAGAACTGCGCATATTGGTTAGACAGCCAGTGGAGCGACGATAGAGGAAAACGCCATCGCTGTTTGTGGCATAGGCTTTCCATCCGTGCGGCAATACTGCCATATCCTTCACCATCACATTCTGCAACGATGCCGGAACATTCTTATATACATACTCACGGATCTGATGCGAATCGAAAAGCCTCGCAGAATCGCCCTCAAGCACATACGAACCGTCAAGCGTACGGATAAAAATACAATTATTCTCTATCTCAATACGGTTCACCGTAGGCTGACGCGAGTTGACGGTACATAGCGGAATATTATATACAGCATTCCCCTCCCTAATGGCAAACAGCCCTTCTCCAGTACCTATAAGCATTCTTCCGTCCGCATCAAATGCAAGGGCATATACTTCCGATGTTGGTAACGAGCTGTTCTCATCCCACGCATGCCATTCCGAAGCCCGAATTATTACCGGACATAGCAGCAGAATCAGGAGTATAAGTTTTTTCATGTAGCAAATATCGTATTTTACAGTGAATTATGCAACACCTGATGCACAAATCGTTCATTATGGTGTATGTATCGGTAAATGAAACATTCGTGCATAACGTAGAAACATCGGGGCTGGTAAGTTCGGGACTTACCGGCATAACTTTGCAATGAACAAATCTTTTATCCAATGAAAAAGTATCTTCTACTACTAACGGCGCTTGCAATGATGCTAACCGCACATGGCGCCACAACTAAAGTTACAGTCAATTTATGGAGCGGCGAAATTGCTATGGGCAACTGGTCGGGATATGTTGTTCTCAACGCCGAACAAGTTAGCACCCTCGAACCAGGTTGTCGTTTGCTTGTTAGCGTTAAAGATGTGGACAGTGCTTCCGGCACACCACAGGTTTACCTGCAAAAGAGCAATTGGACCGACTTCTCCCCAGCAATGAAAAGTATTGTAAAAAACGCCGGCACCGAGACGTTCGATATCTCTGAGGACATTTTTGCGGAAATATCTGGCAAAGGTCTTGTCGTTAAAGGGTGCTATGCTACCCTTACCAAGATTGCAGTTCAAAAAGAGGTTGAACTGGGAGAAGGCGGTGATTTCGATTCTGCCGTCAGCCGAGTATGGGAAGGAGACACATTCATAAGCTGGGAGGACCCCAACAAAGGCTGGGCCGTGATTGGTTCTGACTGCTTCAAGAATGCAAAAGCAGGAGATTTATTACGTTTCGGAATGACGGACGTTCGTCCGTGGGCGCAGGCAAGCATTGTAGACAGTTCATGGTCCTCGTTTACCGATGCCCCCATTAAAACTGTGGGTGTGCCGTTCTATGAATACACAATCACTCAGTCTATGCTGAATTCGATACAGGCAAACGGCCTGATTGTAAGCGGCAACGGTTATCGTCTTGCATCCATTGATGTTGTTGCCCCCGACAAAATGCCCGCTTATACGGCGCAGATTGCCGACAGCACTTCAAAATACTGGGCCAAAGGGAGTAATGCCGTTGTAACTGTCCAGGTGCAGAATCTCGGGGCAGAGAAACTTACAGTACCCGTCAAAGCCATCCTGACCCGCGACAACGGCGAGGGCTATGCTGAAATAGACCAGTTCGCTGTTGCAGAACCGGGTGCAGCATCTGAAGTTGCTCTCGAACTAGGTTCACTCGAAGCCGGGATGTACAGACTTGCCATAATTGCCGGCGGTAGCTTGGTTGAATCTTTTAACATCGGCTGCGACCTTGAAGGAATTGCAGCTTCCTCGGATGCCCGTTCTGACTTTAATCAATTCTGGGATGAAGCACTGGAACAGCTTGCCGGAATCGAGCCGTCGTTCACACTGACCGAATTACCGGAGAAAAGCGGTGTGAAACGCAAGATATATTTAGTGGAAATGCAATCTATTCCGGACGGTCTCAGCGGGACGCCTGTTACTATACGTGGATATTATGCAGAACCTGTCGGCGACGGCAAATATCCTGTTGTAATCACATATCAGGGCTACGACAGCGCGGCTTACGGTCCTGACGGAAGACCCGTTGACCCCTACTGTCCTTCGGGAGACCAAGGCGAATGGGCCGAATTCATTCTTTCTACACGCGGGCAAAGTATCAACAACCGCGAACCTTACACAAACACTTACGGAGACTGGTTTGCCTTCAATTTCGGAGACAAGGACAGCTACTACTACCGTGGTGCATATATGGACTGCATCCGTGCCATTGTCTTTGTAACTTCTCGCGATAAAGTCGACAAGGCTGCAATTTTTGCTCAAGGTCAGAGCCAGGGCGGCGCATTTACGATAGCAGCAGCTGCACTTGACCCCCGGAAACGCCTCAAAGCCATTGCTCCGGCAGTACCTTTTATGGGCAACTTTCCATCATATTTCACTGTCGCCGCCTGGCCTCGCTCAGTGGCTGTAGCACAGGCAGCAAAAAAAGGAATGAGCGATGACGAAGTGTTTGCCTTTCTCAGCTACTTCGACACCAAGAATCTTGCAGGCACAATAGAATGTCCTGTAATCCAAGCCGTAGGCCTACAGGATCCGATCTGCCCTGTACGCACAAACATGGCGCCTTTCAATAACCTGAAGGTAATGAACAAAGAGCTTGTCATAAATGAGAACGAGGCACATTCAGTACCGTCCGACTGGTATGGCCGATATATGGCATGGTTCAAACAGGCAATAGAAGGCATGCCCGAATACATGGAACTTACAACGAATATTTTCCGAGGAGAATTCCCTGTACAATGGAGCGCTCTCACTCTGGATGCCTCTAAATTCAAATATGCAAAAGCCGGCGACAAACTCATAATCACTATGAGCCGTATTGACGAGGAGCGAACCTCATGGCCCCAGCTTAAAATTACTGATTCTTCCGCTAAGGATATATGGCCGGCCACACCGCTGTACGATTCCGAAAAAGGACTTCCGGCCCCGTTCGTGGCAGAGTTCGAAATCGACGAGGACATCGCTCAGATTCTCAGATCTTCGGGATGCCGTATCAATGGCTGCGCATTCACATTAGCTTCGGTGGATTTAAAAGGCATGGCCGAAATCTCCACAGTTCAAAAAGATCCGTCCAAGGCTGTCAGCACAATATGGGAAGGCTCGGAACGCATTTCATGGGCTAACGATGATACCAAAAACAGCGTACTGGTCGACAAGACTGTCTTTGCCGATATGAAAGGGGGCGCAGTTGTCCGTATAAAAATGAGCGACGTAGCCAACAACGCGCAACTCCGACTGCAGGCAAACTACACCCAGTTCGAACCGGTAAGCAACACACAGCTCAAAGGTGCAGCTTCGGCCGACATAACTTTCGATGATGCGATGGTAGCATTAATCAGAGAGAAAGGACTGCGCATCACCGGCTGCTACTACACTCTCGACAAAGTGGAAATAATCGATGCTTCGCAGGCCATCCGCACCCAGAGCCTTATAGCGACATCGTGCGTGAAGGCGTGGGAAAATGGCGAGAATGCAGTGGGCAAAGTAGACATCCAAAGCCTCGAGGCTCACGATTATAACGTAACCCTTACCGCCACACTCTATTCCGACCTCGACAAAACCGTTCCCGCCGCAGTCATATCAAAAGAAATAATGCTGCCTGCACGCAAACTTGTAGAAGCGGAAATTGAACTTGGCAATCAGGAACCCGGTTTTTATAGCTTATCTATGGACGTAAACGGTTCGTCAGCCGGCACATACAATATCGGCTTCAATCCCGCACAGATTCAGGTATCATACGATGGACAACCCGATTTCGATGATTTCTGGACGAATGCCGTAGACGGGCTCAAGAATGTAGCTCCCCAATTCTCCCTCATAAACGAAGTTCCGGAAAAATCCACTTCCACCCGTAAAGTATGGTATGTGGAAATGCAGTCCGTAGCCGATGAACCCGGCGGCACTCCCGTCATAATCTCCGGCTATTACGCTGAACCGGTTGCTGAAGGCACATACCCCTGCCTGGTACATTTCCAAGGAACAGACGGCGGCACATCAACACCCTGGTGCATGGACGGTGATTCCAATCCCGGATGGTGCGAGTTCGTACTTTCCGTGCGCGGTCAGATGCTGAACAACCGCGAGCCCCACAAAGACAGAAATATCTATACCCTCAATGGTATGAGCTATTACACTTATGGCCTCGCTGACGATGACTACCAGCACAAGCACTACTATTACGGAGCCTACCTTGATTGTGTCCGTGCCATCGACTTCGTTGAAAGCCGTTCTAAGGTAGACAGCAACAATATCTTCTGTGAAGGCGGCAGTCAGGGAGGTGCATTCACCTATGTAGCCGCGGCACTTGCCAACGGACGTGTACGCGCCGCTGCGCCCGGTATTACCGGACACGCCGATTTCCCGGTAGATTTTAAAGTGGCTGCTTGGCCCGCGAATCAGATTCTTCCTCTGGCACAGCAAAACGGCATCTCCGAAGCCGATATGCTCACTCGCCTGTCCTACTTCGATGTAAAGAATTTCGCCCACATGGTTCATTGCCCTGTAACTACCAACATTTCGCTTCAGGACACTACAGATCCCGCCCGCATAGGTTTTGCACCTTTCAATCTTTTGGAAGTAGATGTAAAGGAATATCTTGTCAACCCTCTCTTAGGTCATGCAACGGCAGCCGACTGGAGCAAACGCTATATGGATTTTTTCGAACGCAACAAATTCATTGATCCCGCTTCCGTATCCTTTCCCGAAAGTCCTTTAGAGATAAAACTTAGCGGCCGTACGGTGGAATGTTCCGTAAACACACCAGTTCTTGTCTATAATCTTTTCGGACAAATCGTTGCCAAAGGTCAGGGCACTGTTATATTGCCCGATGCCGGCGCATATATTGCCAAAGCCGGAACGAAAACATGCAAAGTAATCTGCCGCTAAAGTCTGATACCTAAATAAATCGAGTAGGAGGTAAACACTAATCGCAGGTGTTTATCTCCTGCTTTCGTGTTT
>CALEUL010000034.1 GCA_937921035.1 uncultured Porphyromonadaceae bacterium
TATCGCCCAGGCGCATTTCCAGACTGCTGCGGTCGATAGCTATGCCTGTAACCTGCACCGGCAATACATGGACAGTACATTCAGCATATACGCCCGAACCGTCGGTAGCAGTTGCAGTGATAATGGCGCTACCGGCAGAAAAACCGAAAACAAATCCGTATTCATCCACACTCGCAATACTGGAATCAGATGATTTCCATTCCAACTCCTGCGAAGCCTCAGCCGGGAGAACTTCGGCATAGAGCAGTTCACTGTCGTGCGCATATATCGTTAGCTCCGTGCTCATTTTTATCGACGTTGCCAACGGCGGAAGCACCTTTATCCGGCATTCGCCGCGCATCGCTTTGCCGTCGGTGGTTGTTGCGGTAATTATGGCGTCGCCGGCTTTCAGAGCGGTTACAAGACCTTTTTTCGTCAACCGTAGCCACATCCGGGGCGTTGCTGCTCCAGCTCACAGCCTGCGCTGCCGTAGCGGGCAACACGGTCGCTTTAAGAGCTGCTGTCTCACTCGGACGCAAGGTTACTTCCGTAGGCTCTACCACCACGCCCGACGACGGTGCGTTCACAACCGATATCGCGCACGTGGCGCTCTTGCCGCTGCCGTCGGTGGCGGCGGCGGTGATTACAGCGTTGCCGAGACCCGTGGCAACCACACGACCGGTATTGTCTACAGTAGCCACAGTCTCGTCAGACGACGTCCAGGCCAATGTGCGGTTGGCGGCATAGTCGGGCTTGACCGTCGCGTTAAGCGTAACAGAACCTCCGGGATAAAGGCTGCATTCCGAACGGTCCAGCGTAACGGAGGTTACAAGGGCCGGCTCCACCTTTACGGCGCACTCGGCTTTCAGACCTGTGCCGTCGGTGGCGGCAATGGTTATCACGGCATTGCCGGGAGCGACAGCCGTAACTATGCCGGCGGCGCTTACCGTGGCTACGGCGGTATTCGACGAGCTCCACTCGGTGTTAGCCGCCGACGCTGCCGGAACAACGGTAGCCTTGAGCGTGGCGGTATCGCGCACACGCAGCGAGAGCGACGTCTGGTCCAGTGCTACAGATGTTATCAGTGCCTTGAGAACACGCACCTGGCAGGTTGCCGTAACCGAGGAGTTGTCGGCCGATGTAACGGTAACGGTGGCATTGCCTTCCGCCTTGGGCGTCAGGTTGCCCTCGCTGTCCACAGCGACAACCGATGTATTGCTCGATTTCCAGCTCACGGCCTTGTTGGTGGCGTTGGAAGGATTCACGGTAGCGGTGAGCTTGCCCGTATCGCCAAGATGAAGATCGAGCGACGTGCTGCTCAGTGTAATTCCGGTTACATCCACCTTGCTCACATTCACGCGGCAGCGGGCCGAACGGCCCGTGCCGTCGGTAGTGGTAGCGGTTACGTAGGCATATCCGGCGGCGATACCGCGGGCTGTGCCGTCCTCGCTTACGGTTACTTTTGCCTCGTTTGAACTGCTCCACACAACCGTCTGCCCTGCTTCGGCGGGGCTGACAGTTGCCGTGAGTTTAATTTCGTCGCCAATATGGATATCGGCCGACGAAGGTTCAACCGTTACCGACGTCGCAGGGATTATCAGCGGCATCGTTACCGACGCATCCGGCATCAGCGTCTCCCTGCCCGTGGCGTCGGCACTGCGTATTTCCGTGAAACTCAGCGCATAGTCGCCTTTGGTGGCCGTTGAGGCCGGTTTAAGGGTGATGGAGAACAGTTTGCCGGAGGTTCCGGTGAACGGAGTATTGGAATTGGAGTATATTACGCACTTGTACGACGTGTCCGACACTTTGTTGAGGCGGTACGTGTGGTTTGTGGCGCGTTCTTTGTCCAGACTCACTGTAGTGTTCGCCAGGGCTATGCCCTCGGGCAAGGTCATGGTGAACTGCAGAGCTGTGGCGCCTTCATCGGTTGTGGCGCCGACGGCCAGAGTGGCGTTCTTGCCGGGCGACAGAGTCGGCACCGAGGGAAAATCGAGCGCCGCACGGGCCGCGCCCGCTCCTACGAGCAGCGCGGCCATTAATATGATTGACTTTAATAACTTCATAGCTTTGCGGTTAGCGGATTATGATTTTCCTGTCTCCGATAATATACACGCCGTCGCGTTCAACCGTCATGGTGTTCACTCCGGCCTTGATTTCGATGCGTCGGCTCATGCCGGACATATCGGTGAAGGTAACGACGGTGTCGGCGGCCGATTCTATCGTTATCGTATGGCCCTCCACGCTGATATTCAGACCGCTGTCCACTGTCTGCAGTCCGCTTGTGGAATCGTAGACAACAGTCATGCGGCAGTCGCCGAGGCAGTATAGGTTGCCTTCGGCATCGGAAGCCATGACATTGGTAAGAATCACCTCATATTCGCCGGATGCAGTCATCCTGTCGGCCGCGAGCGCTATGCGTGCCACGGCATTGTCCTGCGAGGCGCTGTAAGCCTCGGTGGAATACGAAAGCACCCTTGTGGCACCGCTGTGGCGTGCTATGGCAACGGCATGGTCGCCGCAGGTGGCGCCGGCAACGCTAAGGCCGTCGGCAACGGTTACATCGAACTGTATGCCGCAGTAGCGGGTGTAATCTTCGGGCATAACAAGAATGTCCATGCCGTCGGCGGCAAGAGCTACGCTGCCGAAACGGAGGTCTTCACCGTAAGCACGTACTTTGGCGGCACGCGAGGCGGGTGCGGTATATTCCAGCACGGCGCCGACAACGCCTGTAAGGTCGCCTGCGGTAAGGGCATCGTCGTCGTTAAGGTCAACGGCCTCGAACACAAGCTTGCTGTCGATATCGCCCACTACGCCGCGTGCGGTTAGCACAACATCGTTCACGGCCAGCGAACCCGAACCGTCGGCATCGCCGCGCAGCGGCACAACCTTGACATGGCACTCGGCACGTGCGCCGTAGCTGTCGGCGGCGGTGGCCACAACGGTGGCCTCGCCGGTGGCGGTAGCTGTAACGACACCTTCATCGCTTATCGTGATGCAGTTGTCGCCCTCAATGCTCCATACAACAGCCTTGTCGGTGGCGCCGGAAGGTGTTACCGTTACGCCGAGCGTTTCGCTGCGGCTCACCTCAAGAGTAAGCTCGCTATGGCTGAGCGTGATTGCCGTAACGGGGACAAGAACAGTCAGTTCTATCGAACCGCTTACCTCGGTGCCGTCGGTAGATGTCGCAGTAATGGTAACAGTGCCCGGAGCGACGCCGGTAACGGTGCCGTCGGCGGCCACGGTGGCCACGGAGGCATCCGACGATGTCCATATCAGATCGGCCTGGAAAGCGTCGGCGGGAGTGATTTCGGCATCTACTTTAAGCGTGGTGCCTACAGGCACAAGTGCCGATTCTGCGGTCAGGGCAATTGTCTCGACATACAGGTGCGGGATAACACGTGTAACGGTAGTGCCCCATCCCTGCGGCGAGCGGGCGCGGAAACTCAGCACATATTCGTCGGCCACGGTCGTGGGGAAATCGATGTCTTTAAGTTCCACCTCGGCGTCCGTGCCGCCGGTAACCTGTATGGGTGTACCCTTGCCGTAGCCGGGGTCCTCGCCCCAGAAATATTCCGCTCCGGTAATCTCGGCGCTGCGCTCGTCGGGGATGGTAACAGTAGCCGTTACCGTTGCCGACCATGCGCGGCCCGAACATGTACGGAAGCCTATGGTATGCTGGCCGGGCGCGAGGCCGTCGGTAAGCACATCCACATCTATCATGCCGCCGGTGGCGCCGAGCGTTGCCGTCAGCGGAGTGCCTTTGCCTACACCGGGGTCCGTGTCCCAGAAATATTCGCCCGACCAGACTGTCGCCTTCGGGTCGGCCTCTATCATCACGAAATTATATAGCGTCTGCGTCCATCGTCCGCCACTGAAAGCACGCAAGCCAAGCACGTTCATGCCTGGCTTGAGGCCCGTGGCGTCGAGGGAGAAGCTATGGAAGCCCTCGGCTTCGCCATTGTTTGTCATCCTGCTGGCCCGACCGATTCCGGGGTCGGAATTCCATAAGTATTCGCCGCTCACCTGCCCTGTTGCAGGAAGCGCGCCCATAAGCAAGGGGAATAGCAGAATAGCGATGCGACAAAGCCGTAGGCGTGTCCGCATCGTATTATTCATTTTGATTCTCTATTTTAAGTTTTACAGTGATTTTGCCGTCGGTGGGTTTCACGGGTACAAGCGCCTCGGTGATGTGGGGCAGGAACATGGGAATACCCGAAAGGACATAGGGAGTAGCACCGCCGAAAGCGCCGCAGTCGCCGCCATGAGTTGCAGCGCCCTTGGCTGCGGAAGTGCTCAGAAGCTGCCACTTGCCGTCGTCGGAGCCCTCGTTTACAAAGGTATTCTCAACAGTAGCGCCTACATAGTAGTTGTTGGGATAGCCCTTGAACATATCGTCTGTATCTATATAGCGCTCGGCAACACTCAGCACATTGTTCTGGATAACGTTATTCTTGCAATCTTTGGAATATATATTGCAACTGTATGGTATTTGATTAACAAATCCATCTTTCGTGTTTATTAAAATATTATTTCTGATAGTAGAGTTGGTGAACCCCCCAATAATCCATTCATAATTATAACCTACACTGGCAACTATATTATTTTCGAAAATACATCCGGAATATCCACTTACAGACCATAATATAATATTATTACGGGCAATATCGTTGTTAGAAAGGCCCAATGAACTTGTAATAAAGCACTGAGTAACCAGATTGTTTTCTCCGGAACAATGAATTTCTTGAGTTTTACAACGGGAAGCAGTGGCATCGCCTCTTAAATTTATATAGGTTGCATCGCATCCCTCTATTTTAGAGTCCTTACTTAATGTGGCACTATAAATTATAGAAGCCTGCGATTCTGCCCACTGCTTGTTCTTGTCGAGAAAATAGCCGGTACCGATAATTGTCATATTATCGCGAGGTAGCATTGCCGGCTACGGCGCCGGCAAGTGCGGCGGCTAAGAGAATAAGATGTTTTTTCATGTGGAAAAATAATTTGGTTTAGATTTACACACTACTCCGTCCGTTTCCCAATAGCGAAGCCTGTTCCAGAGAACAAATAAATTTCAACAAAAAAAAGAATGCGTGGGAAACCATACCGTTGCCCGTTCCAATATGGAGGCCTTCGCATTGCCCTAATACGTAGAACGAGCAACGCAGAAGCCCACGCAAATTATATATACGCACGATGGCGGCGCGGCATAACGCCGGGCCACCCGAAGGCGGATATACAATCCAGGGGCATCTATCGCTGCCGGCTCTGAACGTATTATGAGAAAGTTGCGAAGTTTCCATATTTCAGAACGCGCGCTGATAAACGCCTTTCAAAAAACTATCCCGCGGCCACTCCTGGCCGCATTTCCACCCGCTCAACCCGTTCACAGTCGGGCTTCTGCATGGTGTTTGGCGTCAAAAATACATATATTTCTCCAAATTCCCCTCACCGTCCGCCATTTTTAACATTAATAATTTTCTTTAACCAAAGCTTAACCCACATATAAAGCCCCCAGGAATGGCCGGAGGTACACAGAGGCATGCCCCACTTCCTCACGCGCTTTCTGCACCCTCGTCCAAGCTAACCCTTACAGCGGCATGCCGGTGTCAAGCCGTCCCTCTTAGCTCTTTTTAGCGGATAGCAGAGAGAGAGGGCGTGGAGAGGCATGCCGGAGGCATGCCAAGGCGGCTGAAAGCCGCTTTCAACCCCGGGATAAGCCTTTAGGCGTTCCCGGGGATATGATCTAATCCCCACTCTTTTCCCGGAGGGAATACACTGACAAGCGCACCCGTGTATTCCCTTCGGGAAATTTCTTTTCTTCAGGCACTTTTCCCCCGGAAACGCTGCGCTTATTCCGGGGTTAAGAGCGGCCTATAGCCGCATTGGCATACCTCACGGCATGCCCCACTTCCTCACGCGCTTTCTGCGCCCTCGTCCAAGCTAACCCTTACAGATGCTTGCCGCTCTTCTTGGCACTTTTTAGCGGATAGCAGAGAGGAGGGTAAGTGGAGAGAGGGGGTAGATAGGCATGCCGGTGTCAAGCCGCCCCTCTTAGCACTTTTTAGTGGATAGCAGAGAGGGGGTAAGTGGAGAGAAAGGCATGCCGGAGGCATGCCAAGGCGGCTGAAAGCCGCTTTCAACCCCGGGATAAGCCTTTAGGCGTTCCTGGGGATATGGGCTAATCCCCACTCTTTTCCCGGAGGGAATACACTGACAAGCGCACCGGCATATTCCCTCCGGGAAATTTCTTGTTCTCAGGCGCTTGCCCCGGAATAAAGAATGGCCGGAGGCCATAAATTTAGTTAACCGGGGGCACTTGTGCCCCCGGACACCCATCAACCAAGTACACAACCCCGGCGGGGTTGCACGCGGACCGATTGCGTCTACAGCCGCCTCCGGGGCTGTAGATTAAGGTTTTGCGTCTCCCGACGCATGCGTCGGGGGTTAACTAAATTTTTGGCCTCCGGCCATTTCAGGCAGTTCTGCGACGCCATCATTTGCATACTTCGTTTTCCCTCATATGGCCAAATTCCACCGCAGATTAATTACAAAATTATCAGATTTGCGAATTTGCGAAACTCTCACTATCTTTGCAGTGTTTTAATCACGACGGGACATGGTAGTAACATTTGAGCATGAATATCTAAGAACGCTGTACGAGGACGGTAAAAGTCCAGACAAAAAGTACCGCTTTCAACCGGACATAATCAGAAGGTACCAGAAAGCGATTAATTTCTTGAAAGGCGCGTCCTGTATAGAAGCTCTATGGACAATCCGCTCATTGCAATACGAGGTGCTGTCCGGAGACAAAGCCGGACTTTCCTCAGTAAGAGTCAACAACCAGTATAGGGTGGAATTTTCGGTTACCCTAAATAAAAAAGAACCGATATTGACTATTTGTAACGTCGTTGAATTGTCGAACCATTACAAATAACAGATATGGAAATTAAAGTTGAAGGTGTCGCATCCGACATGATAGCCAACAATCTTACTCCGAGTAACGCAATCCATCCCGGAGAGATGATAAAGGACGAGATTGAGTTCAGGGGCATATCACAGAAGGCTCTGGCTGCTGAGATTGGACTGCCTGCTTCCGTTCTGAACGAAGTCCTTAATGGTAAGAGAGCTGTAACGACAGAATATGCACTTCTGCTGGAGGCTGCACTGGGTATAGAAGCAGATTTATGGTTGAAGTTGCAGTCGGATTACAACAAGCAAATTGCAAAGTCCGACACTTCATTCATGGCACGGCTTGAAAAAATCCGCAAGGTCGCTGCGTTTCTCTAAGAATTCGAAATCCCCTCACCTCCCGCCGAGGAATAGGCTTTATACCGCAAGCACCACTAATTTATGAGAGTTAATCAGGACATGAGTTATCGGTTATGGCTGGCGAATACGGTCAGGGCCAATTTGGCGAACTGCGCGCGCCTTGCGGAGCTTTGCAGCTGCGAGCTTGACGCCGACAAGGTGTCCGCATATATCACCGATATAGCAGGGAAGAAGAAGCGTGGCGAACGGTCTTCGCCGTTTCCGGAAGTACTTCGCGGCCGATTGCGTGGCGTGTTTCAGCCAAAACACCTTATGCTCAAGCTTGCTTGTGTGCGCGATGCCGGGACTGCAATCAGCTATGAGTTTCTGCTTGAATACGGGCTATTCGAGCCTACGGTAGGAATATATTTCGGTATCAAGGCTGTATCCGACAGCGATGTGAGCGATGATGTCTTCATTGCCCGTGTAGATAATGCCATCGAGACACTGAGCCTGAGTTCCCCGAGACTGTTCTCAGGGCGCCGGCTGCACAGCCGCCCGCTTACCGACAATGCCGAAAACGGGTCTTACTGGCCGCTGTGGCTGCCAAGTCCGGCCACCAGAGACCTCCGCGACGAGATAATTTTTCTGCGTAAGCTGTACCGGCATTTTATAAAATCATTCCCGCAGATGACGGTGGAATACGATAATTTCGGGAATTTCATCCCGCAACCATGTACCGCCGCCAAAGGGCCGCTTGCCGAGCTGCTTGAAAGGATAACAGCCATATTCGCATCCGACGAAAGCACCGTATTGTTCAGAAAATTTATAGAAAACGCCAACCGGGACGGAATCCTCGCCGACTGCGGCAACGGTCAGTGGGAATTCAACAAACATTGGGGCCTGAACAGCAGAAAACAACCGCTGAAGATGACACAGAAGGCGGCATTCGACCTGATAACCATCCTGTTCACCATACTGGCCCAACGGTATCATATTACACGCAGCCGCATAATTCCTTGGAAACAGCTGCGGGCAGTGCTCCTCCACAGCAAATCCAGACCATTCGACGATTCCTGGCAGCGGCAGAAAGCGCCGTCGTCCGGCACCCCGTATTATCAGCAATGCAAAGCCAAGTGCCTGCAGCTTATGGAACTTTCCATGTCGGATTTATAGACTTATTCGGGATGTCGTTGTTTTCGGCAGTCAATGTTTAAGAAGACGTTATTTTTATTATCTACTTTTGTGCGGGCGCTTATTCAACGCCCGCATTTTTTAACCTTAAAATTCCGGATTTACGGATAATATCAACTATTATGCCAGTCTACAGAGTAACAACAAAAGGCACTATGAACTGCGCCGGCCAGCACATCGAGCCGGGCATGAGTGTGGAAATTTCGACTATCTTTCCGGTCGGCGGCATGGGAAGCCTGATTGCCTCTCAGGTGCAGAACGCGTTCCTGAACAAATACGGCGTTGACCTCCGGAGCATGAACTGCCTGAATGCCGGTTTCCTGAGAGTTGACAAGATTTCATGAATATAAACCAATAAACACAGATATGGCAGATTACAGTGAAAGCGTATCAAAGCCCAGTACCGTCGGCGCATGGATTTGGGCAATACTCTGCGGTGCATACGCACTTTCTCCAATCGATATCATTCCCGATATCATTCCGGTTGTCGGCTGGGCCGATGACCTCCTGGCAGTCGTAGGCGGCGGTCTCAACCTCATCCAGGCGACCGTGGCACAGACGAATCAGACATTGGCCGGCATACTGAAATTCATAAAATGGACGGTGATTGTTCTGGGCGGCATACTGGTGGCTGTCGTTGCACTTCTGGGCGTAACAGCCTACAAATTATTCTCATAAGCTATGGATATGCTTGAAATAATTCCCTCGAAATACAGGGTCTGGCCTTTCGTCGTTTGGCTGGCGTTAGGTATCGCCGTCGGATGTTTCGCCATATTCCTGCCGCCCTATCCGGATTCGGCACATTTTATATCGCCGTCGGTGAAAATGCCCGTGGCCGCAGCGATGTTCATGGCGATTACATTCAGAGGCATGATGCAGCTTTCAAAGAAGGAAAGTTGACGGTTGTCTAAAGTGCATTTCGGGCTGTGCCGTAATCAGTTTTGCGGCGCGGCCCTTGTTTTGCACTCATGTGCGATGTCGGATTTATAGACTTAATCGCGATGTCGTTGTTTTCGGCGAAGGTTGTTTAGGGAGACGTTGTTTTAATTATCTATTTTTGCACAAACCATAGATGCAGATGCGAAATAACACCCGTTTTTACAGAACGACAATTTTCTTGCAAAAGTCTTGCCGTAATCGAAAGATAATGTTATTTTTGCGCACAAGATACCGGAAAGAGTTCCGTATAGACATAAAAAGAACGTAATGCTTGTCTTGTGTAATGAAAACGTAGGAAATTTTCGAGGATGCAGGGGAAAGCAATACGGTCTCGCGCATATAGCGTGGGCTGTTATTGTTGCATCTGCATCCAGGGTTTTCCTACGACCTTCATTACAGGACAACATTCCGGCTCACGTTTTTTATTTAAAGTGTTAATAATCTGATACCTTGTTAAAAGAGGACCAATTAATATCAATGTACTAAACAACTTCATATCATGAATGATAATCCGAAAGCAATTTGTGCAAATAACGATATAGAATCATCTGAATTAAATTTGGATGAGCTGGAGGCAAGTCTCGATGCAGATTTAGAGAATTCATTGGCAGACGTGGAATTATTAAAAGAAGACCGCGAGAAAATAGGAAATCCTGCGGCTCTCAGCGAAACTGTAATGAATGTTGTATGGGAGCAGTTTGTGAATCAGGTTGGTGCAGTCGCCGGAGAAGAATTTATCCGCGAGAATCAAGGACTGACACTTGATTTGAGGGACTCTGCACATATTCAGACTACTGAAAATTTTGAAAACGGGAATATTGCCACTCATAACGATGCGATAGATTATAATAAACGTTATACAGATTGGCAAAATAATTTTGAGCGAAACGAAGACGGATCTATCAAAACAAGCTTCAATCGCAGAGCACAAAGAGAATTGGAGGTCCTTAAATCGGGGGCTAGAGACTATATCGATGATGGTAGACCAACTGGTAGTACAGCGATTCATAAGGATCATACTATATCAGCAGCTGAAATAATACGCGATTCTCAAGCGGCTGCGCATCTCTCAAGAGAAGAACATTATTCCTTTGCGAACAGCGAAAAAAATCTGGTTGACTTAGATGGTAGGGCAAATGAGTCTAAGAAAGATCTGAAAATGACTGAATGGTTAGAAAGCGAGCGTTTTGGGCAAAGGCCAGCTGAACGATTCGATATTAATGAAGATGAATTACGAGAGAGAGACCGGATAGCTAGAGAAGAATATGCACGAGTAAAGCAAGAGGGAGAAAAACGATCTATCGAAACAGGAAAACACTCTCAGCGGCAGGAGGCGGCCCGGATGGGCAAAAAAGCTCTTCAGGGCTTTGTCATGGGGTTGCTTGCGGCGTTAGTCAAAGAGATTTTTCAGAAATTTGCAGCATGGCTTAAAACTAAGAACAAAAGTCTGTCAACTTTTATAGAGAAGGTGAAAGAGGCGATAAGTAAATTTGTCAAGAATCTGAAAGAGCATCTCAAACTCGCCGCTCAATCTGCCGTTGGAACAATAGCTTCAATGATTTTTGGCCCTATCGTGCGCACCCTGCAGAAAGCATGGACTTTTATAAAGCAAGGTTATAAATCCTTGAAGGAGGCTATAGCGTATATCAAGAATCCGGCCAATAAGAAGAAACCATTCAGCATAATGATGATGGAGGTGGGCAAGATTATTATTGCCGGTCTTTCTGCTGCCGGTTCCATTGTTCTTGGCGGCGCAATTGAGGGTGCTCTCAGCTCCATACCGTTCTTTGCTTTTGAAATTCCGCTCTTGGGTAGCCTGGCAAGTATAATAGGGCTTTTCTTAGGCGCGCTGATATCCGGTATAATTGGCGCCATAGCACTTAACTTGATTGACAAATGGATTGCCAAAAAACAAAGGGCTATTCAAACAGGCAATATCGTAACTGCTAATAGCAAAGTGATAGATTTGCAGCACAAGAAGATCGCCGTGTCGGAGGCTCAATTACAGAAAAAGAAAGCTGAAACGGCGACAGGAATTGTAAATAGACATCAAGCAGCCGCGGGCATAGTAGCTACGCAAATGAAATCGATTAACGATGATCTGGATGAAATATACGATAATGGCAATAGTATAAAAGAAGATTTGATATATGATATCACGCCGTCTTCAAACCATCAGGCCATTGCCGACTTGTCTGATGAAATAGACGCTCTATAACCTCAACATCTTGACATTAAAATTGCAAAAAGATGACATTCAATAATAAAGCTGAATTTATTTCCTGGTTTGAGACTACGATTAAAGCACAAACTCGAGGTTGGACATCTCCAAGTTCGTGTGAAAAGGCTGCAAATCGTATTTGCAGAGCGCATATATCCAAGGATATTGAAATACCGTCACCATACGAAAACTGGAGCGGAATAAAAAGCTATGCGGCATTAATCTGGGATAAAAACTATAGCTTAATGACTAAAGCTTCTGATTATACGTCCTCTGCGAAGAACTATACATCTTCAAAAGTTTATCAATCTTCAACATACTCACATAATAACACTACAAGTTACAATTGTAATAGTGTTACAAATTACACTTCGGGAGGGCCTTCGCAATCAGGCACCGGAATTGTAAAGCGACATAATTTCGATAATTATCTGAGGAAAATCCAAACTTTCTCTAATAATGTACCTTACATTCCATCGATTGAAAAGTTTGAAACGGACGGTGGATTATTCGGCTGGGGCGACCATTATATAAATGGACGGGAGATGAATCTTTATGCAGAAAAGGTTCAGGATCTTTTCAAAACGCATAACAAAATAATAATCGAAACAATTCAGGAATTCCGTGATGTTTACTCCACTTTCAATTATCTCGATCAGGAATATCTAACCGGGATTGTTCAGGCAGTGAATGCAGCAACAAGTGCCAGCAACGGCGCAAAAGAGGCGAGCAATCAGGCTAAAACTGCAAGCGATCAAGCTAAAGCTGCGGCAGACAAAGCATTGAAAAATGAAGCAGACCTTCAAAAGGACGTCGAAAATCTACGAAAACTTGTAGAAAAAATCAAATCGATTAAAGAAGATTTATCTGGTCGTATAAATAATGTAGAATCTTCAATTGAACGTTTGCAGAATAAGTTACAACAGGTATACGCATCCCTTTCAAAAGCAAAACACCTTGAAGATATAGATGATCTCTGGGAGCTGACAGAGATGCAGAAAGAAAGCATAACTCAACTTAAAAATAAGATTGAAAGACTGGAATCAAAATCCCGAAGCAATTCAGATGCAACAGTCCAACAGGTATTACCAGAAGAAAAGCATATTAAGTGGGACATTATCTTAGCTTATGTAATAGGCGGTGCCGGGTTAATAGTATCTATTTGTTCCTTAGCATTTTAAACAAACGTGTCTTCAAATATTAATCAGGAACTGCTGAACAGCATTTCATATCTTGATGCGTTTTCAGGCGCAAACGGTTCGCTCTCAACGAAAGGGCGAACCATGATATTGGATCCGACGAACGATAATATTATTGATTTTCTGACAAATCTAAGTGCATGCAAAAATAGAATTAATAACGATCCGCGCTCAGGAACCGTATTAAAGAATGTGTATGATGCTATGCTGCCATATCTTGGCAGGCTGAAATTCAAAGAATTAACCGCGAATAAAACTGAAGAGCAACAGGCAGAAACTTTTGACGAACTATATGAAAAACTAAACGCCCTTATCGGCCTGGAAAATGTCAAGACGGTTATCAATGGACTGATTTCATATCACAAAATTCAGGTTCTCCGTCAGAAAGCAGGATTGAAAATTCCAAACCGCACTCTGCACCTGGCCTTTACCGGAAATCCGGGCACAGGCAAAACTACTGTTGCCAGGATATTGGGCCGAATGTATAAAGAATTGGGGCTGTTATCCAAAGGACACTTTATCGAGGTTTCCCGAACCGACCTTATTGCCGGATATCAGGGTCAGACTGCATTGAAAGTCAAAAACGTTATAGAGAGAGCCAAAGGCGGAGTGCTGTTCATCGATGAAGCATATAGCCTTACCGAAAACGAACATAGCGACTCATACGGACGCGAGTGCCTGACGGAACTGACTAAAGCACTCGAGGATTACCGCAGCGATTTGGTTGTAATCGTGGCGGGATATACGGATTTAATGCGGGACTTCTTTGATTCAAATCCCGGTCTGAAATCCAGATTCAACACATTCGTTGAGTTTAAAGATTATCAAGCCTCGGAATTGTTTGATATATTCCGTCAGATGTGTACACATGACGATTATATTCTCAAAGAAGACGCTGCGGCAAAACTGACTTCAATAATTGAAAATGAAATTGCCAAAGAGAACAATAAATTTGCTAACGGCAGGTACGTCAGGAACTTATACGAGGATATAATAATGAATCATGCTAAGCGATTGGATGCAAATGCCAATGTCTCTTTAGAAGAACTCCAATATATTACACTTCAGGATTTACCAGCCGCCGATAACTGAGGTGTATTCCCCTCGGGAAACATTATATCTTTGGCGCCCTCTCCCCGCAAACGCCTAAAGGCTTTTTACGGGGTTGCAAGCGGCTTTCAGCCGCCTCGGCTTACCTCCGGCAAGCCTCTCTTGCTGCGCGCGGACAGCTCCGCGCTCCCCTCCCTGCCCTCCGACAAGCCTCTCCGCTCTCCACTCTCCGCATGTCTGCGCGTTTGGGTTTGAATATGTTAGGGATTTTGATTAACTTTGTGGTTTAAAACGAAACCTTTCATTGTTATGGAATACAACCACAAAGATATAGAGCCGAAAATCCGGCAATATTGGAAAGACAACGATATCTACCGCGTCGACATCGACAAGTCGCGCCCCAAATTCTATGTGCTGGACATGTTCCCCTACCCTTCGGGCGCGGGATTGCATGTGGGACATCCCTTAGGCTATATATCAAGCGATATTTTCGCCCGCTACAAGCGTCTGCAGGGCTTCAACGTGCTGCATCCTATGGGATACGACGCCTACGGCCTGCCCGCCGAACAGTATGCCATCCAGACGGGTCAGCATCCGGAAATAACCACGCGCATAAACGTTGAGCGCTACGGCAAGCAGCTGGACAACATCGGCCTGAGCTTCGACTGGAACCGCCAGATTCGTACCTGCGACCCTGAATTCTACAAATGGACGCAGTGGGCGTTCCTGAAGATGTTCGGTTCGTACTACGATACCGCCGCCGACCGCGCCATGCCCATCGAGAATCTTGTGGCCCATCTGGAAGCCCACGGCACCGACGGTCTGCATGCCGCCGGCACCAAGGAGCTGCACATCACCGCCGGCGAATGGAACGCGATGGACAAGAAGCAGAAAAGCGACGTGCTGATGAACTACCGTCTTGCCTATCTCGGCAACTCTATGGTGAACTGGTGTCCGAAACTCGGCACCGTGCTCGCCAACGACGAGGTGAGCGAGGGCGTATCTGTCCGCGGCGGCTACCCCGTGGAGCAGAAGCAGATGTGGCAGTGGTTCCTGCGCGTGTCGGCCTATGCCGAACGCCTCCTGCGCGGTCTGGAGAAAATCGACTGGTCGGATTCCATCAAGGAGACGCAGACAAACTGGATTGGCCGCAGCGAGGGAGCGGAGATGCACTTCGGCATCGACGGACGCGACGATATAGACCTTGAAATCTTCACCACACGCGCCGATACTGTTTTCGGCGTAACGTTCATGGTTCTCGCCCCCGAAAGCAAATATGTGCCGCTGCTCACCACCCCGGAACAGAAAGCCCAGGTGGACGCATACCTCGAAAGCATAAAGAGCCGTACCGAACGCGAGCGCATGATCGACAAGAAAGTTACGGGCGTTTTCAGCGGTTCCTATGCCATTAACCCGC
The DNA here is from genome assembly GCA_937921035.1 of uncultured Porphyromonadaceae bacterium. GTDB lineage: Bacteria > Bacteroidota > Bacteroidia > Bacteroidales > Muribaculaceae > CAG-873. The sequence goes on from CALEUL010000034.1 coordinate 15,245, forward strand.
TCACGGGCAAGAAAGTGCCCGTATGGATAAGCGACTATGTTCTTGCAGGCTACGGCACGGGCGCCATCATGGCCGTGCCGGCGCACGACAGCCGCGACTATGCCTTTGCCCGCCATTTCAACCTGCCCATTATTCCGCTTATCGAGGGCGCCGACGTCAGCGAAAGCTCTTTCGACGCCAAGGAAGGCAAGATGATAAACTCCGAAGGCCCGGCGCTGAACCTGAACGGCCTTGATGTGAAGGACGCCATCGCCGCCGCAAAAAAATACATAGAAGAAGCCGGTATCGGCCGCGTGAAAGTGAACTACCGCCTGCGCGACGCCATTTTCAGCCGCCAGCGCTACTGGGGCGAACCGATTCCCGTATGCTATGTGGACGGTATTCCCGAGGCTTACGACAATCTGCCACTCGAGCTGCCCGAAATCGACAAATATCTGCCTACCGAGACCGGCGAGCCGCCTCTGGGCCGAGCCAAGAACTGGCAGACACCGGAGGGCTATCCCCTGGAGCTCAACACCATGCCCGGTTTCGCCGGTTCGTCGGCATACTATCTGCGCTACATGGATCCGCGCAACAGCGAAGCTCTCGTTTCCAAGGAAGCGAACGAATACTGGCGCAGCGTCGACCTCTACGTTGGCGGCAGCGAACACGCCACCGGCCACCTCATCTACAGCCGCTTCTGGAACAAGTTCCTGTTCGACTACGGCTATATCGTTGACGACGAGCCTTTCCGCAAGCTCATCAACCAGGGTATGATTCAGGGCCGCACGAGCTTCGTTTACCGCATAAAGGACACAAATACTTTCGTATCTTTCGGCAAGAAAGACCAGTACGACACCACGCCCATCCGCGTTGACATCAACATTGTACACGACGATGTGCTGGACACAGAGGCGTTCCGCAACTGGCGTCCCGAATTCAATACCGCCGAGTTCATCACCGAGGACGACGGCCGCTACCTGTGCGGCAGCGCCGTGGAAAAAATGTCCAAATCCATGTTCAACGTCGTGAACCCCGACGATATCGTAGAGCGCTACGGTGCCGACACCCTGCGCCTGTACGAGATGTTCCTCGGCCCCATCGAGCAGAGCAAGCCCTGGGACACACACGGCATCGACGGCGTTTACCGCTTCCTCAAGAAATTCTGGAGCCTGTTCTACAAGGGCGACACCCTGCTGGTGGACGACAGCGAGCCTACGGCGGAAAACCTCAAGACACTCCACAAACTCATCAAGAAAGTAACGTCCGACATCGAGGCATTCTCGTTCAACACCTCTGTGGCTGCTTTCATGATTTGCATTAACGAGCTCGCGCAGCAGAAATGCCATTCAAGCGAAATCCTGCGACCGCTTGTCATTCTGCTTGCGCCCTTCGCACCCCACATGGCCGAAGAGCTGTGGCACAACGCCCTGGGCGGCGAGGGAACCGTATGCGACGCCCGCTGGCCCGAGCACAACGAGGACTACCTCAAGGAATCGTCGGTAACAATGGCTGTGTCGTTCAACGGCAAGGCGCGCTTCAACATCACCGTTGCCGCCGACGCCTCCAAGGACGATATCGAGAAATCCGCCCTCGCCGATCCCGCCGCACAGAAATGGCTCGAAGGCAAAACCATCCGCAAGGTGATTGTCGTGCCCGGTAAAATCATAAACATTGTAGTGGGCTGATAAACAATAAAGGACGCTGTAGAAACGTTATTTTTCCGATGAAGCAGTTAGTATTCGCCACCGGCAACGCCAACAAACTGCGCGAACTGCGCCAGATCTTAGGTTCCGAGTACGATGTACGCGGCCTTGCCGACATAGGCTGCCACGACGATATCCCCGAGACGGCAGACACCTTCGAGGGCAACGCCCTGCAGAAGGCCCGCTGGGTTGCGGACCGCTACGGCATGGACTGCATTGCCGAGGATTCCGGCCTCGAAGTCGATGCCCTCGGCGGAGCACCGGGCGTGTACAGCGCCCGCTTTGCAGGCCTCGGCCACGACAGCGCCGCCAACAATGCGCTCCTGCTGGAGAAGATGAAAGGCGTAACGGACCGTTCGGCACGTTTCCGTACCGTTCTGGTGCTTCTGCGCGGAGGCGAAGCGCATGTGTTCGAAGGCAAAGTGGAAGGCGACATCCTCACGGCCCCACGCGGCACCGGAGGTTTCGGCTACGATCCTCTGTTCGTCCCCAAAGGCTGGACAAAGACCTTCGCCGAGGTCGGCGCCGACGAAAAGAACACCATCAGCCACCGCGGCAGAGCCGTGGCGGCATTCCGGAGCTTCATCGATCAAGAAAAAGACAACAAGCCCTCTTAATACCCTATGCTAAAGAAAACGCTACGTATTCTCTTCCTCGCTGTCTGCCTCCTCGGCGCCGCCGGCGCCAACGCCCAGATGAAAACGGGCAGGTGGACAAGCTATCCCGTCGTCGGCGACATGAACAAGGTCGTGCAGACGCCGGACCGCGCGTATTTCCTCCTCGGCCCGTCGCTGTTCTCCCTCGGCGACGACAACGAGGCATACACATACAGCCCGACCAACAAACTGTCCGACACATCGTCGATCACCGGCATATGGTACAGCGCCGACGGCAAATACCTGATGGTGGCATACGAATCCGGTAACATCGACATTCTACGCGACAACGGCGAAGTGGTGAATATGGCCGACATCAAGGACGCCATACTTTCGAGCGGCCGACGGATCAACGACGTGGCTTTTGCCGACGACAGGATATATGTGGCCACGGATTTCGGACTGGTGGTTTTCGACGCCATCAGAAACCAGGTGATTGAATCGGGAATTTACAATCAGGTTGTAGACAAGATTTTCGTTATGGGCGAACGTCTTGTACTCGTGAGCAAGAACGGCATATACGCCGCTCCGCTGGACATACGCCACAACCAGCTCGACAGATTCAGCCACACGGCGAATATCTACTATAAGAATCTTGCCAAGCTCGACGACAACAGGCTGGTGTACATCCACACTTCCGAGGCAGCGTACATCGCCAATCTCGATTTCGAGGGCTGCTCCATGAAAATCTCCGCCATCAATACCGGAGGCGAAAAAGTACGCGACATAGCTGTCTGCACCGACGGCGTTATGCTGGTGCACGGCGACAACATTACCGTTCTGTCGCCCGACGGCACAACGGTGAAAGCCACTCTGCCCGAAGCATATTCCGGCGGCAAGGTATGCATGGACACCGACCTGTCGTCGGTATGGGTGGGCACCCCCGACGGCGTATCGCGCATGAATCTTACAAAAGGCACGCCCGAAATTACAATGCAGCCCTATCATCCCCAGGGCATCAGCATGTCCAACCCCGGCTGCATGGTATGGAGCAACGACGGCACACGCCTCTACCTTACCGACAAAGGCACGTCCTTCTTTGTAAACAGCAGTATTGGCGACGGCTTCAGCACGCCGGCACACATGTGCTACTTCGACGGCGGTGAAATCGTCAACGGCATGCCTGCGTCTGTCAAGGTGGACAACTGTCCCGACCTTACCAACGAACAGCAGAGGGCTAATACCGAGGCCCTGATCGGCGGCGCCTCGCGCCCTGTTGTCGACCCCGACGACAAAAGCATACTGTATCTGCCAATACGTCTGGCAGGCATCTTTGTCATCAAAGACGGCAAGGTGCTGAACGTATTCAACAGCACCAACATGCCAAAGGAGAAAAGCACACCCACCAGCGAGAACTTCTTCCTTGCCGGCATCGACCAGGACGGCAACCTGTGGGCTGCATGCGGCTTCGAGACCAGTCCGACAATCTACGTTCTCCCGGCAGCAAAGCGCAAGGCCGGGCTGGAAAAGGTGCAGGCATCCGACTGGAAGCAGTTCAAACTTAACGTAGCTTTCTCGCCCAGCCGCGACTATTTTGTAACCTTCTGCAAACGCTCGCACTACAACATTATTGCCTACGGCGACTGGCAGAAAGGCCTTGTGGTGATGGACAACAACGGAACGCCAAGCAACTTCAACGACGACAAGTTTATCCTCCACACAACCTTTACCGACCAGAACAGCAACAATATAACCCCGGACTACATAACGTGCGCAACAGAGGATGCCGACGGCAAAGTGTGGGTAGGCACGACAATGGGTGTTTTCGTTATCGACAATCCCGCCGACGCCATGAACAACACCATGACAGTGCGCCGTCCCGTTGTACCACGCAACGACGGCACGCAGCTCGGCGACTATCTGCTCACCACCGAGAAAGTGTACTCCATCACAATAGACCACTCAAACCGTAAGTGGATAACGACCGAGAGTTCCGGCGCATATCTCGTAAGCGCCGACGGCACTGAAATTATATCGAACTACAATACGTCCAATTCCTCTCTGCCATCCAACTGCGTGCTTTCCTCTGCCGCCGATCCCTTCAGCAACAAGGTTTACTTCGGCACGACCCTCGGCGCCGTATGCCTCGACAGCGACTCGTCGCCTGCGGCCGACGACTATTCCGAAGTGTACGCATATCCCAATCCTGTGCGTCCCGAATATACCGGATGGATCACCGTGGCGGGCCTTATGGACAATTCGCTCGTAAAGATTGCGGATGCCGCCGGCAATGTATTCTTCCAGGGCCGTTCGGAAGGCGGAATGATAAGTTGGGACGGCTGCGACGCCTCCGGCAACAGGGTACGCACCGGAGTTTATTACGTGCTGGCCTCGCAGAATGCCACCGGCAGTTCGTCCGGTGCAGTTGCAAAAATTCTTGTAGTAAATTAAAAATGGAAAATCATAATAAACTGGCCTATGCCGACGAAAAAGACAAAACATACGGCATCACTGGCATGGCTATCACTCTTGTGGCTCTCGACGGCGAAGAATATTTAGCCGCCATCGATCTGGATGCCGAAGCAGGCGAGCATCTTCGCATGACACACGATTTCGGCTTTAAAGGAAACCCGCGCATGTCGGCAAAGATTGTGTGGGAACAGACTCTCCGCGACCTGCGGCTTACCACATCTATGGCGATAGGCAACGTTGCCTGCCGCCGCTACGTTATGGCACACCGCGGCATATCTTCTGCCGACACCAACGAACTGCGCAACGCCATGCGCCAGGACGCTACCGACCACTGCGGGCTCGACGCCGACGAGGCCGACCGCCTGTTCGAATCGTGCATGAGCTACGTGGACCGCATTTTCCGCCATGCCGGAATAGCGGGTGTGGCCGACGGCTTTGCCGAACGGCTGTCGCGCCAGCGCGCACTCAGCGGCTCCGAGGCCATCGAGATACTGGCGTCGCTGGGGCTGCGTTAGCCGGCACCATATACAACGGTTATACCAATCCCTACAGAATACGTTTGAGGGTGTTGCGCAATCGAGTTTCGCAACACCCTCATTTCTGTACTGTTGTCGATGCTATTCCTTGCCTGTAAGGATCTTGCGGATATTGTGTAGCTTGGTGAGGGCTTCCAGTGGCGTCATGTTGTTGATGTCGGCGCCGATAATCTCGTCGCGCACTTCCTTGAGCACGGGATCGTCGAGCTGGAAGAACGACAGCTGCATACCTGCAAGAGTCTCGCGGCCCGGCGTCTTGATACGCGAACGCTTGCGCGATTTTGCCGGTGCGGGAGTGTCGGCCTCTGGCTGCGGAGTTGCGGCGGGTTCCTGCTGCGGTGTCTCGGAGACAGCGTCGGCAGATTCAAGTTGCTCCAACACCTGGCTTGCGCGGCGCACTATGTTGTCGGGCATGCCCGCGAGCTTGGCCACATGGATGCCGAAGCTGTGTTCACTGCCTCCCGGCGCAAGTTTGCGCAGGAACACCACCTTGCCGTCGATTTCCTTGACCGACACGTTGTAGTTGGCGATGCGCTTGTAGAACTGCTCCATGTCGTTCAGTTCGTGGTAATGGGTGGCGAAGAGTGTTTTCGGGTGCATGCCGCCGTACTCGTGAATGTGCTCCACAATGGCCCATGCGATGGAGATGCCGTCGTAGGTGGATGTGCCGCGGCCAAGCTCGTCGAAAAGTATCAGCGACCGCTGGCTCATGTTGTTGAGGATGGATGCAGCCTCGTTCATCTCCACCATGAAGGTGGATTCGCCCAGCGATATGTTGTCGCTGGCGCCCACTCTGGTAAAAATCTTGTCTACAACGCCTATGTGCGCGCTCTCCGCAGCAACGAAGCAGCCTATCTGAGCCAGAATTACATTGAGCGCCGTCTGGCGCAGGAGCGCCGACTTACCTGACATGTTAGGGCCGGTGATCATCATAATCTGTGTACCCTCGTTGCTAAGCTCTACGGTGTTGGCTATATACGGTTCGCCCGGAGGCAACTGTCGCTCTATCACAGGATGACGTGCGTTTTCGAGCCTGAGCTCCAGACTATCGTCCACCACAGGGCGGTTGTATTTATTCTCTAACGACACCCGTGTGAAGGCGTTGAGCACGTCTAATTTTGCAAGCAGACTGGCATCGAGCTGCAAGGCCGGAATGAATTCAGCCACGGCGGCTATAAGCTCGGCATACAGCTTGTCCTGGATAACCTGTATCTTTTCCTGCGCGCCGAGTATCTGCTCCTCGTACTCCTTCAGCTCAGGGGTGATGTAGCGTTCGGCATTTACAAGCGTCTGCTTGCGTATCCACCCGGCAGGTACCTTGGCCTTGTGTGTGTTGGTAACTTCGATATAGTAACCGAACACGTTGTTGTAGCCTACCTTCAGCGAGGTTATCCCAGTGGCCTCAACCTCGCGCTGCTGCAGTTTGGCCAGAAAATCCTTGCCCTGGTATGCGATGGCGCGCAAACGGTCGAGTTCGGCGTCGACACCGTCGTTGATAACGTCGCCGTGCGATGCCGGTCCGCCTACGTCCTCGCGTACGTCGCGGGTTATGCGCTCGCGCACCGAATCGCAGGGATTCAGCTGTTCGGCAAGAGCCATAAGGCGCGGCTGCCGCGATTTGTGGCACAGTTCCTTTATCGGCACTATTGCGGCGAGAGCATTGCGTATCTGCAGCATCTCGCGGGGTGTGATGCGCTCGCACGACACCTTGCTGACAAGGCGTTCGAGGTCGCCGACAGCCTTGAGCCGGTCGCATACTTCCTCGCGTATTTCGGGCGTGCGGAAGAAATGCTCTACTATATCGAGGCGCTCGTTTATGGCTTTGGGGTCTTTGAGCGGCATCTGGAGCCAACGGCGCAGCAGGCGTGCGCCCATAGGCGTTACTGTGCGGTCGATAACGCCGAGCAGGCTCTTTCCCTCGGGGTCGAGCGGTTCAAAAAGTTCGAGATTGCGTATTGTAAAGCGGTCGAGACGCACATATTTTCCGGCCTCGATGCGCGATATAGAGCGTATATGCTGCGTGCGGGTATGCTGGGTAAGGTCGAGGTAATGCAGGATTGCGCCGGCGGATATAATTGCCGAGGTCATGCGCTCTATGCCGAAGCCTTTCAGCGATGCTGTGCCGAACTGCTTCTTGAGGCGTTCATCGGCCGCGGATTGCGTGAAAAGCCAGTCTTCCAGCTCGAAAACCACATACTGCTGAGAGAATTCCTCGGCGGCGCGGGCCTTGAGGCCTCGCTGGACCAGCAGCTCCTTTGGCGCCATGCTCGCGAGCGTCTTGTCAATATAGTCAATAGTACCCTCGGTAGCAAGGAACTCGCCTGTGCTGATATCCAGCAGGGCCAGACCCGTAAAAGCCTTGCCGAAGTGCACGGCTGCCAAAAAATTGTTCTCGCGGCGCGACAGCACATTGTCGTTCATGGCCACGCCAGGGGTAACAAGTTCCGTTATACCGCGCTTAACCAGTTTTTTTGTAAGTTTCGGGTCCTCAAGCTGCTCGCATATAGCAACACGCTTGCCGGCACGCACCAGTTTGGGCAGATAGGTGTCCAGCGCATGGTGCGGGAAACCGGCAAGCTCCACATACTGTGCCGCGCCGTTTGCACGCCGTGTAAGGGTAATGCCAAGAATGTCGGAAGCGACGATAGCGTCGTCGGAGAAAGTCTCATAGAAGTCGCCCACGCGGAAAAGCAGGATGGCATCCGGATGCTTGGCCTTCATCTGGGTGTACTGCTTCATCAGCGGCGTTTCCACAATCTTGACGGCCACGGCTTACTCTCCTTTCCTGATTTTGGCCTCGCGTGCCGGTATTGCGAGAGAAGTGTACACCTGAAGCGCCGCACCGGCAAGCGTAAAGGCCAGCCAGTCGCGCAGCATAGCCCCCGGCACGAAGAGGAAGGCGGCAGCCACACAGAAAATTATACCTATCCACACCTCCAGACGGCGCAGGCTGCGCAGCTTGTGGTCGTCGGCCTTAGGAGTGAATATTCGTGATGCAAGCACAATAAGGGCACCCGCGGAATAAAGATACGGATAGGCGGCCTGCGCCCATGCAGTGTCCATAAGGAAGAAAGGCACAAGCGTGGCGGCAAGCACCATAAGCAAGCCTATAGGTGCCAGCACACTCTGTGCCAGCCATGTTTTCTTAGAGTTGTTCATTTATGGGGTGATTGAAAGATAAATACATCCTCGCAGGCCCGTTTCATGCCGTACTGCTCGCGCACCACGCGCTCCATCAGTTCAGGGTCGGTAGACAGGCGGCTGTTCAGGTCGCGGTAGTAGAGCATCGTGTCGGTCTGCGCCGTCAGTTCGGCGCGGAGGCTGTCGATCTGGCGGTCATAGTCGATGGTAGTGAATACCGTGCTGTCGCCCGAAAAAATGATATATCCCAGCAGCAACAGACACACGAGCGTAGGAACCGACATATATCGTTTGAGCCACGCCCACGACGAGGAAAGTTTTTCATTCATGCCCCAAAGTTACGAAATTTTTTTCATACCGTCCATCCAACGCTTTTTTGTTCGGCAAAAAAAAGTGGGGATGCATATTGTTTCTATGTGATTTTGCCGGTTTCGATTTCGGATTTCAGGTACTGAAAGATATAAACCGCTCCTTGATAATAAAGACCACATTCGGAATCGTTTAGCTTAGTGAATGTAATCGAAGAATAAAGTTCATCAAGGGCACGGCGAATATCCCAACCGTATTCAGCCATAAGCATTTCGGTAAGTTCAGCAGCAAGGCATTCTATTTGGAACTGTATGTCTTGTGTCATAATTCGATACGTTTTAAGAATTTTAAGGCTTTTGAGGTCCCAAAGAAGTATTGGACAGCATGGTCGCCTTTGAATTTCAATTCTTCAACCAATGCGGCGGCCGACATATAGCCCATTATATAACGGCGAATCTGAACGCCAACAGTATCGTCGGCTATAGGACCGATTACAATATCATAGTGATGAATCGGCGTGTCAGAATTATTTTTGCGATTCATTACTACAAATTCAGCCCATTCCTCAGAGTAATCAAGGAATATTTTTATATTCAACCCTTCCTTTGTAGCCTCTTCTTCATCAAATTCAAAGCACGATAATGTGGGTTGGCCTTCATTTAGAAATCGGGTTGTGCGGACAGCCATAGCCTGTGCTTGTTCAGGATTAGCATTTAGATAGAAACCCTGCCCGAAATCCTTGCCGCGCTTACTACGTGAAAGGTCAATTTTTTCAATGGGTAGGTTAGAGCCGTGATAGAGTAGTTTCATATCTTCCCTCCTTCCCGCTGGCAAATTACTTGGAGGTCTGAAACTGCATCCTCGATGGAAAGAGTATGTTCTGCTGCATAGCAGTCAAGAAGGAAATCTATTCCTGTAAAACGGCGTAGATACGCATATGCTTGTGTGTTGGTGAGTTCGTACCGCTGTGCGAAAGCTCCCACACACGCCACTACATATTCTATTTTGTCAAATATTTCTTTCTTGTCCATGAGTATGCTTTAAATCCTGACAGATGTATCGATTATAATATTTTGATGTTAAAAGCAAAGTTACAAATAAAAAATGAGACCGCAACCTAATATGAGCGATTAACAATTAACAATTTTTATTTCATTTGTTCATTATTTTTTTGAGCAAAAAATGTGAAAATGGGGATGCTTACGAATAAAAAGGCTATATTTGCTTTTTATTTAAAATCTGTCCCGGACGGGCAGCGGTTTATGCAGCAGAAATATAGTGATGACAACGTGCGCGAGCGTCGGATATATCGCGTTACATTGATGGGTAGCCTTGTCAATGTGGTGCTTCTTGTTTTCAAACTTGTTGCCGGTATTGTTGGCCATTCGTCGGCTCTGATTGCCGATGCCATTCATTCTCTTTCCGATTTTCTTACCGATCTGGTTGTAATTGTGTTCGTAAGGATTTCCCGCAAGCCGGTGGACAAGGACCACAAGTATGGCCACGGTAAATACGAGACCCTTGCCACAGCTATTATCGGTGTTGCGTTGCTTGGTGTGGGCATTGCCTTGTGCTACGACGGTATTTACAAAATTTACAGATGTATCTGCGGCTATCAGTTGCCGCGACCGGGGTTTATTGCCTTTGCCGCGGCAGTGGTGAGCATTCTGCTGAAGGAATGGGCATATCGGTTTACTGTTAAGACAGGGCGTGAGACCGGGTCGCAGGCTGTGGTGGCCAACGCGTGGCATCACCGCTCGGACGCGCTATCGTCTATCGGTACCGCCGTCGGCGTGGGCGGCGCGCTCTTTCTGGGCACGAAATGGACAGTGCTCGACCCCATCGCTGCCGTGGTGGTAAGCATTGTAATTATAGTTACGGCATTTAAACTTCTGAATCAGGCTATTGGCGAACTGACGGAATGCAGCCTGCCAGACGATCTCGAAAAAGAAATAACAGAAATCGCCGGAAGCGAACCGGACGTAAGCAGCATCCATAACCTGCGTACGCGCCGCATTGGCAACACAATCGCCATTTCCATGCACCTGCGTCTGCCCGGCGATATATCGCTGTATCATGCGCACGAACATGCCTCAAATATAGAAAAGAATCTGCGTAGCCGTTTCGGCCGCGACACATTTATCGGGTTGCATCTGGAGCCGACCAAGGTAGACGGCAGATATGTGGAGCCGACAGGAAATTCCGCAAACAGCAAACGCTGAAACCGGAGAATACATGTCTTTATTTTTTTTGACAGTGTATGCAAAAATTTATGGCATGGAGAAACTTTTTGATTATCTTTGCGCAAAATATAAACCCTGATTTACCGACGCAGCGGATATTCTGCGACTAAATACTATGAAAAAACACTTTTCGGCACTTCTGGCGCTGTTTGTGGCTGCCGGATTATCGGCCCAGACAAGCGAGACTGTAACGTTGCAAGGAAAGGATTACCTGCTTGTCAAGCACCTTGAACGTTCCATCGGCCCCGGCACCGTGTACACACGCTACCGTCTGCCCGATTTCCCTCTTAACGTCAATATCGTTACCGTAGACCTCAACAACCCGCATGTAAAGATAGAGACCACTATCCCTAACGACCGCGCATACGGCACCGAACTGCTTGTGGATGCGGCAAAACGCTACGATGCCCCGGGACATCGCCCTATGGCTGCCGAGAACTCCAACTTCTTTATCGTGGCCTCGCAACCGCCGTACAAAGCATACGGCCCGATGGCGCACGGCGTGAGTCTGCGCGAAGGTATTTTCGCCACCGACAGCAAATGCCTGCCGCACTGGTGGTGGTGGACGACCGAACATGCCGGTATTGTGTCGGTAGATGTTACGAACAAGCTGTACATCGACGTATGCAAGGCTACTCAGACCTTTACCACCGAGAAATTGGGCACGCGTGAGTTCACCAATGCCAATAAAGGTTTCAAAAGCGGCCAGTACTCGATATACACCCCATATTACGGTCCCGACCGTCAGTTCATTCCTCTGCGAGACGATACTCCCGAGGAAATCAGTCAGAACAATCTCAACTATGATATAGTAGAAGATGAAGCGTGCACCGAGGTTATGCTCACGCTCGACGAAGGATCGGAGTGGACTGCCGGACGCGACGTATGCTTCACCGTCGCCGAAGTGCGCAGCAGCAATGGCCGAGGCACGCTCGGGAGCTACGACCTGGCTATTGTGGCCAAGGGCGACGAACTTGCGCAGCTTGTCAAGGGCGACAAGGTTACACTGAACTACAGCTGGGTGTTCAATACCTACGGCAAGGAGGAGACCCCCGAAATACGCAATGCCGTTACTGGCAACATGTTCGTTATGCGCGACGGCGAAATCACAGAACAGAACTACTGGGATTCGTACAACACAATGGTGTATTCCCGCGCCGCCTACGGCAGTTCCAAGGACGGCAAAAAGCTGTATATGGTGGTGATAGACAAATCGCAGGACCCGGTATACAAAATGTCGGCGGGCTGCACCGTTGCCGAGATGTGCGACCTTATGCGCCATCTCGGCTGCAACAATCTGCTCAACGTGGATGCAGGCGGCTCGGCCGAACTCATGATCGAGGACCGTATAATCAACCGCACCACCGAGGGTACTCCCCGTGCAGTGGCCAACGGCTGGATGATTTTCAACACAGCTCCCGAGGATGACAATGAAGTGGCCTCGCTTGCTTTCGAGGATGTTACACTCGACATTCCCACAGGCGCCACTTTCGTACCTCAGGTAATTGCCTACAACAAATACGGCACGGTTCTGAACTACGATTACAAGGACTTTGTAACAACATGCTCCGACGGCATAGGCACCTGCGACGGGTCTGCCTTTGTGGCTGGCTCCGAAATGGCAGAAGGCACTCTCACAGTAACGGCTCCTACGGGCGCAACTGTTAGCAAAGCAGTGAGTGTGAAGGAATCCGAGCCTGTGATGACACGCTCCTTCATTCTTATCGACGAGGGCCACGCCTTCCCCATCGAGGTTACCACTACACTCGGCGACAAGACATACAGCTTCGACCCCGCCCATCTCTCGTGGTCCATCGCCGACCCCACTGTGGTGTCCATCGATGAAGAAGGCGTTCTGCACGCCCTCCGCAATGGTTCCACCACCATCACCGGTACCCTACGCGAGACTACCATAACAGCCGAAGTAACGGTGGAGAATCCGACGGCATCATTCCTGCTGCTTAATGCCGACTGGAACAAATGGACTGTGAAGGGCTCTTCCGGCCTCAAGTCTGTAACCTTAGGCAACGACGGTAACATCACTTATACCTACAACAACCCGCGTTCGGCTTCGGAAATAACACTCAGTGCCGACCTCTCCGTATATGGTCTGCCGGAGAAGCTCGAAGTTGAATTCACTCATGATCTACCCGTAGACAAACTTACTTTGGACCTCCGTCCTGCCGGGGCCGAACGTACCTACGCCACAATCGAACCGGAACAGGCATGGACAGCGGGCGAAACGCATATCGTAGAAGTGCCCGTGAGCATGGTTGGCGAACCATCCTATGCCGGTACTTATCCGCTGACTCTGCGTTCGATAAAGTTCTCATCCCCCGTAAGCTCCGAGTACAAAGGCGACCATATCCTTTCCGTGAAAGCCATTCGTGCCGTATACCCCTCCACAGGCAGCATAGCTCTGCCCAACGCAGGAGCCAATAGCGACGCTCCCGTGGAATACTTCAACCTCCAGGGCATGCGCGTGCTCAATCCCACTACTGGCATTTATATCCGCCGTCAGGGCACTGATGTCCGCAAAGTAGTTCTGCAATAAACAGCAAAGCATAAACCGTATGCCGGCTCCGGACGTCCCGGGGCCGGCATATTATTTGGCGATATCTTGAAATTTTGCTAATTTTGCAACTGAAAAATAGACGGTTGCCGCATATGCAGCCGTCAATTTTTGAATTGCTATGACCGACAATACATATAAAAACGGCCGACGCGTAAGTGCAGCCGCGGGCTGGCTCGCGCTGTCGCCCGTACTTGTTTTTCTGCTGCTGTACGTAGCAGTGTCCGTAATTATAGACGACTTCTATAAAATGCCCATCGCTGTTGCCCTGGTGGTTGCGTCGATGTGGGCCGTGATTATATATCGAGGGCACAGTCTGATGGACCGCATCGACACCTTCTCGAGAGCAGCCGGACACCCCAACATCCTGTATATGATATGGGTGTTCGTGCTTGCCGGCGCTTTCGCCTCTATAGCAAAGGAAATCGGTGCCGTCGACGCCACCGTGAACCTTACCCTGCGCTTTTTCCCACCCGAATTCGTTGTACCCACGCTCTTTTTTGCGGCATGCTTCATATCGCTGTCTATCGGCACATCGGTAGGTACGGTTGTGGCGCTGGTACCATTGGCTGTGGAGATTGCATCTACGGTAGACGCCAGTGTGCCCTTCTATGTGGCGGCGGTACTTGGCGGAGCGTTCTTCGGCGACAACCTTTCATTTATTTCCGACACCACGATTGCCGCCACACGTTCGCAGGGCTGCAATATGGCCGATAAATTCAAGGCCAACCTGTGGATAGCACTTCCGGCGGCAGTCATAACCCTGTCGGCATATGTCATAATGGGACAGGACACTCCTGCCATAGCATTGGGCCAAAGCAGCAATTACTGGCTTATCCTGCCATACATTGTAGTGCTTGCAACAGCAATATCCGGCCTCAACGTCACCATTGTCCTTACCCTTGGCATCCTTGCTGCGCTCGGCATGGGCATTGCCACCAGTATACCGATGATAGACATGGCAACCTTCGCCGGCTCGGGAATCGCCGCTATGGGCGACCTTATAGTCATAACCCTCCTTGCGGCCGGAATGCTCGGTGTAATAAAGGCTGCCGGAGGCATATCCTTTATCCTGCGCGGTCTTACGGCGCGCATATCAGGACAGAGGGGCGCACAGGCCGTGCTGGCATGTCTTGTAGGAGTGGTTAATCTGTGTACCGCCAACAACACAGTGGCCATAATAACGGTAGGAAGTATTTCGGCCGACATCGCACAACGATACGGCATAGACAGGCGCAAAAGCGCCTCGCTGCTCGATTCCGCATCGTGCGTGGTGCAATGCCTCATCCCCTACGGCGCGCAGACACTCCTTGCCACCTCGCTGGCCGGAATATCGCCAGCAGCGCCCTTCCCGTACCTCTACTACCCCTGGGCCCTTGCCGCAATGATTGTGCTGTCCATCATTTTTCTTTTTCCACGGCATCTGTCCCGAGCCAGATACACGGAATAACATATCCCTCGCGGAGTCTGCCGTTAACAATATTTATGTGCATTCCCGCTCAGCTTTTTCATGCAGCGCTTACGGTTGTTTGGCGAGGTAAGAAATTTTTGATAAATTTGCGGCATAATTCAATTGTTATGAATACCTGCTCCAACAAGGCCGCTTCCATGCAAGCCGAAGAACTCAAAGCCGAGATTCAAAAACTGAAAAAGGAGAAAAATGCCGTTATCTTAGCCCACTACTATGTCGACGGCGCCATTCAGGATATAGCCGACCATGTGGGCGACTCGCTGGCTCTTGCACGCACCGCCGCCGAAACCGCCGCCGATGCCGACATCATTGTTATGTGCGGCGTCAACTTTATGGGCGATACCGTAAAGGTGCTATGCCCCGGCAAAAAGGTGCTTGTGCCCGACAATACCGCCGGCTGCTCGCTTGCCGACAGTTGTCCTGCCGACGAATTCGAGGCTTTTATCAACGCCCATCCGGGCTACACTGTGATAAGCTACGTGAATACCTCTTTAGAGGTTAAGGCGCTGAGCGACGTGCTTGTAACATCCGGCAATGCCCGCAAGATTGTAGAATCGTTCCCGCAGGACGCCAGACTGATTTTCGGGCCCGACCGCAACTTGGGCTCGTACATCAACTCCGTTACCGGACGCGACATGCTCCTTTGGGACGGCGCCTGCCATGTTCACCAGCGTTTTTCAGCCGAAGCCATAGCACAACTCAAAAAGGAGCATCCAGGAGCACCCGTGCTCGTTCATCCCGAATGCCCGCGTCCTGTGGTGCTTATGGCCGACAAAGTAGGTTCTACCGCCGTGCTTCTGAAATATGCCCTCGACAGCGACGCCAAAGAGTTTATCGTGGCAACCGAAAGCGGCATACTCCACCAGATGCGCAAGGAAGCCCCGGACAAGATTTTTATACCGGCTCCTCCGATCGACAGCACTTGCGGCTGCAACGACTGCGCATATATGAAGCTGAACACCCTCGCAAAACTGCGCGACTGCCTGCGCGACGAGGCTCCCGAGGTTACCGTAGATCCGGAACTCGCAGCAAAGGCACTGAAACCAATAGACAGGATGTTGGAGTTGAGCTGAAAAAGTTACCGCAAACCGGACAAAACTGCCCGGTTTTCACCAATAAAAGCCTCCGCATAACAAATTTTCGCATGTGAGTTTGTTTTGTTGGCGGAAAAACAATAACTTTGCAAAGTTTTTCCAAAACCGCGACAAAATGGGAAAGTTTACTGAATTCAATCTGCCCCTGAAGAGCCTTAGCACCGGTACCCATGAATATGAGTATCATCTGGGCAAGCAGTTCTTCACAAATATGGAAAGCACCGACATCCACGGTGCCGACCTTGTCGTGCATCTAACCGTTACCTACAACGGCGATTTTTACAGTCTCGACTTCGATATCAAAGGTGAAGTTGTGCTTATATGCGACCGTTGCCTTGACGACCTTCACTTTCCCATCGACACTCAGTACCACATTGTGGTGAAGTACGGCGAGACTTACAACGACGACAACGACGAAGTGCTCGAACTGCCGCAGAACGACGCCTCCCTGAACGTGTCGTACATGATTTACGACACCGTAGTGCTTGCCATACCCATCAAGCACGTACATCCGATGGGCAAGTGCAACAGGCAGATGAGCAGCCTGCTTAAGAAGCACCGCGCCACCCGCGGCAGCGAAGACGAGGAACTGGAAAACGAACTTATCGACGAAATAGACAACATCGACGAAGCAGAGGGCGCCGACAACGGTGCCACCGACCCCAGGTGGGACGCGCTGCGCAAACTCGGCGGCGGCGATGACAATATATCCGAATAAAAAACCATACAATACCAAACACAATGGCACATCCTAAACGCAAACAATCCAAAACCCGCACAGCTAAACGCCGTACTCACGACAAGGCAGTAGCTCCCACGCTGGCACTCTGCCCCAACTGCGGCGCATGGCACATCTACCACACCGTCTGCGGCGAATGTGGCTACTATCGCGGCAAGCAGGCTATCGTTAAAGACGAGGCCCTCTAAAAACATCCGCAGTATGCTGAAGCCCGTAGCGATCCGCCGTCCTCTCCGGAGGAGAGGCGCGCGGGTAACGCGGGAATCTATCGGCAAAACAACGTACTGTCCTTGCGACGGGGCCTACTGTTGGGCTCCCATTGCTGTTTAAGGACACATGCGTTATAAATATACCCGTGCCGATTTATCGGCCGGCCCTTTTTCGTTAATACAAAGTCTTTTAAGATATATGAACGCCCGAATCTCCGGTATTGCCTCCTACCTGCCCGACGACATCCTGGACAACGAGATGCTCTCGAAGATGGTAGACACCAACGACGAATGGATCATGACCCGCGTCGGCATTAAAACTCGCCACATCCTCCGCGACCCCGAAAAGGGTTCGTCGTTCTTGGGTATAAAGGCGGTAGAGAAGCTTCTTGAATCCACAGGTACAAAACCCGAAGAAGTTGATGTGCTTATATGCGCAACATCCAACCCGGACCACCGCTTCCCCTCTACAGGCTCCATAATCTGTTACGGCGCCGGACTAAAGAATGCTTACTCCTACGACATGGAAGCTGCCTGCGCAGGTTTCTTAGTGGCCATGCAGGAAGCCAAGGCATACATATGCTCGGGTTTGTACAAAAAGGTTGTTGTATGCACCACCGAAAAAATGAGCTCGATGGTGAACTATCAGGACCGCTCCACCTGTCCCCTGTTCGGCGACGGAGCTGCCGCCGTACTGGTTGAGCCTACCGAAGAGGCCGGTGTCGGCGTTATCGACGCCGTATTCCACGTAGACGGCACAGGCAGAGACCACCTGCTGATGGTTGCCGGCGGCTCGTACCGCCCCACCACACACGCTACCGTAGACGCAGGCGAGAACATGCTGTTTCAGGACGGCCGCGCCGTTTACAAGCATGCCGTAATGGACATGCTCACCTCCACCATCGACGTGATGAAGCGCAACAACCTCGACGCCGACGATGTGAAATATCTGGTTCCCCACCAGGCCAACATGCGAATTATCGAGGCCGTGGCAGGACGTGCCAAGTTCCCTATGGAAAAGGTTCTCACAAACATTGAGCACACTGGCAACACGTCCGCAGCATCCATACCCATCTGTCTGGACGAGTACAAGCACCTTCTCAAGAAAGGCGACAAGCTGGTTCTCACCGCTTTCGGCGCCGGCTTCACATGGGGTGCAATGTACCTTGTGTGGGACATCTGATACATACCCTTTGGGGAAAATTTATAACAGAATAGCACTTTATCGGTGCTATTCTTGTTATATATAGGAATACAAAAGTACATAACAACATGAATACAACTAATCCCGAAGGCGTGCTCACTCCCGCCGATGAAAAAGACCTTCCCGTTGCCCCGATACATAAATCCGGATTTGTAAACATTGTTGGCAACCCCAACGTTGGCAAATCCACGCTGATGAACGACCTTGTGGGCGAGCGAATAAGCATAATCACTTCCAAGGCTCAGACAACACGCCACCGCATTATGGGTATCGTAAACACCCCCGAATATCAGATTGTGTTCTCCGACACCCCCGGCGTGCTCAAGCCAAAATACAAGATGCAGGAAGGCATGCTCGCCTTCAGCGAGAGCGCGCTCACCGATGCGGACATCCTCATTTACGTTACCGACGTAGTGGAAGACCCCGAGAAAAACGCCGATTTCCTTGCAAAGGTTGCCAAGGAGAAAATTCCCGTCCTGTTGGTGATAAACAAGATAGATCTTCTCAAAGGTAACGGCGAACTCGATGCCATTGTTGAAAAATGGCGCCAGCGTCTGCCCCAGGCCGAAATCTTCCCCACATCGGCAACAGAACACTTCAACGTTACCAACCTGATGAACCGCATTGTGGAGCTGCTGCCCGCTGGAGAGCCTTATTTCGGCAAGGACGCACTCACCGACAAGCCCGCCCGCTTCTTCGTTACGGAAATCATACGCGAGAAAATCCTGCTGGACTACGATAAAGAAGTTCCCTATTCCACTGAAGTGATTGTGGAAAAATTCGAGGAAAAGGACAATTCCATCCACATCATGGCAGTGATTTACGTTGAACGCGACAGCCAGAAAGGCATTATCATCGGCAAAGGCGGCTCAATGCTGAAGAAAGTTGGCATACAGGCACGTCAGGATATCGAAAAGTTCTTCGGCAAGAGCGTGTATCTGGAAATGTTCGTAAAAGTAGAGCCAAACTGGCGCAACCGCGAGGCAAAACTCCGTCAGTTCGGATACATAGAATGATTCCGGGTTTGTCCACGCCGATTTTTTTGGCTAATTTTGCATAAAATATCTTAGCATTTCAACTATGGGACAACTCGTAGCTATCGTAGGACGCCCCAACGTGGGCAAATCCACCCTCTTTAACAGGCTCACGCAAACGCGCACAGCCATCACCGACCCCACAGCCGGCACAACCCGCGACCGCCAGTACGGCAAGGTTGACTGGAACGGCAAGGAATTCTCCATCGTCGATACCGGCGGTTGGGTGGTCAACTCGGAAGACGTTTTCGAATCGGAAATAAACAAACAGGTGGAGCTTGCCATCGAACAGGCCGATGTAACGCTTTTTGTGGTAGACGCCATGAACGGTGTAACCGATCTTGACGACCATGTGGCCGAAATACTGCGCCGCTCCAAAAAGCCCGTAATCCTTGTGGCCAACAAAGTTGATTCCAATGAGTGGGTGTACAACGTTCCCGAATTCTACTCCCTCGGCCTTGGCGATCCATACCCCGTATCGGCCATAAACGGCTACGGCACAGGTGATCTGCTCGACGAAGTAGTGAAGGATCTTCCCGAAGCCGACGATGATGCCGCCGCGCTGGACGACATTCCCAAGTTCGCGATCGTAGGACGCCCCAACGCAGGCAAATCATCGCTGATAAACGCTTTCATCGGCGAAGACAGGCATATCGTTACCGATATCGCCGGAACAACACGCGATTCCATATACACCCGATACAACAAGTTCGGCTTCGACTTCTACCTTGTGGACACCGCCGGTATCCGCAAGAAGAACAAAGTGAACGAGGATATCGAGTATTACTCCGTTATACGCTCTATCCGCGCCATAGAGGCATCCGATGTCTGCATCCTGCTTATCGACGCCACCCGCGGCATAGAGGCTCAGGACGTAAACATCTTCTCGCTGATACAGAAGAACAAGAAAGGCCTTGTGGTTGTGGTGAACAAGTGGGATCTTATGGAAGACAAATCCACCGCCGCAATCAAGCACTATCAGGAGGCCATACGCAACCGCTTCGCGCCATTTGTGGATTTCCCCATAATATTTACTTCGGCGCTTACCAAACAGCGTATATTCAAAGTGCTGGAAACCGCCATCGAAGTATACGAAAACCGTAAGCGCACTGTGCCCACATCGCAGCTGAACAACACCCTGCAGGAGGATATCGCAGCCTACCCGCCGCCAAGCAACAAAGGCAAGTTCGTGAAAATAAAATATATCACCATGCTCAAGGGTTCGCAGGTACCTACATTCATATTCTTCTGCAACCTGCCACAATGGGTAAAGGAACCCTACCGCCGGTACCTCGAAAACAAAATACGCGAGCACTGGAATTTTACGGGTACCCCGATAAACGTTTTCATGCGCGAGAAATAAAAACTCGACAGATAATCCTTTAGGCGCGGCTGAGACATCAGTCCGCGCCGTATTTTGTTCGCCCAGCATGTATTCAGTCTAACAGGTGCAAGTCCTTGGCACGCCCGATA
>CALEUL010000035.1 GCA_937921035.1 uncultured Porphyromonadaceae bacterium
AATCCACCAAATTTCTTGGCAAGAAAATGTGTTTTACAACATGGATTTAACATTCGTTCACAGAAACCGCGCCGCAACACTTCCTTCGTTCGGAATATTACACATTATATATACGCGATAAGGATTCGGAATTTAAGACGAACCTTGAAATGAAATAAAATACAGAAGCGAAAAAAAATTATATAAGTGATGTAATATTTTGTATGCTTATGCGTCTAATGGGTATAATCGTACAATCTAAATATGATAAAACTGACTAACATAAACAAAACTTACCCCGGAATCGTACCGCTGCATGTGCTGAAAGATATCAATCTTGAGATTAAACGCGGCGAGCTGGTTTCGATAATGGGAGCCTCGGGCTCGGGCAAGTCAACGCTCCTAAATATCTTGGGAATCCTGGACAATTACGACAGCGGAGAATATTACCTTGACGGGCAGCTAATATGCAACCTCAGCGAAAACCGGGCTGCGGAACTGCGCAACCAACTTATCGGATTTGTATTCCAGTCGTTCAACCTGATAAGCTACAAGAACGCGCTGGAGAACGTCGCCCTTCCGCTGTTCTACCGAGGGATAAGCCGCCGCAAGCGCAACGCGATGGCAATGGAAGAGCTTGAGCGCATGGGACTTGCCGACCGCGCCACCCATCTACCCGGCGAGTTGTCCGGCGGGCAGAAGCAGCGCGTAGCCATAGCGCGCGCAATGGTTACCAAACCGTCCATCATCCTTGCCGACGAACCTACGGGAGCTCTTGACTCCCGCACCTCCAAAGAAGTTATGGAAGTGTTCCGCAAGCTCAACGAGGACGGGATGACAGTTGTGATAGTAACCCACGACCCCGGTGTAGGGAAGGCCACAAACCGGATAATCCGCATTGTTGACGGGCAAATAACGGACGGCGATGCTTGACCTGATAAGAGAAATAGGCCAGACGCTGCGCAACAACCGCCTACGCACAATCCTTACGGGCATCTCGGTATCGTGGGGCATTTTTATGCTGATTGTGCTCCTTGGCGCCGCACGAGGGGTAACGAACTCCTTTAACGAGAACGTTGCAGGGCGAGTGAACAACGTGGTATCGGTCTGGGGCGGCTATACCACAATGCCCTATAAAGGCTATAAGGACGGCCGCATGGTACAGCTCAAGACCTCCGACCTTGACGACATTCTGAAAGACAATCCTGGCATCGTTACCAAGACCGAAGCTACCGCGAGCAACGACACAGCCAAGATAAGCACAGAAAAGGACTATGTGAGCGGCGGTTTCGAGGCGGTATTTCCCGGCTATGCGAAGACTCAGCGTATAGAAACGCAACTGGGCCGCTTCATCAACGAGAACGACATCGCCGCCAAGCGCAAGGTTATTGTGCTGCGCGACAGCAAAGCAGAAACCCTTTTCGGCTCCGCAGAGGCGGCATTGGGAAAAACGGTGCGCGCAATGGGCCTGGCATGGACCGTAGTGGGCGTCTACACCCACAACTGGCAGCGGGGCACCTATGTACCCTACACCACCTACAAAGCCATAACGGGCAATACACCAAACGCCGAACAGATAGACGTCAACATGGGCGATATCAAGACTCTGGAGGAATCGCAGACTGCGGAAAAAGCCATACGCACCAGCCTGGCCAAAGCGCATGAATTCGACCCCAACGACCATTCGGCAGTATGGACATGGAACCGTTTCGAGCAATATCTGCAAAGCCAGCAAGGGGGCATAATAATCAATATGGCGGTGTGGATCATCGGCATTCTGACCCTTCTGACGGGCATTGTAGGCGTAAGCAACATAATGTTTGTATCGGTTCGCGAACGTACACACGAGATAGGCATCCGCCGTGCCATCGGCGCCAAACCGCGCTCTATCCTCACGCAGGTGATTGCAGAAAGTATCGGAGTAACCTCACTGTTCGGATATATCGGCATAGTAGGCGGAATGATAGTGCTTCAGATAGTGGACATGTTCACAAAGAATACCGAAGGTTTTTCCAACCCGACGGTGGATATATCGATAGCCGTAAAGGTTACCGTGGCACTGATAATAGCCGGCGCGGTTGCGGGCCTGTTCCCGGCGCTGAATGCAATAAAAGTAAAACCAGTGGAGGCGCTTCGCGACGAATGATATGAAAACAAGCTTATTCGACATAGAGAACTGGCGCGAGATAGGCGCGTCGCTTGCCCGCAACAAGACCAGGACGTTCCTTACGGCATTCGGCATCTTCTGGGGTACGGCGATGCTCGCTCTTCTCACCGGTGGCGCCGACGGCTTTAAAGGCATGATGAGCCGCAACTTCGCGGGCTTCTCCACCAACCTCGGAGGTGTTTTCAGCGACACTCGCTCGATATCCTACATGGGCTACAACAAGGGCTCGTACTGGAATATGAACGTTCAGGACATAGAGGCGATCCGCCAGGTGGCACCGGCCATCGAAAAATCATCGACCATCAACGCCACGCACGGCACCGGAGCCTACTCGGTACGCTCCAAGAGCGGACAGATCTTAGGTGTAGAACCGGAGTATTCCGAACTCATGACACCAGTAATGTACTCCGGCCGCTTCGTCAACGAGCTTGACGAGCGCGATGCCAAAAAAGTTGTTGTGGTTGGCAAAAATCTTGCCAACGAGCTATTCGGCAATGAGGAAGCGGTTGGCAAGCAGATAACGCTCAACGGCATAACATTCACAGTGATAGGTGTAGCCGGTCAGAAAGGCGAAGCGAGCATTGCCGGGCGTATCGACGATTCGTATATTGTTTCCAACAGCACGATACGCCGCACATTCAACCAGGGCAATTCTGTGGGCTTCTTCATCTACACGGCACCCAAAGGCATGAAACCGACAGATAATGAAAACGCCATACGGCATACCTTGAGCCGACGGCACTCCATCCACCCCGACGACAAAAACGCCGTAAGTTTCATGGACATCTCCGAGATGTTCGACATGATAAACAACATGTTCATGGGTCTGGCGCTTCTGGCGTTCTTCGTAGGCGCAGGCTCGCTTATGGCCGGCGTGATAGGCGTGGGCAACATAATGTGGATTATCGTGAAAGAGCGCACGCACGAGTTCGGCATACGGCGCGCCATAGGTGCCAAACCGAGGGACATCACAATGCAGGTACTCTCGGAGAGCATAGTGCTCACCCTTGTGGCAGGCACTGCCGGCGTATGTTTCGCGGCCATTATACTTGCCATCGCCGACAAACTTACCGCCGACCCGCTTAACGGCGTTGCCGGTTTCGGAATAACGTTCACCACGGCGGTATCCATCATCGTAATCTTCTTTATCCTTGGCTGCGCCGCAGGCACACTGCCAGCAATCAAGGCCATGAAAATCAAACCAATAGAAGCCATCAACGACAAATAATCAAAATCTACAATATGAAAAAAGTATTCCGCATCATGCTATGGGTGATTATCGGGCTCATTTTTGTGGGAACATTCGTGTTCCTTTACCTCAACAGCCGCACACCCGAAGAAAACTACGCGACCGTAAGCCCCGAGACAGGGAGCATAGAACGCTCCACAGTACTTACAGGCAAGATTGAACCGCGCGACGAAATTGAAATCAAACCTCAGATTTCCGGTATTATCAGCGAGATACTCGTTGAAGCCGGCGAAAACGTGAAAGAGGGCGATATAATAGCAAAAATCAAGGTTATTCCCGACGACTCACAGCTCTCGTCGGCCCAGAACCGCGTAAGCAACGCCGAAATCGAACTTGAGGACGCCCTTGTAAAATACAACCGCGACAAAGCGCTGTACGAAAAGAAAGTGATATCGCGCGAGGACTACGAGACCACAGAGAAAAACTACCTGAAGGCCAAAGAAGAGCTGGAATCGGCCCGCGACTCATACAACATTGTACGCCAGGGCGTTTCCAAATACAACGCCTCGGAGAGCAACACCCTTGTCCGCGCCACAATCACCGGCCTTGTGCTCGACGTACCGGTAAAGGTGGGCTCGTCGGTAATCCAGGCCAACACTATGAACGACGGCACCACCATCGCTACGATAGCCGACATGAACAAACTTATCTTCAAAGGCAAAGTAGACGAAACGGAAGTAGGCAGCCTCCGCATAGGCATGCCAATGGACATCAGCATCGGTGCCATGCCTGACCTCAAGCCCCTGGCCACGATAGAGTACATATCTCCCAAGGGCGACGACAGTTCCGGCGCCAACTCCTTCGAAATCAAGGCCGCCCTCGTAATCGACAATCCCGAGGGCCTGCGCGCGGGCTATTCGGCCAACGCAACCGTTGTACTTGCCAAGGCCAGCGATGTAATCACCATTCCGGAATCGACAGTAACATTCGAGGGCGACAGCACATTCGTTTATGTTCTCACCGACAGCGTCAAAAACGAGTATACCCGCCGGCCCGTTACGACAGGCATGAGCGACGGCATAAAAATAGAGGTTAAGGACGGCATCGCCACGGGCGAAAAAATCCGTGGAGCCAAAATAATGTAAGCGCCATGAAGAAGCTGATACTAACAATAGCCCTCGCGCTGGGCGCCTCAGGCGCTTTTGCAGAGACATGGTCGCTGGAGCGCTGCGTGCAATATGCCATAGACCACAATATCGACATACATCAGCGACGCCTCTCCGCCCGCCAGGGCGAACTTGAGGTTACCGAAGCCAAAGACCGTTTCCTGCCGCAGGTAAGCGGTTACGCCTCGCAGAACTTCAGCTTCGGCCGCGCGCTGACAATGGACAACACGTACGCCGACCGCAACACCAGTTCGTTCAGCGCCGGCGCACAGCTGAACCTTCCGATATTCCAGGGCCTCAGCGCCATCCGCCGGCTTGAATACAGCCGCAAGAGCCTCCAGGCCCTGCTTGAACAGACCGAGGCCGCCAAGGACGATGTTACGCTCAACGTAATCTCGCAGTATCTTCAGACACTCTATGCAGGCGAGATGCTGCAGGTTGCGCGCATAAATCTGAAAATCTCGCAGGACGAGCTTGAACGCCGGCGCGTGCTCCTGGAAGCCGGGAAGATACCCGAACTGGACATCTACGAGGCCGAGGCACAGGTTGGCCAGGACGAGCTGAGTGTAACCAGTGCCGAAAGCGACAGCATCATTGCCGTGCTCGACCTTACCCAGCTGCTGAATCTCCCTTCGGCAGAAGGTTTTGAAATAGAACCGCTGGCCGACGACAACCCGTTCATACTCAACCCCGACGATGTGTTTGCCAACGCATGGGCACACAATCACACAATCCGCGCAGGCCGTCTTAACCGCGAGGCTGCCGAAAAGAATGTATCTCTGGCAAAAGCCGGTTATATTCCAACCCTCTCGTTCAGCGCCGGCCTCGGCACCAACTACTACAAAACCTCGGGGTTCGACAATGAGAGTTTCGGCTCGCAGATGCGTCATAACTTCTCGCAGTCGATAGGATTCTCTCTCTCGGTACCCATTTTCGACGCCTTTGGCACCCGCAACAACGTACGCCGGGCCCGTCTGCAGGAAGAAAGCGCAAAACTCGAGCTGGACAATGCCTGCAACCAGCTGTACAAGGCAATCACGCAGGCCCATACCCAGGCCGTTCGCGCAAGCAAGCAGGTTGAATCCACTCAAAAGGCCGTAGCGAGCTCGAAAGCGGCATTCGAAGCCATGAAGGTGAAGTACGACAACGGCAAAGCCAACGCCACCGAGTTTGAAAAGGCAAAATCGAACTATACCTCGGCTCTGGCCCAGCAGGTACAGGCACGCTACGAACGTGTTCTGCGCGCCCGCATCCTCGAATTCTACAATAATCCACAATGAACCACGTACGCAGATTCCTCATTCCCCTCCTCCTTGTCCTGTCTGTACTAAGTCCCGCAACGGCAGCAGCCCAGCAGGCCGACACCGCACCAGCCGACACACTCACCACGACGGTCGACACCCGGCAATGGTACCGGTTCAACTACAAACAGCTGATAGCGCCCGCCGCACTTGTGGCGGTAGGCGGTTTCGGCGTTTCGAACGGGTGGTTCTGTAAGGAAAAACGCAAAATGAGCGATCGCTTCGCCGACTGGCGCGGCGATCATCACATAAAAGTTGACGATTATTTGCAATACCTGCCCGCGGCAGCCTATCTCGGTCTTGGCGCGGCAGGGGTCAGCAGCCGCCACGGCATTGTCGGGCGTCTGCTTGCCGGAGCCACCGCGACGGTGGCTCTCGGCATAATGACCGAAGGTCTGAAACTCGCCGTAGCCGAGGAACGTCCCGACGGCAGCGACAAGCGTTCGTTCCCGTCCGGCCATACGGCCAAGGCATTCGCCGGCGCAGAACTTATGCGGCTGGAATACGGTCTTCCATATGCCATAGGGGCGTATACCGTCGCCACCGGCGTGGCATTCCTTCGCATGTACAACGGCCGGCACTGGCTCAACGATGTTCTTGCCGGCGCAGGGATAGGCATCCTCTCGGCAAGGATAGGCTACTGGATGCTTCCGCTGTACCAGAAATGGTTCAATTTCGAAAAGCCGTCGCAGCCCGTCGCCGCGGCAATGCCGTACTATAACCCCGCCGAACGCTCGGCAGGACTGGCGCTCACAGTGGTATTCTAAATAGGCTGAGCAGCAAGGATTTCCTGGAAAATCAACAAGGCTTCCGATATACTTTTGACATTGGCGAACGAGAAACTGCGTCTGCCGTTGCGCTCGCGTATGGCCACACGGCGCGGATGGTTCTGGAGATATGCCAGCATACGGCCAAACATTGGCGACTGATAATAAGCCTTGTTGCTGTCGTCCACAAAGAAAGTGTACATCGTATCCTGCTTTATCGTAACCTTTTCAATACCGAGTCGACGCGCCAGACGACGCAGACCGGGCACGCGCAACAGTTCGCGAGCGGTGTCGGGTATGCGTCCGAAACGGTCCACCAGGCGCGCCTCAAAAGCTTTGAGATCTTCCTCTCGCTCGATGCTGTCCAGTTCCTGATACAGGGCAATGCGTTCGCTCTCCTGGGGCACGTAGCTGAACGGCAGAAGCAGCTCGAGATCGGATTCTATCACGCAGTCCGAAACAAAGTCGGCGGCAGCGTCCTTGTCCTCCGCCGCCATCTCCGGAAATTCCTCGGTACGCAACTCCATAACTGCCTCGCGCAGAATCTTCTGATATGTCTCGTAACCGAGATCGGCTATGAAGCCCGACTGCTCTGCACCAAGCAGATTGCCGGCACCACGGATATCAAGGTCCTGCATTGCAATGTGTATGCCCGAACCGAGGTCGGCAAAACTTTCGATAGCCTGCAGACGGCGATGCGCGTCGGGCGTGAGGGGTAGGCCAGGCGGAACCATCAGATAGCAGAACGCCTTGCGGGAACTGCGGCCAACGCGGCCGCGCAGCTGGTGTAGCTCGCTAAGGCCGAAATACTGCGCGTTGTTAATTATGATGGTGTTGACATTAGGCATGTCTATGCCGCTCTCAATAATTGTTGTTGCGAGCATAATGTCATAGTCGTGCGCCGAGAAATCGTTGATAGCCTTCTCCAACTTCTCCGGGGGCATCTGTCCGTGGGCCACAATAGTGCGAGCGTCGGGCACCACGCGTCGTATCATAGCCTCGAGGTCGTACAACCCCTCGATACGGGGATTCACAAAGAACACCTGTCCGTTGCGTGCAAGTTCGAAATTGATTGCCTCGGCAACAAGCTCGTCGGAAAGCGAATCCACCGACGTTATTATTGGGTAACGGTTTGGCGGAGGAGTAGTTATAGTGGAAAGGTCGCGGGCACCCATCAGCGAGAACTGGAGCGTGCGGGGGATTGGCGTGGCGCTCATCGTCAGAGTGTCTATGTTCACCTTTAGCTGACGCAGTTTTTCTTTTACGGAAACGCCAAACTTCTGTTCCTCGTCTATTACCAGCAGGCCTAAGTCCTTGAATTTTACAGTTTTGCCAATAAGTTTGTGAGTACCTATCACAATGTCTATTTTACCATCGGCAAGGTCCTTCAGGATAGCCTTTTCGTCCTTTGAGGAACGAGCGCGCGACAGGTACTCTACCCTGACCGGGAAATCCTTGAGACGGTCCTTGAACGTGTTATAGTGCTGATACGCAAGTACCGTCGTAGGCACGAGGACCGCAACCTGTTTACCGTCCACGGCAGCCTTGAAGGCGGCGCGTATGGCAATCTCCGTTTTTCCGAAACCCACATCGCCGCAAATAAGGCGGTCCATAGGGCGCTCGCTCTCCATATCGGCCTTCACGGCCTGTGTGGCAGTAAGCTGGTCGGGTGTATCTTCGTAGATGAAGCTGGCCTCCAGCTCGTTCTGCAGATATGTGTCGGGCGAGAAAGCAAAGCCCTTCTCGTTCTTTCGGGCGGCATAGAGTTTGATAAGGTCGCGGGCGATATCCTTGAGTTTGCTTTTGGTTCGCTCCTTCATCTTCTCCCACTGACCGCCGCCGATGCGGTTTATCCTGGGAGGCACGCCCTCTTTGCCGCGGTATTTGGCAAGTTTGTGCAGTGCATGGATTGAAACCAGAAGAATGCCCTCGTCGGCATACACAAGTTTAATCACTTCCTGCACGCGTCCGTTCACATTTGTGCGCAACAAGCCTGCGAAACGCCCCACGCCGTGGTCGACGTGCACGATATAGTCGCCCACCTCGATTTGTCCGAGTTCGCGCAGCGAGAGTGCCAGTTTGCCCGAACGGGCACGGTCGCTCTTGAGGGTATATTTGTGGAAACGATCGAAAATCTGATGGTCGGTGAACACGCAAATCTTTGCCGAGTGGTCTACAAATCCCTCGTGCAGCGTGCCGTCGATGCCCTCGAAGGATATGTTTTCCTTTCGTTCCTTGAAAATCTCGCGCAAACGGTCGAACTGCTTCGGATTGTCGGACAGAATCATAATCCTGTAGCCGTCGTCCTGGAATTTGCGGAACGATTCGCCTATAAGATCGAAATTCTTATGATATATACCTTGCTGAGAGCAGTTGAAATCGAGCGCTGGAGCACTCTTGCGGGTACCATCGGGCACCTTTGCCGCCGTAAAGCCTATGCGGGTGAATCCGGCAAGTTTCGCGGCAAAGCGTTCGGGATCAACGATATCTTTTACCGCCTCCTTGTCGCCGTCCTCGGTAAGAAGTGTCAGCGCCGACACGCCCGCCTCGGCGACCTCGCGGATACGATTGATGGTGAAATCCTCGTTGCGCAAGGCGATTATGCTGTCCGGAGAGAGATAATCCATCAGCGAAATACGTCCGGCACCCTCGGCCATGTTGGCTGTAATCTCTATGCTGTCCAGCCGGGATTCTGACAACTGCGTCTCGACGTTGAACAGACGGATGGATTCGATATCGTCGCCGAAAAAATCGAGGCGTACGGGCTGCTCGCGGGAATACGAGAAAATATCGAATATAGAGCCACGGATAGCGAACTGCCCGGGCTCGTATACATAGTCAACCTCCCGGAAACCGTTTTCTATCAGCCAGTGGCGCGTAACGTCCATGTCGGCGCTCGCGCTTGTGGACAGCAGCAGCGTGTGAGCCTTCAGTTCTTCACGGGAAGCCACCGTCTCGGCAAGCGCCTCGGGATATGTAACAAGAAAAGCCGCGTTTCCGTCGGCAAGACGTTTGAGCGTTTCGGTACGCAGAATCTGGTTAGGAGCGTCAACCTGCCCGTATTTTATGTCGCGCCGGTATCCCGACGGCAAGAAAACGACAGCTTCCTCTCCGGCCAGCCGGCAGAGGTCGAAATACAGATAGCCGGCATCGTCGAGGGTATCACCCACCACCACCACCGGCGCATCGCCCGCAGGAAGGGCCGTAATCATCATCGCAGCCGACGAACCGGCCACGCCATAGACCTTTGCGCCGGGTTTGCCGCACAGAGCCTTGAGCGACCGGCGACGCCCGGCGCTCACAATCAACTTACAGATATCGTCTGTTCTCATTCTTTGCAGGGCATATTTCTTTGCGCCCATTATTAAAACGCAAATTTAGCAAATTTTCCCTCCCTGCGCAAAAGCGAAATACAATGACGAAGACCGCAAGATCGGAAGATCGGAAATACTATAGGAACGGTCAGTTTCTTAACGAATATATATCAGATTGCCTATGAATAACGCAACGGTATTAGTGTTTGCGGCGATAGGAGAGGCGCGCTTTAAGCATCTGTTCCTTGATTCCGCCGTTTTTCAAGAAGTCCTCTTTAACCAATTCAATCATTTTATCAAGCATTTTTATTGCCTGATGGATTAAAGTGAGGAGCATGTTGCAGAATTCTTCGTCATTGAGATCTGGCGCAAAGGCCATGTAGAACTCTGTATCGTTATTCACTCGGCAAGTTTCCAATAACCGAGAATAGCGAGGATGCCTGAAATCCCAAAACGATACCTTACGCGTGCGCATATAATCCTCATAATCGTTGAGCAATTCATGCAGACTACCCCGCGCCACTCCGTAAAGCTTAATCTCCATCTCGGCCGACGAAGCTGCATCGGAACGACCCTCTGCGATATTCTGTTTGCCTGAACGAGCAGCCTGTAGCATCTGGTCGTAGGTGCGGTCGCTTTTGGGGATGTGCTTCTGCAGAAAGAGGTATGTAAGGTCGTAGATTGCCTCAGCCTTGCAAAAGACATGCAATTTGCGGTAGCTTGTCTTAGGTCGGGCGAAATCTGCGTTTTCCATTGTCGGTTGAGTTATGTGAGCAATAAAGCTATTATAGCTATTTTAGCTAACTTAGCGATTTTAATTACCGCAAAGATAAGGATTATTTGATATTTTTCATTCGGGAAGGTGCAAGTTTCGGTGAAAATCACTATTTTTGTGTGAAATAATCAAAAGAGCTTTAACGAAAGCTCCGCGGCGCCGCACTTTCGCGGCTTCCGCGCGTTATTTCAAATGCATGACTTAACTCACCAACATAAAAACACGAACTATGAAATTTCTTACAAACGACAAACTCCTTATTGTCGGTGCAGCCGGAATGATTGGCTCCAACATGACCCAGACAGCTCTTATGCTGGGCCTCACCCCCAACATCTGCCTCTACGACGTATTCAGTGCCGAAGGCGTTGCCAAAGAAATGCGCCAGTGCGGTTTCGATGACGCCAACATCACCAGCACAACCGATCCCGCCGAGGCATTCACCGGCGCCAAATACATAATTTCTTCCGGTGGCGCACCCCGTAAGGAAGGCATGACCCGCGAAGACCTCCTGGCCGGCAACTCCAAAGCCGCAGAAGAACTTGGCGAAAACATCAAGAAATACTGCCCGGATGCAAAATTCCTTGTTGTTATCTTCAACCCCGCCGACATCACCGGTCTTGTAGCCCTTATCCACAGCGGTCTGAAGCCCAATCAGGTTGCCACACTCGCAGCACTGGACTCCACCCGTCTGAAAGAAGCTCTGGCCCTTCACTTCGGCGTTAGCCAGAACGTTGTAAAGAACGCTTATACCTACGGCGGCCACGGCGAAAAGATGGCAGTCTTCGCATCGCCCACAACAGTGGACGGCGTTAAGCTCACCGACATCATCGCAGCCAAAGAAACCGTTAACGGCAAGGGCCTTACCGGTATCGAATGGGAACAGATGCAGAAAGAAGTTACCCAGGGTGGTGCCAAGATTATCGAACTGCGTCGCCGCAGCTCGTTCCAGAGCCCCGCTTACCTGTCTGTAAAGATGGTGGAAGCAGCTATGGGTGGCGAAGAATTCGAATATCCCGCAGGCGCATATGCCGACAGCGCACGCTTCAACCACGTTATGATGGCTATGCCTACCCGTATCACCTCCGACGGCGTATACAGCAAGCCCATCGTTGGCACTCCCGCCGAAATGGCAGCCCTGCAGGCAAGCTACGAGCACCTCTGCAAGATGCGCGACGAAGTTATCGCTATGGGTGTTGTTCCTCCCGTTGAAAAATGGAACGAACTCAACCCCAACCTCTGATAAGTTAATCTTATTCATAAAAAAAACGTCCCCAGTCGGGGACGTTTTTTTATGTCTTTACTGACGCGCAACAGAGAGGGGCCGCACCGAGTGCCGGACGGACCGGCCGGCAAATGGCGTCCATCCACACAGGCTCACGACCTCGCTGTCGGTTATGATATGCTGTTGGGACGGAGCGACCAGAACCAGATCGGACGGCACACCGGATTCTATGCGTCCGGCAGAGCCAAGGCCGAAAATTGCATGAGAAGCGGCAGTCATTCGCTCTACAATCACATCGAGCGGCAGATATTCCAGCATCATTGCAAGCGCGAACTGTATAGACGGCGCGCCTGAAGCCGCCGTGAGCGCACCGCCAATCTTGTCGGCCGGCAGATGCGGAGCATGGTCGGTGCCGATGGTATCGATAGCGCCCGACAGCACAGCCTCGCGCAAGGCAGCGGCATCGTCGGGTGTCTTTATGGCTGGATTAATCTTGTGCAGCGAGGTCCGGTTGGCTTCGTCGGCCAATACGGGGTCCATGTACATGGGCGTGGTTTCGGCAGTTATCTGCTTGTCGGCCACAGCTCCCGGACGGAAGAAGCGGCGAACCTCCTCGGCGGTACTTACATGGGCAACGTGCAGATGTACTCCTGTGCGGAGAGCCATTTCTATGGCACGGCCGGTGGCTCTCACGCAAGCCTCGGCACTACGAATGCGATGATGTTCGCAGACAGGGACAGCGTCCGGTGTGCCATAGCGCGCCACAGCAGCGGCCGCATTGGCGGCAATCATGTCGTTGTCCTCGGCATGGACCATAACGGGGAGGCCAACCGAGGCGCAGTAGCGCATGAGTTCCAGCAGTTCGTCTTCGGGAGGACAGCTCATAGAGCCGGTACTTGTGCCGAGGAACACTTTTACGCCCGGAATCTCGCCGGGAGCGAACTTCACAATCTCCTTCATGCAGCCGGGGACAGCGCCCCAGAAGGCGTGATAGTGGACAGCAGATGAGGCGCGTCCTCTTTCTACTTTTGCCCGGAGCGCTTCCGCGGTGGTTGTAGCCGGAGATGTGTTCGGCATGTCGCATACAGTGGTTATGCCGCCGAGCAAAGCTGCACGGCTCTCGGTGGCTATCGTGGCCTTGCGCTCGAGGCCGGGCTCGCGGAAATGGACGTGCATATCGGTGAGGCCGGGAATCAAATCGGCGCCGGCAGCGTCGATAAGCTCAGCGGCCTCGGCAGCACATGGGCACTCCCCTGCGCCTGCTGCAATGACAGTCTTGTCGTCATACAGTACCCACGAATCCGGAGTTCCGTTGACGCGCGCGTTCTTTATAAGTTTCATTTTCTGGATTTGCCGGAAAGTTTCTTGCAGATGCTGTCCCATTTGAGACGAATAACACCGAAAACAGCCTCGCTGAAGATACCCGAGTTCATCTTGCTGGTGCCGAGTACGCGGTTCACAAAGATAATCGGTACCTCTACCACTTTGAAGCCGTTTGTATAGGACGTGTATTTCATCTCTATCTGGAAAGCGTAGCCTTTGAACTTTATTTTATCGAGGTCGAGAGCCTCGAGCACCCGACGGCGGTAGCATACGAAGCCGGCGGTGGTGTCGTGGACCGGAATACCTGTAATAAAGCGCACATACTTGGAAGCAAAGAACGACATGAGTACTCGTCCCATAGGCCAGTTCACGACATTTACGCCGGAGACATAGCGAGATCCGACCACAACGTCGGCGTCCTGGTCTATCGCCGCCTGGCGGAGACGCTCGAGGTCTTTGGGATTGTGCGAGAAATCGGCGTCCATCTCGCAGATATAGTCGTAGCCGCATCGCAGACATTCCCTGAATCCGGCGATGTATGCCGTACCGAGACCAAGCTTTCCGCTCCGCTCGATAATGCTTACGCGCCCGGGATGTTCCTCTATTTTTTTCTTCACGATAGCGGCTGTCCCGTCGGGCGAATTATCGTCCACGACGAGAATGTCGAAAGAGGTAGGCAATGCAAGAACCGCGTCGATTATGGCAGCGGCGTTCTCGCATTCATTATACATCGGAATGATAACCACGGCGTCGCTGTGCCGTGTTTGTTCGTTGCTCATGTTATCTGTGCTTTAGAAGCGCAAAATTAACGAAAAAGTGCGAAATTTCCACTGCGTGCATAGCAAGCGACGGAAGGTGAAGCGTTAAATTGCCTTAAACGATCAGCGTACATAGAAAACCGTATCCACCGAAATTCGCACATCGTAAGGCGTTGCCTGGTCGGCGCGCTGCGGGACAGTTGAACGACGGTAGAAGAACGCATTCTGCACATCCCAGGAGCGTAGGCTCAGCTGGCGGGTCTCGCGTGCAGGTATAGATGTTGCCGAGTGGTGGCTTGCAGCATGCATCTTACGGTTTGAACCGTCGAGATATGTGATGGTAAAAGCTATCGCAGCAACTGCGCGGTCGCTGTTGTTTGTGGCGAAGAAAGTTTCGCGGCGCGAACGAAGCGGTTTGTCGTAACCGTTGATATCCAGAAGGTGTTCTCCGGGGGCGACAACAACAGTGTCCAGGTGAGCCCGGACAGAATCGGCTGTTATCTGCGAGCGATCGGCGGCACGAAGCTTACCGCGAATCGTGCGCTGAGCGCCGGCACCGAGAACCACCGCGGCCAGAAGGCAGAGAGAGAGAAATTTTTTCATGATTACAGAACAATTATATCAGCAGAAGGTTCCGGCGCCACGCGGCGCGCGCCGTCGAGGCCTTCGGGACGGTTATCTGCAGACGATACAGAAAAGCGGAAAAGATACGGCAGCAGGCGGGCGAAATTCACCCTGAGCCCTTTGGAATACTGAACAAAATTCATAGTACCCTCCGGCGAAATATTTATGGCGAACGTGCGCCTGCGCTGTTTGCGCCATGCCGTACCGTTGTCCCGCGGATTTATGAGGAGCTCGGCATCGTACACGCCGGGCTTTGCCGAGCGCCGCATGGTGCCGAAATATGTACCGGGAGCAATAGTAAGATCTTCGGAGTATATCATTTCCATGCGGAACTCGTCTTTGTTTCCCGGGACCGTCTTAACTGTAAAAAACGCGCCGGCAGGCATTTTCTGCCATACGCCGGTCTCGTACGTACCAGCTGGAGCCACAGAATCGAGCCTGACCCACTTTGCCTGCGCCGCCGCACAAGCGGCACAGAGCAACAGCAGCGAAGTCAGGACCGCACGCATCATAACATGCTGAACTTATACGCGAAGCCGAAGGAAAGAATTTCCTTTAGCTGCAGCTTCTTCCATTTGCTGTCCGGGTTATCGGTCGGAGGAGTCTTGCTGTCGAAACGGGCATGCACAAATATCTGAGTGGTAAGGAATCGGTTGATTTCGAAAGAAATGGTATTCTCCCAGTCGGCCTGGAAGCTATCGTAGTCGGTGAACGTGAAGAAACGCGACCGATAAGTGATGTTGTAGGCCAGTTTCCACGACCAGTTCAGCGTTGCGCTGGAACCGAAATTACTCTTTGTCTTATGATTTGGCTCAAGGCTGTATATCGTTGGGTCGATATCGCTGTTTATACATGTTTTCAGCGAGTATGACAGCGGGGAGATAGATGCGTCGAAATTGAAAGTCTTTTTCGCGTTGCTCGTGTTGTACGTCATACCGATACCGGCAGTGAATTCACCTGGCGAAAGGAAAGCCGAACGCAGATTTCGCGAATTAACGGGATAGTAGTTGAACAGCTGAGTCTTCAACTGAGCGTTGAATGAGTAGTACCACTTGCTCACGGCCTTTATACCCAGCATGGTGTTGACCTGGAGAAGGTCGTCGGAAATGGTATAGTCGTGGATAGAGTCGTTTGGAGCGTTGTTCAGTCCCAGCTTGTACTGAGCCGTAGTCTCGAACAGGATATTCGGATGGTACTTCGGATTCAGCTTCACATTGTAGTACAGGTTACCGAGTACGGTAAGGCTGTTGTTGCCGCCCTGATACCAGTTTGGCGATACGTATGCCTGTGAGAACTGAAGGGACGCCGTGAAAGTTCGTATCCAGTGGCGTTTCTTGAGTTCCTCGGCATGGAGAGTTGAAGTTACATCGGTGTTAGTGATGTTCTCGGTAATCTCAATTGTATGTTTCTTGGGATCCACCGTAGCCGTGAAACGCTTAGGAGCCTCAGGCAGCAAATTGATGTTGTATGCCACCACATCCGGGTGTTTGAAGAACAGATATCGGTTCATTCTGTTTATACGCTGCGCCAGGGCTTCCTCCTCCTCGACCCACCGTGTGGCGGGATTTCCGGAGAACAGCGGAGTCTCCACACTCGTAGAATCGGCAATCAGAAAATCCACATATACGGCCGGACGGAAGGAATATCGCGGCAGATTGAGGTCGCGCCAGGCAGAGTCGTTCTCTACGATATTCACAGTGTCCAGATGTGCGTGAAGCTCTTCCAGAGTACGTTCGACAAAGAAAGCGCTGTCCGGCATAATATAAATGCTGTCCAAAGCCGCCGTACCGACCGGAGTTCCGGGAAGTACACTGCGTTCGGATGTTGTGGACTGAGCCACTGCACCGACGGCGCTTAACAACAACGCAGCAGAAGCTATTATGTGAGTGAGGTGTTTCATGTCTGTTCTATGAATGTGATGATTAAGCCTTAGCGGCAGTATAGAGTGTGCATACACCGAATGGCATGCGTCGGAAACTGGCGTGGCAGAAGCCCGCGCGAAGCATGATATCCGTCATCGCCTGTCCAGCGGGAGCCGCGGCTATGCTTTCGGGAAGATAAGTGTATGCTCTGGAATCACCCGAGACAATCCTCCCGGCAAAGGGTATTATGGCACGGGTATAGAGAGCGTAGAAAGGTTTAACGAGCGGATTCACCGGCTTGGAGAGTTCCAGCACAGCCAATGTTCCGCCGGGACGGAGTATACGCAGCATCTCGCGGTAGCCGGCCTCGATGTCGGCAAAGTTACGCACACCGTAGGCCACCGTAACCATATCGGCACATTCGTCGGGGAGGCCAGTGGCGAGGCAGTCGGCACAGCGGAAGGAAAGCCTCGGGCCTTCGGGAGCTGTTACGGCTCGGCTGCGCGCCTTATCGAGCATGCCCTCCGATATGTCCAGCCCTACCACTGTGGCATCCGGCATTGCCGAGGCTATGGCGAAAGCCACATCTCCGGTTCCCGTGGCCAGGTCTACCACATGGGCGGGAGCAGCTGCGCGCACTGTCTTGAGCAGGGCGCGCAGCCACAGCCTGTCCATTCCCATAGACATTGCACGGTTCATAAAGTCGTAGGCCGGGGCTATGGCATCGAACATCGCCGCCACCTGCTCCTTTTTACCGCGGGAATCGTCGCTGTATGGATTGATATGCTCTACGTCCGTCATGTATCTCCGAAGTGGAATCAGTTTGCCAGACGATCCAGAAAATCGAGCACGTTCTTTTCTATGCGGGCAGCGGCGTCCTCCTCAGAGGCGGGCACGAATTTACGACCTGTAAGATGCTCGTACAGTTCGATATATCGTTCGGATATGCTGCGGCATACTTCCTCGGTCATCTCGGGAACTTCCTCGCCGGGACGACCCATGAAACCGTTTGCCATGAGCCACTGACGGACGAATTCCTTCGACAACTGGCGCTGAGGCTTGCCGGCCTTGAAAAGTTCCTCGTATGTATCGGCATAGAAGTAGCGGGACGAGTCGGGAGTATGGATTTCGTCGATAAGAATCACCTTTCCGTCGTGTTTGCCGAACTCGTATTTTGTATCTACCAGCACGAGTCCCTTGTCGGCGGCCATGCGTGTTCCTATTTCAAAAAGCTTGCGAGTGTAGTCCTCCATAACGGCGTAGTCCTCGGCGCTGACAAGTCCCTGCTCCACAATCTCACGTCCCGAGATGTTCTGGTCGTGTCCGGCTTCGGCCTTTGTGGTAGGCGTGATGATAGGTTCTGGCAGACGCTCGTTCTCGTGCAGCCCCTCGGGAAGTGTAACACCACAGATGGTGCGGTTACCGGCGGCATAGTCGCGCCATGCGCTGCCGGCAAGATAGCCTCGTATAATCATTTCCACGCGGAAACCCTCGCAGCGGACACCAGCAGTTGCCATCGGATCGACCTCGGCAAGTTTCCAGTTGGGGACAGCGTCGGAAGTTGCGTCAAGGAAATAGTTAGCTATCTGATTCAATACCTGTCCCTTGTAAGGAATGCCCTTGGGAAGAACAACATCGAAGGCCGATATACGGTCGGTAGCGACCATTACAAGGAGGTCGTTTTCTATAGAATAAACGTCGCGAACCTTGCCGTGGTATACGGGAGCGGTTTCATTAGGAAATTTGAAGTCTGTGATAGTGAGTGGCATATCCTTTAGTTTTTATTGATTAATTCAGTTGTCGGGACCTTCGGCGTCCTGCTGTTCCTCCAGACGCGCAATCGCACGGGCACGCTCAGCTTCTTCGGCGTCGTGTCGCTCGTAAGCTTCGACAATCCTCTGGACCAGGGAGTGGCGCACAATGTCTTTCTTACCGAACTCCACCTTTCCGACGCCCGGGACACTGTCGAGTATCTTCAGAGCCTGCACAAGGCCGGACTGCGTGCTTTTTGGAAGGTCTATCTGTGTAACATCGCCCGTAACAATCATCTTCGCATTCATACCCAGACGTGTAAGGAACATTTTTATCTGATGCGTTGTGGTGTTCTGGGCCTCGTCGAGCACGATTATGGCATCGTTTAGCGTTCGGCCACGCATAAAAGCGAGGGGAGCAATCTGTATAATCTTGGACTCCATGTACTCGCGCAGCTTAACGGCCGGAATCATGTCTTCCAGCGCATCATAAAGCGGCTGGAGATAGGGGTCGATCTTGTCCTTCATATCGCCCGGGAGGAAACCGAGTTTCTCGCCGGCCTCCACGGCAGGACGGGACAGAATTATCTTGCGAGCCTCGCGGTTCTTGAGGGCACGCACGGCAAGAGCGATGGCGATGTATGTCTTGCCCGTACCGGCGGGGCCGAGAGCGAACGTAAGATCTTTCTCCGCAAAAGTCTCGACGAGTTTTTTCTGGTTAGGCGTTCGGCCTACGATAGGTTTGCCGTTTATGCCGTAGATTATGGCGCCGTCCACCTTTACCTCGCGCGGTGCGTTGCCTTTTACGATAGAGATTATCGTTTCTTCGTTAAGCGAATTATATTTCTCGGCATAGGCTTTCAGTTCATTGATACGAGCCTCGAATTCCCGGGTCTCGCTTTCCTCGCCCACGACACGGATTACCGAGCCGCGTGCCGAGATGCGCAGCTTGGGAAATAAGTTCTTTATCAACTGCATATTGGCGTTGTTTACGCCGTAGAAGCAGATAGGATCGACGCTGTCGACTATTACAATCCTCTCAATCATACATGATGGCCGAATTGGAAGCCTGTTACGACTGCAAAGTTACAAAAAATAACTATCGCCGCATAGGAATATGTTAAACAAAATGAATAAAAACTCGACGGTGTTCCGCGCCAAGTGTTACATTATGTTAACACACAAAGACGGACGATAGTTTACTTTCTGCGATATGTAATGAAATCCGCCGGGGGCTCCGTTCCGGCCGGGCATGACGATACAACGGCGAAAACGTCGGGAATCTCGGGGAAATATGTATCGGGCGTCTCAGCGGCGGCATGTATCTGCGTAAGCTCGATTTCATCTGCCAACGGTAGCGCGGCGGCATAGATCTGGCCGCCTCCGATAACGAATACTTCGGCATCGCCGGCCATACGCAGCGCATCTTCAAGCGAGGCGGCACGCTCGGCGCCGGGCGCCGAGAAAGCATCGTTGCGTGTTATCACAATGTTTCGTCGCCCGGGAAGGGCACCCTTCGGCAGCGAATCGAATGTCTTTCGGCCCATCACAAGAGTATGCCCCATAGTCAGGGCCTTGAATCGCTTAAGATCTTCGCGGAGGTGAAAAAGCATATCGCCACCTCGGCCAATTCCGCGGTTGGAGTCGACGGCTACTATAATATGAATCATACGGAAACTTCGGCTTTGATGTGTGGATGGGGGTCGTAGCCTTCGAGATGGAAATCGGAATACTTGAAATCAAAGATATCCTTCACCTCGGGGTTAATAATCATCTTTGGCAGCGGGCGGGGTTCGCGGTCAATCTGAATGCGAGCCTGCTCGATATGGTTCAGGTACAGATGGGCATCGCCGAGGGTATGCACAAAGTCGCCCGGTTCGAGGCCGCAGACCTGCGCCATCATCTGCAACAGCAGCGCATATGATGCGATATTGAACGGAACGCCGAGGAAACAGTCGGCGCTGCGCTGGTACAGCTGCAGGCTGAGCTTGCCGTCGGCGACATAGAACTGGAAAAAGGCATGGCACGGCGGCAGATTCATGTTCGGCAGGTCGGCCACGTTCCAAGCGCTCACGATTATTCGGCGCGAGTCGGGATTGTGCTTTATATCGTTCACCGCCTGAGCAATCTGGTCGATGGTACCACCGTTATAATCGGGCCACGACCGCCACTGGTAACCGTAGATATGGCCCAGATCTCCGTTCTCGTCGGCCCACTCGTTCCATATCCTCACACCGTTCTCCTGGAGATATGCAACATTTGTATCGCCGCGCAGGAACCACAGCAGTTCGTGAATAATTGATTTAAGATGCAGTTTCTTCGTTGTTATCAGGGGGAAGCCGTCGGCAAGCGGGAAACGCATCTGATATCCGAAAACCGATATGGTGCCGGTTCCTGTGCGGTCGCTTTTTACCGTACCGTTTTCAAGGATGTGTTTAAGAAGGTCTATGTACTGTTTCATTTTTCTGCGACAGGTTAATTTTCGTGGCCGATACATTCTGCGCTCCGCCGTCGCCCTGCGCCGTAGGCTGCATCATCGGCATATCCAGGCGATATTTGCCTGATTTATATGTTATCGCACCGTTTGGACATACCGCAGTGCAATCGAAGCACACAACGCAGCGACTGGGATTCACTATTTTTTCCGGGAGCTTTATACATTCCGCCTTGCACACACGCTCGCATTCGCCGCAGTTGATGCAGCGGTCGGGGTCTATCTCGATATGGAACAGCGGTTTGGATGCCGTATATCCAAGAATTGTACCCACGGGGCACACAGAGTTGCACAGCAGACGGCCACGCCGCCACGACAAAGCCACAACGGCCACCGCAGTGAGCGCAGCTATCGCAAGCGACGAAAGCGTGAAGGCAAACGCCCCACGGTCGAGCCCCAAGGGACGCGCGACAAAATCCTCCACCATCCTTGCATATGCGCTATATGGATCGAATACCGTAGGAAGAATGCTGAAACCGCTTATTATTGTGGCAAACGCAACTATCAGAAACACAATGCGCGTGCGCGTTGCCGGCGGCGAATAGCGGAAGTGCTTTCCGCGGCGCCGGATAATGCGCGATGCCGCGCCCACACAATCCGAGAGGGTACCCAAGGGGCATGCCGTAGAACAATATATGCGGCCGTACACCAGCGTAACAATAAGCCAGAACAACAGACATACCGACGCGCCAGACAGGAGAGCCGTAAATATCTGCATGCGTACAAAAACACTCTCATAGCCAGCCAAGAGCGCCCACGTAGGGACGCCGAGAGCAAGCAGAGAAATCAATATCCGCAAAATACGTATCGATTTATACATACGGCAAATTTACACAATTTTTCCGTACGTCCCGCAAAACCCGGCAAAAACTTTCCCCTCACCTGTTCAGCAACCAGCCTCTCTTTTCAAAAAGTCTATAGCTCTCGCTTTATCCCTGAACACGCAGTTGATCTACGTGCCATCGCTATAAAAAATCCCAACTACATACCTGTCGATAACAGCATCGTTTGGCATTATATCATATTCCTCAATAAAACTTACCGCAGAGTCCGGATTTGTGAAACGCATTTCTTTCCCATGCAGCGGAAGCACGAATATATAATCTATTTGCCTTTTAAGAGTAAGCTCCAGCGAAGCCAGAAATGTATCTATCTCTGTTTCGTTAGATGCAATTATATCATCACCTATTTTGTCTAAATCCTTGCAATTCTTGAATCTGTCTACAATAACGTATAACTCCTGCTCGGATGTATTTTCATCAAAGAAAATATCCACGCCGAATTTCTTAAAAGAATCAACAATTTGGTCAAAAGGAATATAAAGGACATTAAAACCCTGATTTTTCAGTTGCTTCAATGACGGCTCCGTAAAAACTCCGCTTAATATGACACCCTTGAACGGCGCATACCCTTGATACTTTTCCGCAATAGGCAGAATAGCTCCGGATATTTCCTGAACTTTATTTTTGGAGTGTTTTGTATATCGTCGCCAGGCAAGTTCGATAAACGCGACAGGCGCGCCGATTTTATCAGGCGTGCCCCCGCGCTCAATCACATAATCCAGGTCATGCTTGCTTCCGTTGACATCCGTCCAGGATATTTTCTTGGTCGGTCTTGCGGGACGAGGGCCGACAGTATCGAAATATACTCCATACTTGTCGCAAAGACGCCTTATAGGAGCCTTCATGATACCTTCAAAAAAATTTCCGATTAATTCGCCCAATATATGAGAAGGAGAAGTTGCCATAATATTATTTGTTAATCCAAAGCCGTCCTTCTTTCAAAGGCACACGATGTTTTCTGTTCTTCCATTTAATATTTCTATCTCTCAGTTTCTCAAACGAAAAGCTTTTGAATCCGGAATTGATTGCCAGTTTACCCAACCATTCGTCGACAGGAATATGTATTCCATACGGAGCGGAATCGCCAATTACAAAACACATTTTGCAATTATCAGCAGTTTTAGCACTTAACGTATTGAAAACTTTGGCCAGGTCATAAAAATAAGCGACAATCATCAAATGATAGTTCTTTTTACCGCCATGATTCACTCGTTCCGCAGCCAATTGGTCGAATTTATCTTTCAATTCGGTACGTATTGGTTCCAGGAGTGA
Organism: uncultured Porphyromonadaceae bacterium; assembly: GCA_937921035.1. Lineage (GTDB taxonomy): Bacteria > Bacteroidota > Bacteroidia > Bacteroidales > Muribaculaceae > CAG-873. The sequence continues at coordinate 22,807 of CALEUL010000035.1, forward strand.
AGATTCCATCATTTCATAAACATCGTTTTTCAGATGCGAGACATGCTGCGTGCAGGCTCTCACCAAATGGCGGCTCACGTCTTTCAGTCCTTTGTAATTTTTCACATCACCCCAAAACGACATTTCCAGGCGCATAGCATCGGCATAATCATAATTGTTGGCATAAGGAGGCGAAGTAATCACAAGGTCTCCCCATTTATCTGGAATATCAACGCATTCTCGGGCATCCTGCTGGAGTATCACCGACTTATAATTATTCGGCAAAAGACAGCATCTTCTGATATCGCCACATATTTCCGCAATCTTTTTCTCAAATGCCGAGAAAGGGTCCAGTACTTTCGCCTTGGATTTATTCGGAAGGACATATTGCCACTGTGCTGTACCTACCGGTGATGTACTTCGCAAAATAGATGTTATCACGAACCACAAGAAATCCCGTATTTCACCCTCGTTCATTCTCAGACAAGCCTGTTTCAAGACGTCAAGCTTTAACAATGTTTCATCGGGAAAGCACTTTCTGATTATGGAGGGATAATCATCTACCGAACCGGTGATAGTGTTTGCCAATTTCAACAAGCCGTCGGCAGCGTTCTCGATGCGCTCGGCATCAAGATGATTCCACAGGATTTTAGCTGAAGCAATTCTAAAAACATATGGGTTCGATTCCAACCCGAAAGATTCGACACAGTGCAACGAACTTTCCAAAGCAACCGTTCCCGAACCGGCGAACGGATCTATAATGTGAGTTCTGCCGTTCAGTTTTTCTTCCTCGATAACCTTGGCTACCCACCCGGCGGAAAAGCCTGCCGTGTACCTGTACCATCTGTGAATCGGCAAATTCATATTATCCTCAAAAGTAGAGGACTTCTTGTCTTGCAGTTCAATATCAAGGTCGGGAAATAAACTATGCTCAGTAGAATTTGTAAACATTTGCGCGGATAATGATAACGCAAAGTTAATAAATATTCCAAAACGTCCCAAATGACGCAACCGCTATTTACCGACCGGCTTTGAAAGTTTGGAGCGATTAGGAGCATAAGGATATCTTATAATTTTTGCCTAGGAGCAACGTTTGAGTATCTCGGCGTTTTTTTGTAACTTTGGCATACTTTTTCGGTGTTCAGGCGCCGGTTTGATTTTACTCTCTCATTTATAAATTCTTATGTCGCAATTTGTACATCTTCACGTCCACTCGCAATATTCCGTTCTCGACGGACTGTCGTCCATATCGGGGCTTATCAAAAAAGCCGTCGCCGACGGCATGCCCGCCATCGCTCTCACCGACCACGGCAATATGTTCGGATGCAAGGCATTCTTCAACGATGTGAAGAAGCACAATGGCAAAGTGAAGGACAATGTGAAGGCAGCCAAGGCGGCTCTTGCCGAGGCGGAAGCCGCCGGCGACACCGAAGCTGCCGAAAAAGCCCGCGCCGATATTGAAGCAGCGGCAGCAAAACGCATAATCCCTATCCTCGGCTGCGAGATGTACGTTGCAAAAGGCGACCTCCACGACAAAAACGACAGCAAGGACAAAGGCGCCCACCTTGTGGTGCTCGCAAAAAACGAGAGAGGCTACAAGAACCTTATAAAGCTTGTGAGCAAGGCGTGGACCGAGGGCTACTACTTTCACCCGCGCACCGACAAGCAGGAACTTGCCAAGCATCACGAAGGCCTGATTATTTGTTCGGCTTGCCTTGGCGGCGAAATTCCGCGACTGCTGCGTAACGGCGACTTCGAAGGCGCCGACAGGGCCGTAGCATGGTGGAAAGAGACTTTCGGCGACGACTACTACATAGAGTTGCAGCGCCACAAAGCCACAGTTCCGCGCGCCAACCACGAGACTTACCAGATTCAGAAGTCCATAGAACCGCATCTTATAGAGCTTGCGCGCAAGCACAATATAAAGATAATAGCCACCAACGACGTGCACTTCGTAGACGAAAGCGACGCCGAAGCCCACGACCGCCTAATCTGCCTGTCCACCAACCACCTGGTGAACGACGAAAACCGTATGCTCTATTCCAAGCAGGAATGGTTCAAGACTACGGCCGAAATGGAGGCTGTTTTCTCCGATTTTCCCGAGGCGATTGCCAACACTCTGGAAATAGCCTCAAAAATCGAGGAATACGACATAGACCACGCGCCTATCATGCCCAACTTCGCCATCCCGACCGATTTCGGCACCGAGGAGGAATACCGTAGCCGCATAACCGAGCAGGAGCTGTTCGATGAATTCACACGCGACGAAAACGGCAATGTTGTGCTCAGCGAAGAAGACGCAAAAGCCAAGATAAAGAAACTCGGCGGCTATGAAAAGCTGTACCGCATAAAATTCGAGGCTGACTATCTGAAAAAAATTACCTACGAAGGCGCGGCGCGGCGCTACGGCACGCCGCTGACCAAGGACATAGACGACCGCATCCGGTTTGAGCTGCACATAATGAAAACGATGGGTTTCCCCGGATACTTCCTCATTGTGGAGGACTTTATCCGCATGGGACGCCAGATGGGCGTGAGCATAGGCCCGGGCCGCGGTTCCGCTGCGGGGTCGGTGGTGGCATACTGCCTCGGCATCACACAGATAGACCCTCTGAAGTACGACCTGCTGTTCGAACGCTTCCTCAACCCCGACCGTATCTCGCTGCCCGATATCGACGTAGACTTCGATGACGACGGCCGCGAGACAGTGCTGAACTACGTTACCGAGCGCTACGGTGCCCCAAACGTGGCCCATATCATCACCTACGGCACAATGGCTGCCAAATCGGCCATAAAGGACGTGGCGCGCGTAATGAACCTGCCGATAGCGACATCGAACCGTCTTACCAGACTTATCCCGCGACACATGCCGCCGGACCCCAAGAAGCCCGAGAAGGAACTGAAGCCTACGGTGTCCAACTGCATCAACTTCCTGCCGGAGTTCAAGCAGGAAATGACCTCCGACCCCAGCGTGAACGAACTTATGAACTTTGCCGACAAGCTGGAAGGCACGGTGCGCAACGTTGGCGTTCACGCCTGCGGTGTTATCATCTGCCGCGACGACGTGTCCGACTGGGTGCCCGTCAGCACAGCCGCGGACAAGAACGGCGACAAGATTCTGGTTACGCAGTACGAGGGCCGCGTTATCGAGGATACCGGCCTTATAAAGATGGACTTTCTGGGTCTTAAAACCCTGTCTATTATCCGCGACGCCGTGGAGAACATACGCCGTTCGCAGAATATAGAGGTGGATATCGACAACATCCCCATCGACGACAAGGAGACCTACGACCTCTACAGCCGCGGAGCAACAATAGGCACCTTCCAGTTTGAATCGCCCGGCATGCAGCGCTATCTTCGCCAGCTGCATCCCACCGTGTTCGAGGACCTCATTGCCATGAACGCCCTCTACCGCCCGGGACCTATGGAAAACATTCCGGAGTTTATCGCACGCAAACGAGGCGATTCCAAGATTGAATACGACATACCCGAAATGGAGGTATATCTTAAAGACACCTACGGCATTACGGTATACCAGGAACAGGTGATGCTTCTGTCGCGCCAGCTGGCGGGCTTTACCCGCGGCGAAAGCGACACCCTGCGCAAGGCGATGGGCAAGAAGCTAATCGAAAAGATGAACCACCTAAAGGGCAAGTTCATCGCAGGAGGCACCGAACGCGGGCACAAGCAGGAAGTGCTTGAAAAGATATGGAAGGAGTGGGAGAAATTCGCCTCCTATGCCTTCAACAAGAGCCACGCCACGTGCTACAGCTGGGTTGCCTACCAGACGGCATACCTGAAGGCGCACTACCCTGCCGAGTTCATGGCGGCCGTGCTGTCGCGAAACCTGGATGATATCACAAAGCTGTCGTTCTATATGGACGAATGCCGGGCTATGGGGCTGCAGGTGAAAGGGCCGGACATCAACGAGTCGTACGCCAACTTCTCTGTCAGCGAGCCGGGCGTTGTGCGTTTCGGCCTCAACGCCATCAAGGGTGTGGGCGGGGACGTTGTGCGCTCCATAGTGGAGACCAGGCAGACCGGCGGCAAATTCAAGGATATTTTCGATTTTGTGGAGCGCGTGCCATCATCTACCATAAACAGGCGCGTGTTCGACAACCTGAACCTCGCGGGCGCCTTCGACTGCTTCGAGAACATCAAGCGCGAAGACCTCTGCGCCGAAATGGGCAAGAAAGGCGAGACTATCTCGGAGCTTCTACTGCGCTACGGCCAGCTGCGCCAGCAGGAAGCACGCGAATCGCAGAGCTCGCTCTTCGGCTTCGACGATACGGAGATTTTAGAGTCGGCTCGCCCGAGGATACCGTCGATGCCCCTGTGGGACAACCTCACGCGCCTGAACCGCGAACGCGACCTTGTGGGCATGTACCTATCCGCCCATCCACTGGATCCCTACTGGCTCGAGGTTACTTACGGCGTTAACTGCACCGCCGCCGAGAAAAACGAAATAGAGACACCGATGCCGCAGCCGATAACCTTCGCCGGCATGGTTATGAACGTCGAAGAACGCAAGACTATGAACGAAAGTATAATGACTATCGTTAAAATAGAGGACTTCACCGGCGTTACTGAAATCACGCTTTTCGAGAAGCAGAAAGCCGAGTATGCCAAGCTGTGCATCCCCGGTGTTGCTGTGTGCGTAACCGGAAACTACCGCGCCCGCACAAACCGCACCACCGGAGTTACCACCGTGCGTTTCGGCGTTGACAACATTCGGCCACTTGACGGCCTCAAGGGCAATCTGCTTGGCGACATCGACATTACCATAACCCCGGACCAGGCCCCCACGCTGGAGTCTCTGCTCAGCGAGGAGCTTGCGGCATGCAAGAACAAGCCGACCGCAGCCAAAGAAGCCGGCATTAACATTGTGCTGTTCTCGCCTGAGCACAGCCGAAAGCTAATGTTCGCGTCGTCGCTGCACCTTCCTCTCTCTCGACGGTTCATAGAAAGCCTCGAGGGAATGGGCTTCGACTTCTCGATAGAAAGAAAACAGATAAGTTAACATATAAAACATTACAATCATGACATTTACCGACGAAAACATCAAAGAGATTATCGCAAGCGGGAAACCCGTAGTAATCGACTTCTGGGCCACATGGTGCGGACCGTGCAAAGCAATGGCACCCTTAGTGGAACAGATTGCCGAAGAATACGCCGACCGTGTCGTTATCGGCAAATACAACCTCGACGAGGAGAATGATTTCGCCGTTGAATGCGGAATCCGCAGTCTCCCCACCATCCTTTTCTTTAAAAACGGCCAGAAAACCGACCTTCGTCTTGTTGGCGGCCAGAAAGCCGAATCCATCCGCGAAAAAGTAGAAGCGCTGCTTGCGCTCTGATACTGCTATATGAAAAATATCTACACCCCGGCAGACATTGCCCGTATCACCGATGCCACAATCGGCAACCTCGAAGAAATCCTCAGTCTTGAAGGGCCCCAGCGCGAGGTTGCTATGGCACGGCGTGCGGGCTTTGTGGACGATGTTGGCCGTGCCGTCGCCGACGAGGTAATGGTTTTGCGTTCCGGCAGCGATGCGGAGGTGCTGATATTTGCCGGAGACGGTATCTGCGGAGCCTATGCCCTTGCCGCCGCGCAGGTGCTGTACGCCAATGGCTGCCAGGCCAAGGTTACGCTGTTCAACATCGGCGGCAACCTTCTTACTGCAGATACCGTCGCCGCCCGCGACAGATACATCGCCGCCTGCGGCGACAGCTGCCTCAACGAGGTTGTGAACCCGGGAAGCGACTTCACGATGCCCCGTATGAATTCACGCACTTTCGTGGTAGACGGTATATTCGGCAGCGAATACGGCAGGCCGCTCCGCGGCGGATACCAGGCAGTTGCGCGCTATATCAACGAGCACAACGCACGCGTGGTGGCCATCGACGTTCCGTCGGGCATGAGCACCGACCTCGCCGTCGGGATGGTGAACCGCAATATCATCCACGCCGAACTGACACTAACCCTCGTAGGTCCGACTCTGTCGTTCTTCATGCCCGAGAATGCCGAACTGGTTGGCAAATGGAAAACGCTCCCGGTTGCTTTCAACGAGGAGGCGATGATGAACACAGAATGCTCGTGCCGCCTTGTCGATACCCCTGCGATACGCAACGCTTTGCCGAAACGCTCGCGAGTGATGTCGAAGGCCGACCTTGGCGACGCTCTGATTTTCGCCGGCTCTTACGGCATGCTCGGTGCCGCCGTGCTTGCTACACGCGCGGCAACCCGAAGCGGATGCGGCAAGGTTACATGCCATGCACCACGCTGCGGCTTCTACGTTCTACAGACATCCGTACCCTCGGCCATGTTCGCGACCGACGGCTCCGACTACGACATACGTTATTTCGAGGACGAGCACGACGCCGCGGGCGTTGCCATAGGGCCCGGAATAGGACGTTCCGAAGGGACGTCCAACGGGCTTGACACGTATCTGAAAGACTGCTTCGCATCGCAGAAACCCCTTGTGCTTGATGCCGACGCCCTCAACATCATCGCCGAACGCCCCTATCTGCTCGATTTCATTCCCATACGGTCTGTGATTACGCCGCACGCCGGAGAATTCGACCGTCTGTTCGGCCAGCAGGCATCGCACAGCACGCGCACCCTCATGGCCATAGAGATGGCCAAACGGTACAGCATCGCCATTGTCCTTAAAGGACCGTGGACATTCACAATCTGGGTTGACGGTTCCATTTTCGTGAACTCCTCCGGCACCGAGGCCCTTGCAACCGCAGGCTCCGGCGACGTACTCACGGGACTTCTTGCAGGCCTTATCGCCCAAAAGATGGCTCCGGAGGTTGCCGCGGTGGCAGCCGTCTACATCCACGGCATAGCAGGCCGCATCGCCGCGCGCCAGTGCGGTATCGCAGGCACTACAGCCGAGGACGTAGCCGACGCCATAGGGCCGGCCATCGACTCTATCCTTAACAGCAAACCCGACGCCCATAGAAACAAAGGCTTATGAAAATCCAACGAATACTCGCTGCCGCCGCAATAGGCTCCCTGGCTCTGGGAGCCACCGCCCAGGCATCGCACAAAATCACTGCCGGCAAAGCCAACGAATACGGCCTTGCATACACCCTTCCGAGCACAGTGCTCGACCTGTATATCGAGGCTGAGCTTACAAGCGAGCAGCCCGGCGATTTCCACAACTACGCAGGCCGCTACTTAGGCACGGACAACGCCATCCACGAGCCATCGCGCAGCGCAAAGGTAAAAAGTGTAACGATTGTGCCCCGCGGCATCGCTTCGGACGCCGACCGCCAGCTGGCGGAATTCAAACCGGGCTCGTCGGCTTTCATAAATCTTACACCGGACAATCTGCCGCTTGCCATCAACACCGACGAAGTATATGCAGCACCTGTGCCGATGCTACCTCTGGCACAGCCCGCCCCTCCATCGCCGCTCGAAGGCAAAGCGGCAAGCGAGGCCGTAACGGCCGATATGGCCCGCAGTTCGTCGCTGCCCAAGAAGGCAGAACTGGCCGCTCAGCGCATCTTTGAGATTCGCGAGACACGCAGCGACCTGCTGAGCGGCAATGCCGACAATCCGCCGGCCGACGGGGCTGCCATGAAGCTTGTGCTCGATAATCTCGCCGCACAGGAAGCGGCCCTCACGGCTATGTTCCAGGGTGTACGCAGCACCGGCACAATTGTCAGGAAAGTTTCGCTGGAGCCTGACAGCGCCGAATCTGTCGTGGTTGCCCGCCTTTCGGCAGTGGACGGCATAATAGACGCCGACAACCTTGCCGGCGCTCCTATAACAGCCGAGATAGAGCTGCTGGAGGAAGGCACACTCCCCGTAGATGAAAAAGGGACGGAAAAATCGTACCCCAAAGGAGGGGTGGCCTACGCTATTCCCGGAACTGCGAGAGTAACGATTTACTACGCCGGCAACAAAGTGGCGCAGACAACTGTGCCTGTTGCACAGTACGGCGTTGTTTTCGGGCTCGATCCCAAACTGTTCACCGACAAGACTCAGCCGTACAAGGCCATCTTCGACCCGGCGACAGGCGCCGTAACCACCCTCGCACCCATAGAGAAATGATTCCCAAGATTATCAACTACATCTGGCTTGGCGGCAACCCGCTGCCTGCCGAGTTTGAGAAATACCTTGAAGAATGGCGCCGACGCCTGCCTGACTACGAAATAAAACGATGGGACGAAAGTAACTTCGACATCAACGAATACACCTACGCCCGCGAGGCATACGACATGGGCCAATATGTTTTCACAGGCGATGTGGCCAAATTCCATATTCTCTATCACCACGGAGGCATATACCTGGACACTGACATCGAGGTGCTAAAATCCTTCGATCCGTTCCTACATCACCAATCGTTCATCGGCTACGAAACCGATGCTATCGGCACCGGTGTAATCGGCGCCGAGGCGGGTTCTCCGTGGCTCAAGGCATTCCTCGACAATTACAGGCAGCGACACTTCATAAGCTGGTGGGGACATCCCACCCGCACGCCTCAGCCTTCGGTGCTGTCGCGCGTCGTGATGCCCACAGTGCCCGAGGAAGAACGCCCGGCAATATACCCCATCGACTACTTCTGCGCCAAGGACTGGCGCGACGGAAGCATCCGCACCACCGAAAACACTGTTTCCATACACCACTATGCCAACACATGGAAGCGGACACGCAAAAGCCTTCTGCAAAAAGCGGGAATCCTTATCAAAGGCATCCGTACACGATACTTGAGATAGGTTTATTGGCTTTTGCGTAGGAATATTTGTTCCTTTTACCCACAACTGTTGCACGTCAACCGATTTTTGTATTACTTTGCAATACAGACATCAGTCAACTCTTTAATAGACAACAAAGTTCAGGAATTACGACCGACCGTGAGGCCGGTCTTTTTCTTTGTGCCCGCAAGAGACGGCAAAAACAGGCGGTAAATTTTATTATTGCTGTCCGATAAAAGATTTTGAAGCGAGATAAAATTAGGACTGATTCCA
>CALEUL010000036.1 GCA_937921035.1 uncultured Porphyromonadaceae bacterium
TTCACGAATAATCGGAAGCACGACTGAAACCCTTGTAACTCAATTCTATCACTATTTCTTTCCGCATTTCACTTTTTTGTAGTAACTTTGTACTTTCAAACACAAAAAAAAGAAATGGCGAGAAAAAAGAAACAGCTTCCCCTGCTGGAGAATGTTGAAATAACAGATGTTGCCGCTGAGGGCAATGCCATAACGCGCGTAAACGATATGGTTGTGTTCGCACCATTTGGTGCGCCAGGCGACATTGTAGATATACAGATACAGAAAAAAAAGAAAAGTTATGCAATAGGCCGTATCGAGCGCATAGTACAACCCGGAAACGTTAGGGTAGAGCCCCGATGCGAGCACTTCACCATATGTGGCGGCTGCAGTTGGCAACACCTTCCATACGAATATCAGCTTAAATGCAAGCGCCAACAAGTGGTAGATGCGCTGGAGCGTATAGCAAAGGTAGACCTTCCGGAAATACCGGCATGTGTCGGCAGCGACCAGATATGGGAATATAGGAACAAACTGGAATACACTTTTTCCAATCGCTGCTGGCTTACTTTCGAACAATTGCAGAGCGGACAGGATTTTCCCGACCGCGACGCCGCAGGTTTTCACATTTCCGGCGCTTTCGACAAGGTTCTGGACATCAGACGCTGCCATCTGCAGCCTGAATGGTGTAATGATATCCGTTTGTTTGTAAAGAAATACTGCAAGGAGCATAATCTTCCTTTCTACGATTTGCGCGCTCAGGAGGGATTTATCCGCACACTTCTTATCCGCACAACAACTACAGGCGAGCTTATGGTTATTGTTGTGGTAGGTCAGGACCGGCCGCAGGAACTCAAGGACATGATGGAAGCTTTAAAGGGAAACTTCAAGATAACCTCCCTGATGTATGTTGTGAACAAGAAGGTGAACGATACCATCGCCGATCAGGATGTTATTCTGTATTCCGGCAGGGAATATATCGAGGAAGATATGGAGGGACTACGTTTCAGAATTGGTCCAAAATCGTTCTTCCAGACAAATTCACGCACAGCATGCAAGTTGTACAATGTTGCCCGCGATATGGCCACGCTTACTGGAAAAGAGCTTGTATACGACCTATATACGGGTACGGGTACAATCGCTAACTTCGTGAGCCGCAATGCTGCCAAAGTAATAGGAATCGAATACGTGCCCGAAGCAATCGAGGACGCAAAAATCAATTCCGCGATAAATGGCATCGACAATACCGAATTCTTTGCAGGGGACATGAAAGACGTACTTAATGACGATTTCATTGCCACGCATGGGCGTCCGGACGTTATGATTGTGGATCCACCACGCGCAGGGATGCACACAGATGTAGTGGAAACAATTCTTAGGGCTGAACCCAAAGTGATAGTGTATGTAAGCTGTAATGCCGCGACACAGGCTCGCGATATTAACCTGCTTGACTGCAAATACGGTGTCGACGCTGTTCAGCCGGTTGATATGTTCCCCCATACCCAACATGTGGAGAACGTAGTACGCCTTATACGCCGCGATAAGCCTACTCCTGCTGTCGATTACAACACAGAAGGTTCTCAGCCTCTGGAGAGCGAAGAATTGTAATATGCAGGGTCGCCTGTAACTTCATCGCCAATAAACGAAGGTATCGCAAATGCGGTACCTTCGCTTGGCAGTTCTATTTCGGCAACAGTGAGGCCGCGACGGATTCCGTGAAACTCGTCTACTTCCCATTGCAGCCCATCACCGGCAGGAACATAGTAACGTGTTTTACTTATAATGGAACCCTGGCAATTCCCGAGCATCTGACGCGCATCGGCAACTGGAATTTCATATTCCCACTCATTGCGGACACATCCTTGATTGCGAGTCTTAACCGTAAGAAATGCCTTTTCTCCTTTAAGACGCACGCGCACAGTGCCGTCCGGATTGGCCGAAATATAACCCTGAGCGATTTCATCGCTACCGACAGCGAGGGCCTTATAAGAATCGTCTCTAACTAAAAACTTGCGTTCTATCTCTTTTGCCATAGTTCGAAATTTTGCATAAAATTACAATAAATATTTGATGTACGCGGCACATAAAAGCATTATTTGTCTGCTCCTGTTCCTGCTGATCCAGACGGGAGGCTCTCTTATAGCCCAGAACATGGCCAAGGGAATTGTACGCGATTCCGTTTCATTGGAAGGGCTGCCATTTGCATCGGTGCGCGTGAAGGATTCAAATACGACTGCTGTGGCCGACAGCAAAGGCTTCTTCGAAATCCGAGTACCAGTCGGAGCAACAGAGATTGTAGCTTCATGCCAGGGATATGAATCCAAATCCGTGCCACTGCGCAAATCGTCCATACAATTGTATGACATCAATCTCGCCCCGGTTTCGCAGGAACTGGCGGAAATAGTGGTTAAGAAAAAAAAGTATTCCAAGAAAAACAACCCTGCCGTAGAATTCGCACGCAGAATAAGAAACCGCGCATCCAAGACCGATCCCAAGAACAACAATTATTATACGTTCGACAAATACGAACGTATTTCCATAGGCATCAACGACTTCGACACCACGGCCTCACAAAACAAGATGTTGCAGAAGATGCCTTACCTGTCGGAACATGTGGACACCTCTGAAATAGACGGGAAGCCGGTTCTGAACGTGTCCGTAAAAGAACGCTCATCCTCTTACGGCTATCGCAAATCGCCAAGGAGTGAAAAAAATATCATACACGGCATAAAAAGTAATGGACTCGACGAATTCATGGAGCAGGATAACGCGCAGACAATTCTCGATGACCTTTTGCGCGAAGTGGAACTATATGCAAACGACATACCTCTTCTGCGTAACACTTTTGTCAGCCCTCTGTCGTCGGTATCTCCCGATTTCTACAGATTCTACCTTGTAGACAGCACTGCGGTGCTCGACGGCAGCAGCCAAAAACATATCGTTCTGGCCTTTTATCCGCGCAACAAAGCCTCTTTCGGTTTCAAGGGACATATTTATGTACCGGCCAACGATACTACGATGTTCGTGCGAAGGGTTGATATGGAGATCGATGACGATATCAATCTGAATTATGTGAAAGCACTTAAAATCAGACAGGATTTCAGAAAAGCTCCGGACGGTTCACGCCTGAAACTAAGCGACAATATGTTTGCGATCATGCAGGTTATTCCAGGTACACCAGAACTGTATATCGCACGAAAAATCAACTTCAATAACCATTCGTTTGTAAAACCGGACTCAGCAGAGACTATATTCAGCCGGATAGGGAACGTATATACCGAACCGGACGCGTACTCTCGCGACAGTCTTTTCTGGAAGGAAGCCCGTCTGGCAGATATGCAAAAAGGCGAGAGCAGAGTGGAACTGCTGATGCAACGTCTGCGCCGGAACAAATTATTCTATTGGGGAGAACAGGTTATAAAGGTGCTGGAGCGCGGATATATCCCGACAAGCAGAAAGAGCCGATTCGACATCGGACCGGTAAATACTTTGGCAAGTTACAACTCTTTAGAAGGATTGCGTCTGCGTATTGGAGGATTCACCACAGCCAATCTGAATCCACATCTATTTGCAAGCGGATACGTCGCATACGGTTTTCGCGACCGCAAATGGAAATACAAGGTAGAGGGCGAATATTCCTTCCATGCAAAACAATATCATCCTGGAGAATTTCCCATACACTCCTTTAGAATCAGCCATAAATACGACATCGACCGACTTGGTACACACTATCTGTATACCAATGCCGACAATTTCGTGCTATCGCTTGCACGAATGCCTGACGACCGCTTCACTTACCGTCGAGAGACAGAAGGGGCGTATACGCTCGAACTTGCCAATAATTTCTCGCTTGTAGCAAAAGTAAACCATATCCGCGAGGAAGCTTCGCCATTCGTACGTTTCGTAAATGGTTTCGGAACTGAATTCTCGCACTACAACGAAACTATGCTCGGTCTTACGTTGCGTTATGCCCCTGGCGAGAAATTCTTTCAGATGCGCAGTATGCGCGTTCCGGTGAACCATGATGCCCTTGTCCTTGAACTTACTCACCTATGGGCTCCCAAAGCCTTAGGTTCCACATTCGGTGTAAGCCGCACGGAACTTTCGGTATCCAAGGATTTCTCCTTGTCTTTTCTCGGAAAACTGCGCACGAACTTTTCCGGAGGGCACGTATGGGATGCAGCTCCGTTCCCTGAGCTGTTCATCCCGAACGCTAACCTTTCCTATACTATCCAACCGGGAAGTTTCGCGCTTATGAATCCTATGGAATTTATAAACTCCACGTACGCATCATGGCATATAAGCTGGCATTTGCGCGGAGCATTGTTCAATCTGATTCCTGGCTTCAGGAATCTGCGTCTGCGCGAAATAATCAGCTTCAGCGGCCTATATGGTACACTGTCCAACAAAAACAATCCACTCTTCAACAAAAAACTGTATGCTTTCCCTGCAGACGCGGCTGTAAGCAAAATGAACAAGCCCTACATGGAGATTTCCGCAGGGCTTGACAATATTTTTACTATTCTCCGAGTCGACTATGTATGGCGACTGAACTACCGCAACTGTCCCTATAAAATAGACCGTAGCGGCGTCCGTATCGCCATGCACTTCACTTTTTAAGTCAATTTCTCCTGCAGATATTTGCCGGTGATACTTTCTGGGCATGCAGCTATTTGCTCTGGTGTGCCTGTCGCAACGACATTACCACCTGCATCACCGCCTTCCGGTCCCATATCGATGATATAATCGGCACACTTGATAACATCGAGATTGTGCTCTACTATGACAAGTGTATGGCCAAGTTTTATAAGCCGGTTGAAGGATGACAGAAGCAGCTGAATATCGTGGAAATGAAGGCCAGTTGTAGGCTCGTCGAATATAAAGACTGTCGGGGACGATGCGCCCATTGCCAGGAAATATGCAAGCTTAACACGCTGGTTCTCGCCGCCGGAAAGGGTAGAGGAGGACTGCCCCAGCTTGATATACCCTAATCCGACGTCCTGAAGTGGTTTTAGACGCGCGACAATGCGTTCTGCCGTCCGATCTTCTTTATCTTCTCCGAAGAAGGTTATGGCTTCGTCTACAGTCATTTCAAGAATGTCATATATATTTTTGTCGCGATACATCACTTGAAGGACATCGCGCTGGAAACGTTTGCCATGGCATTCCTCACATTCGATGGTAACATCTGCCAAGAACTGCATCTCTATGGTTATACGGCCCTCGCCCTTACAGGCCTCGCAACGGCCCCCTTCGGTATTGAACGAAAAATCGGCAGCCGTAAGTCCCATCTGTCGGGCGGCCTGTCTCGAAGCCATTAGCGAGCGTATTTCGTCGTATGCTTTCAGATATGTGGCAGGATTGGACCTCGTGGATTTTCCTATAGGATTCTGATCCACGAAGACGACCTCTTTCACACGTTTTAAATCGCCCGTAATGTCCCGGTGCATGCCAGGAGCGTCGCCTTCGTTGTATAATTTACGACACAGACCACGATAGAAAATATCGCGCACCAATGTAGACTTTCCCGAACCGCTCACACCAGTAACTACTGTCATGACACCAAGCGGAAATGCCACATCTATACTCTTGAGATTATGCTCTGTCGCCTTCTCAACTTTTATAAAATCATGAACAGGTCTGCGACTTATCGGCACAGGTATTCCCAGTCGTCCGGTAAGATATTTCGCAGTATAGCAATCGGCATTTTCAAGTTTTTCGGGTGTCCCGCTGAATACAATACGCCCCCCGAGGCGACCGGCATCGGGTCCCACATCGATGATATAATCGGCAGCACGCATAATCTCCTCGTCATGCTCTACCACAACGACAGTATTACCGAGGTCGCGAAGTTTCTTAAGTACGGAGATAAGACGGTCGGTATCGCGGGAATGCAGTCCAATGGATGGCTCATCAAGAATATAAAGCGAACCGACAAGACTGCTGCCAAGCGATGTTGCGAGGTTTATTCTCTGGCTCTCGCCGCCTGACAAACTGTTGCTCACACGGTCGAGTGTAAGATATCCAAGACCCACATCACAAAGGAAGGATAGTCGCTTTTTTATCTCCACAAGCAAACGCGCGGCTATTTTGGTGTCGTGTTCGTCAAGCGTCAAGTTCGCAAACCATGTTTTAAGCTCCAATACCGGCATTCTAACCAATTCAGCGATTGTCATTCCACCAACCTTGACATACAATGCTTCCGGGCGCAGACGCGAACCATGACAGGCATGACAGACCGTACGACCACGGTAACGTGCAAGAATCATGCGGTATTCTATCGACTGACGTTTCGAACGCACAAAATCAAAAAACGCATCAATCCCTTTTATATCTTTACCGTCGCCTTCCCAAAGCAAACGCTTTTGTTCGGGTGTCAGCTGGCTGTAAGGTTCGTGAACAGGAAAATCTATCTTATATGCCGCCGCCATAAAGTCTTTAAGCCAATTTGAGAAACTGCCGCGCCAGGGAGCAACGGCACCTTCATACACCGACAGCCATTGCTGCGGAACTACAAGACTTTCGGCTATATCAAGCGTGTTGCCAAAACCTTCACAATTAGGGCATGCTCCAAGCGGATTGTTGAAATTGAACATCTGCTCGTTTGGCTCGACAAACGAGATGCCATCAGTTTCGAAACGCTTTGAAAAGCTCCTGCTCACCGGTTTATCCTGACCGTTAGGCCAGGCAAGCAGCACACACTCGTCGTTACCCTCAAAAAAAGCTGTCTCGACCGACTCTGCCAACCGAGAAATCTCATCTTTCTCATCAGATAGTACTAGCCGATCTACAAGTAGTAGGGGAGTACTATCCTTTTCGGGCTTATAATCTTCTATTTCAACAAATTCGTTATCCGAATTAATAACTCTGGTATAACCTTCCTTCTTGAATATCTCAAGTTGCTGTTCCAAGGAACGACCTTCGTCAAGTATAATTGGAGCAGCAACAACTGCACGGGTACCTCGTGGAAATACAGACACATATGCAAGAATATCCTCAATGCTGTGTTTTTTCACTTCCTCGCCCGAAACAGGCGAAAATGTATGCCCGACACGACCAAAAAGCATTCTTATATAGTCGTAGATTTCCGTAGAAGTCCCTACCGTCGAGCGCGGATTGCGAGTGTTTACCTTTTGTTCAATAGCTATTGCGGGCGGCAGACCACGAATGAAATCGCACTCCGGCTTCTGCATCTTTCCCATAAACTGGCGAGCATAGGAAGAAAGACTTACAACATAACGCCGGCGTCCCTCGGCATAGAGAGTATCAAAAGCTAACGATGACTTGCCGGAACCCGACAGGCCTGTGATTACTACAAGCTTATTACGAGGGATTTCTACATCAATATTCTTTAGATTATTGACTCGGGCACCCTTTATACATATATTGGAAACTGACATGTCTGAAGTTTGATTAACTTA
The DNA here is from genome assembly GCA_937921035.1 of uncultured Porphyromonadaceae bacterium. Taxonomy (GTDB): domain Bacteria; phylum Bacteroidota; class Bacteroidia; order Bacteroidales; family Muribaculaceae; genus CAG-873. The sequence goes on from CALEUL010000036.1 coordinate 7,401, forward strand.
CAAAGTTACAAATTTTCAGATAAGCAACAAAGCAATATCATCAGGAGAGTATCATAATAATAGTAAATCGCTCTAAAAAATATCTCACGCTACCATAGCCATTTATCAATCAAATGGACTAATCCTCACAAAAAATTTGTAACTTTGCCAAGTCTTAGAGTAGACGAACATTTTAAAACTTCAGAAAAGTGCCTTATTTCTTGTGAAATCGCCAACTCTCAAAAGAATACACAAGGCACGGCAACATCTCATACAATATGGGGTGCCTTTCCGTGCGTGTATTCAGGTGTTTGGCGATACCTACAAGAGAGCATGGGGGCAGCCCATTTTTCTATATTCACATTTCTCGTCCGGCTGCAGAGAGAACTCTTGTAGAATCGCCTGATGAAACTGATTACACTTTTTGTTCTGATACTGATAATCAATATGATTGTCTATTCAAGCATATCCGTAGATATTCCAGCCCTTGGAACGCAAAACAATCAGCGTTCAATCGACAATACCGAATGCAACTGCCAAATGGAATGTGATACACTGGCAACTGATTGTCTTTGCATCAAGCAACGAAACTTATTGAATGATACTGCAACTTATTAATTAAACGCTAAAAGTCCGCCTACACAAACGTTGAAGATGCGCTGAATAGGGTACGTGTATATCCGCATTTGCATATTTAACATAATCATGATTATAAAACAAACGAACACACTATAACGATATCGAAAAAGCACGTCAAAAACTATAGAAACAATCATAACCATTAAGAACAAGCACAACTTACCACATCCTCAAAAGCAGGATCTGATAAGAGGCAAGACGACTTATAATTTTATTGACAAGGAGCAGAACTCATTATAGCCTGAGCATCCGCAGCCATTTCGGAGAAAAAGAGAAAAAAAAGTGCTGTTGCTCTAAATCTTTAGAAAAAAAAGAACGGTGGAAAAGAGAATTATCTCAGGATAGACATAAAAACACATCAAAAAAGACAGCCTTTTTATGTATAGTATTGGTGTTTTTAGCATATATTCAACAAATTACAACAACATTAGCCAAACATTTAATGCGACGAGAACGTTCCATTTACAAAGGAGTCCTATAAATATCCAGAATATTGAATTCTCAGGGCATTCCGTCGGCAAAGAGACAAGGTCGGAGGCAATGTGATTCAGCAAAATGAATTTGAGAAACAAAATGGCAAACAAGACCTAAACACGACAGACACCCAATGTTAGATTTTAAACTCAAAAACGACAACAATTCAACATACGCAATTACAAACAGTAAACTACGAATTGTCAAACCAGAAAGAAATTTCAATTTACGAGAGTAAAATCGCAGTTTGCAATTACAATTAAGCACTCCAAGAGATTATTTACACATACGCACGCAGATATCAGATAAGTGATTCACACTATTTAACAAGGCACACAATAGATTGAGACCCAGTATATTGCAAAGAATATCTACTGTAAAAGTTTAATTCTTGCGTTACAAGGAAGGTTCGAATTCGAACCTTCGACACGTTTATAATATCATGGTGTTGTTGCGCAGATTACAAACAGTGATTAAAGAAACCCTTTAGAAATACGATCTTACGCTAATTTATTGATCCGCAGGGCTGTTTATATTTGCAAACAATCTGAATTAACAATCAGCAACTCACTGATTAACATTCGCAAACTTAAATTTTGGAATATAAATTTGCATTTCTCACTAATAGTTTTTACATTTGCAAAGTCAAATTATCAAATTGGAACTATGGACGAACCTGAAAAGAGCCCGATAATCGAAAGGCTAACTAAATTTATAATATCCAGCGGATTAACAAGTTCGCAATTTGCCGACAAAGCCGGCATCCCCCGCCCCAGCCTTTCGCAGATGCTCCACGGACGCAACAAGTCTTTGAATAATCAGGTTCTCGAGAAACTCAACGATGCATTTCCACAATTAAGCATCGAATGGCTGCTATTTGGTCGAGGAGAGATGCTGCAAATTCCAAATATTGAATTCTCAGAGCCTCAAAACGGTACATTTTCAGACTCCACAGATTCATATATTACTAACAAGCAGAATATTGATTCTCAAAATGCAGCATTCAAAGATTTCGATAATAATGCATCAAATAGAGAACTGGATTTAACAGAAAGTAAAACAGAGCAGTTTTTTGGCAATTTCAACCTTTTTTCCACTCCCGGACAATCAGCGCCCCCCAAAAAAGAAGAAACTGCACGAGAAACCGCCAGTGTAGCAGATATTATACACAAATCGGTAAGCGCTCAAGAATCATCAAAAAAGATCGCGTCTATAATAGTACTCTATACAGACAACAGCTTTGAAACATTCGTGCCTGCTACCGACAAATAATTCTACTATAGGATTCGCCGACTCTCCGACGAAATATTGTTGAGAATTTTATCCGTAAACGGGCTGTTTATTCAATTATTTATTTTACTTTTGTGATGTGTTCCGATTCTTGAATAATCGCCATGTTGCAAAAGCATTGATCATGTTATGCACGTTTAACTTCTCCATGCAGACCAAGGCGGGAGAGGAAGAAGCTTCTCGGCGATACATGGCAATAAAGACTAACATAGCATACGATGCTATCGCTGTTCCCAATGTTGATTTCAGCTGTAGCATATCGCAGCATTTCTCGTTCGACATCCCAGTAATATGGAGCTTCTGGAACTGGAAGAAGGACCTTGGACTTAGGGTGCTCGGTACGCAGCCTCGCGTTTCGTACTGGTTCCGTAACCCAGGACGAGGTCATGCGGTCGGTATCGAAGCCAACATCATATTTTACAACCTACGCTGCGGCGACTATCGGTATCAGGATTTTGGACGCCCATTGACAGGCTTATCACTGAACTACACATATGGAGTGTATCTTTCCGAGAGATGGCGAATAGATTTTTCTCTTTCAGTCGGCTACGCGAATACCAAATATAACCGTTATTACAACATTGACAATGGAGCACTGAAAGACCGTAAAACTCTCAATTATTTCGGGCCAACTCAGGTGGGCGTTAACCTTTGTTATGTATTAGGAAAATGAGCATGGCACGCACATATTTAGTTGCAACACTAATAATATTGACCATGTTGTTGCCCGGATGTGTCCTTCATGAAGAACCATACCTAACGGAAGACGGAGAGCTTGGAATAGACCCAACCGACATTGCCATGCTGGTAAAAATCAACCTCGATATAAACTTACCAGGAACTCGCGAAAATGTATCTCCTGAATCAGGACACGTACACAGGTTCATTGTTGAAGCTGTTGATGCCGCAGACAGGTCGGTTGTGCGTAGATGCGTTCTTTATGATTATGATATAAGCGCCACAACTTTCAGCCAGCAAGTATCCATGCGACTGCACGCCAGAAAGTACAACATCGTTATCTGGAGCGATTATGTTTCTGACATAGATATCCAATCAGATTTGTTCTATGATACAAAGGATCTGTATCCGGTAAAATACAAGGGAGCATACACTGCATGCAACAATGCCAAAGATGCATTCACCGGCAATGCCGAGATAGACCTAAGACAATACTCCGACACGAAAGGCACAAGTGTCGATGTCGCCATAGACATGTTCCGCCCCATTGGCCGATATCAACTCATAGCGACAGATGTACAGTCGTTTCAACGCCGGCTCGCAAACGGCGGCGTGCAACCTGCTCAATTAAAAATGCGCTTACGGTACGTTGATTTCATTGCTTTGGGCTACAATTGCATCGATGGAATCCGCAAAGAACTCACCGCCGAAATTGAGTATTGTACTCCCCTCCCCGATTTATCTGATTTTCAAGGCCAGGAACTCGAACTGGGGTTTGATTACTGTCTGTGTGCCGCTTCCGAAACCATTCCAACGGCTGCTTTTGTTGAAATATTGAATCAAGCAGACGAAGTGCTTGCACGCGACTACATAATAATACCTGTACAACAGGGAATGAATGCAATAATCAGAGGCCGGTTCCTAACAGCCGCGATAGATGGCGGCATGACCATAGATCCGTCGTTCGACGGCGAAATCAATATTGATTTGGGCACTCTGACGCCGGAATCATGATTTTTCTGACCAAGAGGACCTTTGACTGGCAAAAAATTCGTAAATTTGTAATAAATCTTTCAGAATCCATGACAACGAAAAAAGCAATCATACTAATATTCGCCCTTGGAGTAGGCGCGGCCGGCGCTTATCTCATAAAGATTGAGGCAGACAAAATGTACAAACAGGCGGAAAGTCCGACCTGGCTGGAAACTGATTCTGCTACAGCTATACAAAAACGCATCGAGTCCGACTTCCATCTCTCACGCCAGCAGTTGCTTGATGCGATTAGAGAGAATCATCCTGAAGTAACCGATGCCGATATCGACCGTTTTATAGCGATGCGCTATGTGGAGGTTGATACGATCAACGGAGAACAGCGCTTCTTCCGCAAATCGCCCCGTAACATCAATCTTCTGAATCCGGATTATAACGGAGGAGTAAAACCGCGCGGGGCATCGGCATCGCTTCAAAGAATCTCGTATGTGGATTCAGTGCTATCGTATTACAAAGGTACGAATCAACGCGGCCTAAGCCATCGTGTTACTTACCGTTTCACGGTTGATGTTCCTGGCAACGATGTCATTTCCGACGATACTATCACCGTATGGATGCCTGTACCATTTGACAACGAAGAATGTTCGCGGCAGCGCGATGTGCGGATTCTCAATGCCGAACCGGCCGAATATGTACTTTCTGACGGCAAATCGGAGCACAACAGCATCTGTTTCCGCGTTCCAGCTCCCGCAGTAGGAGATACGGCACATTTTGAATATGTCGGTCAATTCGTAACTTCGGGAGCCTATAAAAGTCCTGATGAGATAGTAAAGTCTCTTAAGCCATACGACAAAAACAGCCAGCTGTACAAGCGGTACACGGCTTTCGACAATCGTCATATCATCCGCATGGATTCTTTGGCAAGAAAAATCGTAGGAGACGAAAACAATCCGTTCCTGTGCAGCGAAAAGGTTTACGACTATATAATAAAACACTATCCCTGGGCCGGCGCACGGGAATACAGTACAATCGACTGTATCCCTCAGTATGTTCTTGACGAAGGCCACGGCGACTGCGGTCAGGTTTCGTTGATGTACATTTCGCTGATGCGCACACTCGGGATACCCGCACGCTGGGAGAGCGGCTGGATGCTGCACCCCGGAGAAATAAACCTGCACGATTGGGCCGAAGTGTACTTCGAAGGAGTGGGCTGGATGCCTGTTGATGTTTCTTTCGGACGATACAGCAATTCAGGGAACGACGAAATCGAGCATTTTTACTCTCACGGTATGGATTCGCACAGACTTGCAGCCAACAAAAATGTAGGACAGCCATTCTTCCCCCCAAAAAAATTCGTTCGAAGCGAAACAGTCGATTTTCAGGTAGGCGAAGTCGAATGCCGCAAAGGCAACCTCTTCTACCCCGCATGGAACTACAATCTTGAAGTAATAACATCAGAACCAATCGAAGAACCGTTACAATGAAACGACATTCCATACTTGTACTCTGTCTTATTGCAGCCGGATGGAGCGCCCTTGGGCAATCCTCTGTCAACGCGCTCAACAAAGCCAACGACATTATCGGCAACGTAAAAAACGACTATGCGCCCGACAAACGTCAGGCCGTATTCGAGGTGAAAGCCTTCAATAACCCCGACGGTATGCTGGTTCTATCTGGCGCTGTAAGTGATTCGCTTGCTCGCAAGGCCGTAATAGAACGTATGAACATCGCCGATATCGATTTTGCCGACAGTCTGTCAGTGCTTCCATACGACGACTGGGCTCAGGTCCGTCTTTCTGTTGCAAGCCTACGCACAGGAGGCGCACATGCTGCCGAAATGGCAACACAAGCTCTGATGGGCACACCACTGCGCGTTCTCCAGAAGGCTAAGGAGTGGTGGCGTGTGCAGTGCCCGGACGGTTATATCGCCTGGGTTCCAACATCGTCAGTGGTTTCCAAGACAGCCGATGAACTTAAAGACTGGCGAAACTCCAAACGATTTATAGTTACCAATCTCGATCAAGTGCGTGTATACAATTCCGCGACCGCTACCAGTCCGCGAGATATTGTCAGCGATCTTGTCAACGGTTGCATTGTCAGAATCCCGGCAACGACACCCCATGTTGAGAATGGCCGTCTTGAAATAGAGTTGCCCGACGGTCGTTCTGGCTATGTGAGCTCACAAGCTCTTAAACCGATAGAAGAATGGGCTGCACAAAATTTCAATCCCGACAAAATACTCGATACCGCATATTCGCTCGAAGGCACACCATATCTGTGGGGCGGAACTTCCACAAAATCTTTGGACTGCTCTGGTCTGGCCAAAGTGAGCTATTTCGCCAACGGCATAATCCTTATGCGCGATGCCTCGCAGCAGGCCCAGACCGGTACGCGTATCGAAGCCAAAGACTGGCGCCGTTGCCACGCCGGCGATCTTCTTTTCTTCGGTAATGCAAAAACCGGCAAAGTTACACATGTCGCTATCTACGATCACGCAGGCAACTATGTACACTCATCCGGACGTGTAAAAAGAAACAGCGTGGATCCCGAATCCGAAAGCTATCTTACCACGCCATTTCTCCACGCTGTGCGCATCAATGGGATGGAAGAAACCGAAGGCATAACACGTGCCCGAAATCATCCCTGGTATTTTAACAGATAATTATAACCACTATTATATGAACCGCCGAAATTTCATAAAGACAAGTATGCTTGGAGCTCTTATCGCTGCAAGTCCCGTTTCCATGTCGGCGCTCGACAGCCCCACAAAAAAAGTCGGCCGCACGGGACGCCTCAACCTAAGCTTCAAACCTTACGAACTCAAACTCCGACATTCCTTCAATCTGGCCCGTTCGCAACGCACCACCACGCCGGATGTGCAGGTGCAGTTGGAATACGACGGAATCATTGGCTACGGCGAGGCATCGATGCCGCCGTATCTTGGCGAGAATGTTGCATCGGTAACCGAATTTCTTTCCAAGCTGGATTTGTCGCAATTCTCCGATCCGTTCCGTATAGAAGATATTCATGAATACATGGAGTCTGTCGCACCCAACAATCGCGCAGCCAAGGCCTCGGTAGATATCGCGCTCCACGATCTTTTAGGTAAAATAATGAATCAGCCCTGGTACCGTATCTGGGGCCTGAATCCAGAGAATACGCCCAATACATCGTTTACCATCAGCTATGACGCGAACCCCGACGAAATGCGCAGAAAAATTGAAGAGACCTCGCCTTTCAAAGTCATCAAAATCAAGATGGGTCTGGATCACGACAAAGAAATTGTTGAAGCATTCCGCCGCCATTCGGATGTACCCATATGCGTTGACGCAAATCAGGGTTGGAATAACAAAGAAAAAGCATTGGAAATGTGCCATTGGCTTGCCGAGCGCAACTGCCTGTTTGTTGAACAGCCGATGGACAAAACAGCCATCGACGATACCGCATGGCTTCGCGAACGCTCTCCGCTGCCAATTATCGCCGACGAGTTCTTGCAGCGTCTCCCGGATGTAAAACGTGCCGCAGGTGCATACGACGGCATCAATATCAAGCTGATGAAAAGTACCGGCATGCACGAGGCTTACAAGATGGCCGTCCTCGCCCGTGCTCTCGGCATGAAAGTAATGCTCGGCTGTATGACAGAGACCTCCTGTGCCGTAACTGCCGCCGCACAGCTGTCGCCGATGGTCGACTGGGCTGATCTTGACGGGAATCTCCTTATCGCAAATGATATTTTCGATGGTATAAAAATCAACGACGGCAAAGTTATCATTCCCGACCGCAGCGGCATTGGCGTTGTACCAATCAATGTCTGAATTCTTACTATAATAATCGAGTAGGAGGTAAACACTAATCGCAGGTGTTTATCTCCTGCTTTCGTGTTT
>CALEUL010000037.1 GCA_937921035.1 uncultured Porphyromonadaceae bacterium
TTCTGATTTTGTGTATAAAATAGAGACTGCCTAACTTTGGTTGTTAGACAGCCTCCTGTATTTTCGAGTATCCGGAACCGTGTCCGACCGACGGCACGGTGGCGGTGAGCTACGACTGGCATGAAGTAGCGTCCGACTCCGTTCCCCGTGGAATGTCGGTGCTGTTTTATCCTCACGACGGTTACGACTACTGGCGTTTCGAACTTCCTGCCGGCGGCGGCGAAGTGGAACTAGACGAAGGGACCTTCGACGTGCTCACGTTCAACAACGATACACATTCAGTGCTGTTCAACGGTCTGGGTTCTTCCGGCACCGCAATGGCTTATACATCGCCCACTACCCTCACCTCCGTTCTGGACGGAATATATGCCGGATCGGCTCCACCGCCGCGAAGCGATGTATCGCAGCCCGTGTGCGCCCAGCCGGACATGATGTATACCGCCACAGCGCGGGGCTTCAGCTTCTCGGCAATGGACTTGGAAAGTTACATAACGCTCGCGCCGACACAGTTTACCTGCTGCTATAAAGTTATTGTGGAAAATGTCAGCAACACAACATCGATAGGAATGCTGTCCATGTCGCTCAACGGGCTTGCATCGTACAAACATCTTGCCACCGGCACTCGGAGTGCCGGGCAGGTTGAGATACCCGCACCGCTGACTATCGCTGACGCAACCACACTCTCCGGCACAGTCGTTTGCTTCGGACCGGCCTCAGACAGCGACAACACGCGCCTGAGCATAAACCTGTGGCTTAAGGACGGCCAGAAGATAAACTATGTTTTCGACGTGGGCCCACAGGTTATACCATATGCCACAGCCATGAATCTTACCATACGTGTAGGCGGTATCGACCTTCCGGAAGTAGATGACGAAGGCGACATGGGCAATATTCAGGTAGGTGTTGACAACTGGGACACCGTAGACATCGAATTAACGAATTAGTGCCGTTGAACCGCCTTATAGCCGCAATTGTTGTACATAAAGATATAAAAAATTTTAAACTCTCCCCTTTTGTTATGAGATTAAACAGCAAAAACAAATTTTACAGCGCCGCCATTCCGGCACTAAGCGTAATGGCTCTGGGCCTGGCATCATGCTCCAACAACGACCACGATGTGAACATAGAGCCGAGTTCCAATGTGATAGCATTCACAGCCACAGCCCCCTACGCCCAGCAGTCGCGTACAGTAACCACCACGGAATCGCTGAACAGCTTCACCGTATACGGCTTTGTTGACGGCGACGTTTACATGAATGATGTAAAAGTAAACAAAACAGACAACAAGTGGACCTACACCCCAGTGCAATACTGGCCATTGGAAAAAAGCGTTAACTTCTACAGCTACAGCCCTGAGAACATAACGACACAGAATCCAGTCAACGACATGGAAGAAAACCAGACCGATATACCGGGCTTCATAAACAACGGCACCACCGATCTTCTCTACGGTGTCAACATCGGACTTTCCTCGGCCACCTCCAAACAGGTAAAAGTCAACTTCCGTCATGCCCTCTCACAGGTACGCTTCCTGCTAAAACGACGCCCGGGCGAAATGGTAGACATCCACGTAAGCAACGTAGACCTTACCGGCACATGCAGCATCGGCTCTTTCAGCTTCCCACGCGAGACAACGTCGGCCGACAATACCATCGTCGGATCGTGGTACAACCAGAACGGAGTAACTGATTATCAGCTTTTCCAGGGTATGGAAGAAATAGACGATGACGAAGCCGAGGAGTTTCTCAGCACCGGCTATATGTTCGCAGTACCGCAAGTTCTTGCCTCCACGAAGGACAACGACTACAGCCAGGGAGCCTACCTGCGTGTACGCTGCAACATGACCGACAGCCGCACCGGCACACTCGTATGGCCATCGGCATCGGCTACAGGATACGATCCCGCGTCGCGGACAGCATTCATATACTTCCCCTTGGCGACAAGCGAATACAATGAATGGGAAACAGGCCGCGCCTACCGTTATACCCTTACTCTCGGCGTTCCCGGCGGCCAGGGCGCCATCGACTTCGACATCACGGTGGACGAATATCCCGAATTCGCCCAGGACGACATAGACTGATTCGACATTCATGGGGTTGAAGAGGGCCAGAACAACCATCGCCTGCGCCGCGGCATTAATCGCCTCGGCGTGCAGCACCACCGACGAGCCTGCGCCAAAGCCGCAGGCTTTGTTGGATTTCGAGGTCGCGGCACCATCGTCCGGGCCGACCACAACGCTGAACATTCCAAACTTCAACGTATGCGCCTACACAAGCGACAATGGCTATGAGATGATTATGGACAATGTAAAGGTACGGCGCACAGGACTGAATTCCTGGTACTACGAGCCGGCCGTAAAGTGGCCCGACAAACCGGTAACGTTCATGGCCGTAAGCCCGATGGATATCAGCATAAACGTCAACCCATACTGGCACACGACCCTCAACTACCGCACCGACAACGGGCGCACCGACCTTGTAATTGCCGTAAAAGCGCATGCCATTCAGAGCGACGGGCGGCTGCGGATGAATTTCTGCCACACAATGGCGAAAGTGGATATTTCGGCGGAATCGGCAGTGCCCGATACAGAGGTATATCTCAAAGAAGCCATGCTGTACAATGTATGCGTAGGCGGCGAATTCTATTTTCCTGATTTCAGCACAACAGCCGGGCATCCCGACATCGACGGGTGCTGGCCCTATTACATCACGGAGCAGGCACACGGGATGTTTCCATACTATGTTGCGGGGGAAGGGCGAGCCCTCAGGCTTACCGATAGGCCGCAGCATATCGACAATCAGGGAAATATTTTTCTGGTACCCTTCACGTTCGCACCCCTCTACGAGAATAACGGCCATATCACCGGGTCTGCCATCCGCCTGACATGCTGTTTCGTATCTTCGGTAACAGGCGAGAAAATATGGCCCGACAAAGATACACCCTACCAGCTGCTGCCGAATGCCGACAACCGCGATTGGGGGTATATCTTTTTTCCGCTCCAGGACGATTCCGGCACACGCGGGTGGCGGCCGGGCATGAACTACAACTACCGTCTCACCATCTTGCGCGAAGGCACATTACCCGGTCATTCAAGCAGAAACGCCCCCGGCAATACCGTTGCCGTGGAGACAAGCCGGTATTGACGGGGGCGATATAAATCTATTTCTTTATTATTTTCCGAAGAACTCGGCGCGTACGGCATCTACAGCGTCGAGTTTTTCCCATGTAAACAGTTCAACCTCCACGGTGAACGGTTTTTCGTAGTGCGACTCGAATGTTTTCTTCACAACCCTTGGCGTACGTCCGACGTGGCCGTAGGATGCAGTCTCGCGATATATGGGATAGCGCAGTTTCAGACGCTTCTCAATGGCATACGGGCGCATATCGAAAAGCTTGTTCACCTTCTGGGCAATTTCGGCGTCGGAAATACCGCAGTGGGCAGTTCCGAAGGTATTGACGTTAATACTTACAGGCTCGGCCTTTCCGATGGCATATGCCACCTGTACCAGCGCACGGTCGGCAACACCTGCGGCAACGAGGTTCTTGGCGATGTGTCGTGCGGCGTAAGCAGCCGAACGGTCGACCTTGCTGGGATCTTTGCCCGAGAAAGCTCCGCCGCCGTGAGCTCCGTGGCCTCCGTAGGTATCAACGATAATCTTGCGGCCTGTGAGTCCGGTGTCGCCGTGAGGGCCACCGATAACGAACTTGCCGGTGGGGTTAACAAGCAGCTCGTAGCCGCCGTCGAGCATTTTCTTCAGATTCTCGGGCAGCTTCTCGCGCATTCGTGGAATAAGGATGTTCTCCACATCGCGGTGTATTATATCGAGCATCTTTTTGTCGGCTTCTTCCTGCGAGATGCCTTCCCTGGCAGCATCTATAAACTCGTCGTGCTGGGTTGAAACGACAATTGTAACGACTCGTACGGGACGGTTGTCGCTGTCGTATTCCACCGTAACCTGGCTTTTTGCGTCGGGACGTAGATATGTCATGTCCACACCTTCACGGCGAATATCGGCCAGCGTCATCATAAGGCTATGGCTCAACGCCAGTGTGAGAGGTATGTATAGCGGAGTCTCGTTGGTTGCGTAGCCGAACATCATGCCCTGGTCGCCGGCCCCCTGGTCCTCGGCGCGCTCGCGCTCCACGCCACGGTTAATATCCTGGCTCTGCTCGTGCACGGCAAGGAGTACGCCGCACGAGTTTCCGTCGAAGCGCAGGTCGCTGCGGTCATAACCGATTTCGTTGATAACGCGTCGTGCGGTTTCCTGCATGTCTATGTAAGCCTCGCTCTTGATCTCGCCAGCGATAACAACCTGTCCGGTTGTAACCATCGTCTCGCATGCAACTTTTGACATAGGGTCGCGTGCAAGGAATTCGTCGAGGATAGTGTCTGAAATCTGATCGGCCACCTTGTCGGGATGACCTTCGGAAACAGATTCGGAAGTGAAGAGATAATTCATAACTCAGAATTTTATTATTCAACTTATTCAGTTCTCCGCAGAGGAGAGCAACAAAAAAACGCGACCGGAACCCCAGGACAGGGCGGCCACGCAAGCTGAATAATCGCTGCCTTGCACATCGGAGCCTGCACACCAGGGGCACAGACGCACGACGAAGGCGATTTTAGCATTTTTTCCAGTGGTTGCAAGCAGCCAAATCTGTCCACTACGGGGGATAGCCCGTTTCGGGTGCAAAGGTAGCAATTATTTACGAGGGCGCAAATGTTATTCATAAAAAAATTTGTAATTTTGTGGTCTTAAACCAACAGCACATGACTGCCATCGATATAATCCTGCTTTTCATTACCCTTGTAGCCCTTTTCACGGGCGCCATGAAAGGATTCACCCAGCAATTGGGAACCCTTGCGGGCCTGGTATTGGGAATACTTGCGTGCCGCGTGTTCGGCCCCGACGTAGCGGCATGGTTCACAGGGATGAGCAGCAGCCATCCCACCCTAATGACAGCCGCCGCCTACTTCTGCCTGTTCGTGGCGGTGTTTCTGGGCGCAGCCTTTGTTGCACGAATGATCTACGCCATACTCAAGGCGGTAAAACTCGGATTCGTAAACCGCGTTGCCGGCGCATTGTTCCGTGCAGCCTTATGGCTGATTGTAACGAGCCTGCTGATAAACGTGTACCTCGGGTTCGAGCCGGCGTATAAAGCAGCGTTCCATAATCCCTCAAAACCCTGGCGACACGCCGTGGTGCAACTGGCGCCAAAAGTCCTGGGATATCTGAACAACTAATGGCAGCCACTCGTTGTTTTGCTTTAAAGACCGATATTTGCAATGAACGACAACAACATAGAAAACAAGGAACAAAAGGAAAGAGAACTTATATCCGATGCCACCGGCGGAGAATATAAGTACGGATTCACCTCCGACATCGACACGGACATTATTCCGCCTGGTCTTTCGGAGGATGTGATCCGCCATATTTCCGCAGTGAAAGGAGAACCGGACTGGCTTCTGGATTTCCGACTAAAGGCCTACCGTCACTGGCTTACGCTTGAGCCTCCGACATGGGCGCACCTCACCATTCCGCCAATCGACTACCAGGCCATCAGCTACTACGCAGCTCCAACCCGCAAGAACGCTCCCAAGAGCATGGACGAGGTTGACCCTCAGCTTGTAAAGACCTTCAACCGCCTCGGCATCCCCCTGGAGGAACAGAAGGTGCTTTCGGGCATGGCCGTAGACGCCGTAATGGACTCCGTGTCGGTGAAAACGACCCACCGCGAGGCATTGGCAGAGCGCGGCATTGTGTTCTGTTCGTTCAGCGAGGCCGTACGCGAGTATCCCGACCTTGTCCGCAAATATCTTGGCAAAGTAGTGAGCTACCGCGATAATTTCTATGCCGCACTTAACTCGGCAGTGTTCTCCGACGGCTCGTTCGTATATATTCCCAAGGGGGTGCGTTGCCCGATGGAGCTATCCACCTATTTCCGCATCAACGCAGCGGGCACCGGCCAGTTCGAGCGCACGCTGATAGTTGCCGACGACGACAGCTACGTGAGCTACCTCGAAGGTTGCACCGCCCCTATGCGCGACGAAAACCAGCTCCACGCCGCAATCGTCGAAATCATTGTAGAAGACCGTGCGGAGGTGAAATATTCCACCGTTCAGAACTGGTATGCCGGCGACGCCCAGGGCCGAGGCGGCATCTACAACTTCGTAACCAAACGCGGCCTGTGCCGTGGCGACTACTCCAAACTGTCGTGGACACAGGTGGAGACCGGATCTGCAATAACATGGAAATATCCGTCGTGCATCCTTGCCGGAGAAGGGTCGGTAGGCGAGTTCTACTCGGTTGCCGTAACCAACAGGCTTCAGCAGGCCGACACCGGCACAAAGATGATACACATCGGCTCCAACACCCGTTCCACGATAGTATCCAAGGGCATATCGGCCGGCCACAGCCAGAACAGCTACCGCGGCATGGTTAAGGTTGCAGCCAAAGCAGAGGGATGCCGCAATTATACGCAGTGCGACTCGCTGCTGCTAAGCCCCACCTGCGGCGCACACACCTTCCCTGTTATAGACGTGGCAAACAGCACTGCCGTGGTTGAACACGAAGCAACCACATCCAAAATTTCCGAAGACCAAATATTCTACTGCAACCAGCGCGGCATACCCACCGAGGAGGCCGTGGCCCTGATTGTGAACGGCTATGCCAAGGAAGTTATGAACAAACTGCCTATGGAATTTGCCGTAGAGGCCCAGAAGCTTCTCGAAATCACCCTTGAAGGTTCGGTAGGCTAACAAAATATACACTATGAGCGAAGAATTACTGAAAGTACGCAACCTGCACGCCGGAATCGACGGCAAGGAAATACTACGCGGCATCGACTTTACCGTCCGTCCGGGCGAAGTTCACGCGATAATGGGCCCCAACGGTTCGGGCAAAAGCACTTTCTCGGGCGTTCTCGCCGGCGACCCGCGTTTCACCGTAACATCCGGCACAGCCACGCTCGGCGACGCCGACCTGCTTGCCCTCTCACCCGAAGACCGCTCGCACGAAGGCCTGTTCCTCTCGTTCCAGTACCCCGTTGAAATACCGGGAGTTACGATGGTGAATTTCATGCGCGCCGCAGTAAACGCCAAGCGCAAATACCTCGGAGAAGCACCAATGAGCGCCGCCGACTTCCTTAAACTGATGCGGCAGAAACGCGCCGTAGTGGAACTGGACAACAAACTAGCGTCGCGCTCGGTGAACGAAGGATTCTCCGGCGGCGAGAAAAAACGCAACGAGATTTTCCAGATGGCCGTACTGGAGCCTCGTCTGTCCATTCTCGACGAAACAGACAGCGGCCTGGACATCGACGCACTGCGCGTCGTGGCCGAAGGCGTTAACAAACTGCGCACAGAGCAGAACGCCACAATAGTGATTACGCACTACCAGCGTCTGTTAGACTATATAAAACCCGACTTTGTACACATTCTCTACAAAGGCCGCATCGTTTACAGCGGCGGTCCGGAACTGGCGCTTGAACTTGAGGAGAAGGGTTACGACTGGATTAAACAACAGGTTGACGAACAATGACGACAGCAGCACAAGCCTTAGGGCAGTATCTTGAACTGTGGCGCGCAAACGCCCCGCTGGAACGCCCGGCACTGTTGGCCGAGGCTTCCGACAAGGCCTCCCGCGACCTTCCGGCCGCCATCGCGGCCTTCCGCCACGACCCGCAGGATTTGCGGCAGTGCCAGGCCGACGCCATGTTCGCGCCGGACTACGGCGTCAACCTGGGTGGCGTTACGATGAATGCCGACGTGGCGGCCTCGTTCCACTGCGGCGTTCCCCAGCTGAACAGCCTGCTGTGCGTGGTGGCCAATGACTCAGTGCATATAACATGCGCCGACAGGCTCCCCTCCGGGCTTGAAATCTACAGTCTGCGCGATGTTCCCGAGAAATACATGTCGGACGCCTCGGCCATGCTTGGCACCGACGACAGCGCGGCATCACTTATCAACAGTCTCCTGCTCACCGACGGCCTGTACATCCGCGTTGCCGAAGGCGTCTGTGTGGAAAAGCCGGTGCAGATTGTGAACATCTTCAACAGCACGCTACCCATGCTTACGCCGCGGCGCATACTTGTGCACGCCTGCCGCGGGGCACAGATAAAAATACTACTCTGCGACCATTCGCAGACACCAGCCACGGCGCATCTGAACTCGCAGAACGTGCGCATCGCCGCCGAGGAGGACGCACGCGTGGAACTCTACGACATCGAGGAAAGCTCTGATGCCACGTCCCGCGTATGGCACCTGCACGCCACACAGGATAGCCGCTCGGCGCTTACCGTATGCACGGCATTCCTCCACGGAGGATGCACGCGCAACGAATATCGTATTGAAGTGAACGGCGACGACGCCGAGACCAGCATCAGCGGCCTCGCCGTATGCTCCGGCTGCCAGATCGCCGACAACCGCGCGACACTCATTCACCGCGGACACCGATGCCGCAGCCGCCAGCTGTTCAAGAACGCAATGTTCGACCGCTCGCTCGGCGCTTTCGGCGGCAAGATTATCGTGGAGGAAGGGGCAACAGCCACAGATGCCGTACAGACGAACCGCAACATGCTTGCATCGCCCGAGGCACGTATGCTCACCGCCCCTCAGCTCGAGATATACTGCGACGACGTAAAATGCGGGCACGGCGCCACCACCGGGCAGCTTGACGAGCGCGCCCTGTTCTATATGCAGACACGCGGCGTTCCACGCGAACAGGCCATGATGATGCTCACGCAGGCCTTCATGGCCGACGTGGTAGACAATATTTCCTTTGAGGTGCTTCGGCAGCGCCTGCACGTGCTTGTTGAGAAACGGCTAAACGGTACTGCCGGAGGCTGCGACACGTGCGCCGCCACATGCCGCACGGCAGAAAACAAGGAGGAGTTATGAAATACGATGTAGAAGCCATCAGGCGCGATTTTCCCATACTGCAGCGCACTGTCTTCGGGAAACCTCTGGTATACCTGGACAACGCAGCCACAAGCCAGACGCCCAATCAGGTTGTAGGCGAGATAGAACGCATGTACACTCACGAGAAAGCCAATGTGCACCGCGGGGTGCACTGCATGTCGCAGGAAGCGACGGCATCTGTCGAGGCTACCCGTGAATGCGTGCGCCGATTCATCAACGCCGATTCTATCGAGGAAGTGATTTTTACGTCCGGCGCCACAGGTTCGCTCAACCTCGTGGCCTCGAGCTACGGGCAGCTTCTTGAGGATGGCGACGAAATTATACTCAGCGTGATGGAGCACCACTCCAACATCGTTCCGTGGCAGCTGCTGCAGGCCCGCAAGAAAATCGCCATTAAAGTTATTCCGATACATCCCGACGGAAGTCTGGATTTAGAAGTATACCACTCTCTCTTTACCGAGCGCACCCGTCTTGTATCCGTATGCCACGCGTCCAACGTTCTTGGCACAGTCAACCCCATACGCGAGATGGCCTCCTACGCCCACGAACACGGCGCGGTGTTCTGCTGCGACGGCGCTCAGGGCATACCCCACCACAAGGTGGACGTGCAGGAGCTCGGGGTGGATTTCTATGCCTTCTCGTCGCACAAGATGTACGGTCCCTGCGGCGTGGGCGTGCTGTACGGACGGCGCGACCTGCTCGAGAAGATGCCTCCATATCAGGGCGGCGGCGAAATGATAGGACATGTTAGCTTCAGCGGCACGACATGGGCCGACCTGCCGTACAAATTCGAGGCGGGTACTCCGGATTTTGTTGATATCGCCGCACTTAAAAAGGCAGTTAAATATATCGAGGACATAGGAATAGAAAACATCGAGGCCCACGAACACGACCTGCTTGAATATACAACCGAAAAAATGCTTGCCATACCCGGCATCCGTATCTTCGGCACCGCTCCGGGCAAGAGTGCGATAATTTCCTTCCTTATAGGTAGCGCCCACCATTACGACACCGGCATCCTTCTTGACCGCATGGGCATAGCCGTACGCACCGGCCACCACTGCGCCCAGCCTCTGATGGAAGTATTAGGCATAGAAGGCACCGTGCGCGCCTCGTTTGGCCTGTACAACACACGCGCCGAGGCCGACGCATTCATCGCCGCCCTCACGCGTGTAGCCCAAATGTTGTATTAATCAGCGCCTTGGCGTGGAAGCTCCCGGAGTGGCGAATCCGCCATTTCCGGGACGCATTGTTCCGTCGATTACCGTAGGCACCCTATTGCCGGGATTCGCGTTCACGGGACCGGAAGGACGGTTGACGCCTGGATTCGACGGAGGTACCACCGGCCCTATGCCCGGATTGAGAACAGGGTAATGCGGACGCGGTGGCGGAGGAACAGGGTTGGGCACGGGGCCGAGATTCCATGCGGGAGAATCCCAACCCCATCCCCAGTACGGATTGACAACAGGCTCTGAACCGTAATAAGGCCCGGGGCCGCCGGAATCGACATCCACGCCGAAACCAAGGTCGGCACATCCCGTCAGCATCAAGGCCGCGGCGACGGCGACAAAGCTATTGTACACGGTAATTTTCATATTTTCTTTTTTTTGCTTTATATCTAAAACAATTAAATCAGCCAAAAGGACGGGAATATTGTATATTTTCATTAACTTTGGGCATGATTTACCAAGGAACGATAATCCGTAACACCGGCTCGCACTATGTTGCGAGGCTTGCCGACGGATCTGAAATGAAATGCCTCGCCAAAGGCAATTTCAGAATAAAAGGCATACGCACAACCAATCCCGTTGCCGTCGGCGACCACGTAGAGCTTTCCGCCCCCGGCCCCGACGGTGTTTCATTTATACGCGCGGTGTTGCCGCGGCGCAACTATATTATACGCCGCGCCAGCAATCTGTCGAAAGCAGCCCACATAATAGCCGCCAATGTGGATTGCGCCATGCTTGTTGCCACACTGGCACATCCCACCACATCCACAACATTCATCGACCGCTTTCTGGCGACCGCGGAGGCATATTCTGTGAAACCGCTGCTGGTAATAAACAAGACCGACCTACTTTCCGACGAAGACGACCGCGAGCTGCTTGAGGCGGTTCTGTACCTGTACCGCAGCATAGGTTATGATGCAATGGCAGTCTCCGCACACACTGGCGACGGACTGCCAGAACTCAAAGAAACGCTCGCGGGCAAGGTTACCCTTATATCCGGGAACTCCGGCGTTGGCAAATCCACACTTATCAACGCCCTTATCCCGGGCATACAGCAACGCACTGCGGAGATTTCGGCCGTACACGACACCGGCATGCACACAACCACCTTTTCCGAGATGTTCACCCTGCCAGGCGGCGGAGAAATTATCGATACTCCGGGCATACGCGGTTTCGGTGTATTCGACTTCGAGGCCGAGCAGGTAGGCCACTATTTTCCAGAGATATTCCGCGAGTCGGACGGTTGCCGGTTCGGAAACTGCACGCATACGCACGAGCCCGGCTGCGCCGTACTTAAGGCATTGGAAGAAAACCGTATAGCCCAGTCGCGCTACAATTCGTACATGAGCATCCTCGAGGAAATATCCGACCCCGGTTCCGACAAATACAGAAAACCTTATTAATAAACCACTTATAAAACCAAACACCAACCTGATCAATGAAAAAGACCCTTGCAGCCCTCCTGACGGGCGTCGCCCTGTGCTCCTGCAGCCAGCGCCCCGGAGTTACAGCCGACTATCGCGTCGTTCCCCTACCGGGAAAGATTGAAGTTGACACCGCAGGCACCGCCGACAAGTTCTTCAAACTCGACAAGAACACTGTGATCTATTACTCCGACGCCAAGCTGGCCAACGAAGCGCAGTTTCTGGCCGAGTATCTCAAGCCTCTTACAGGTCTCGACCTCAGAATTTCCGCAAAAGAGCCATCGGGAAACTACATCGAGCTTGATATAGACGATGACATGACAAACGCCGAGGCATACAAGATAGACATCGATTCCGACAAGATAGACATTGAAGGCGGCAGCGCCGCAGGCGTGTTCTACGCCGTACAGACGCTGCGCAAATCCATTCCCGAAGCAGGCATGCACGACGTAAACTACCCCGTAGGCGAAATAGAGGACGCACCGCGCTTCGGGTACCGCGGCGCACACTTCGACGTAGCCAGGCACTTCTTCCCGGCCGATTCCGTAAAGACATACCTGGACATGATGGCACTCCACAACATGAACACCTTCCACTGGCACCTCACCGAGGACCAGGGCTGGCGTATAGAGAGCGACAAATATCCCCTGCTGACCGAGATCGGCAGCAAGCGTCCAGGCACAACCATAGGCCATAACACCGAAGAAATAGACACCATTCCCGTTGAAGGCTTCTATACCAAAGAGCAGATACGCGACATTATCGACTATGCCGCCAAGCGCCATATCACCATCATTCCCGAAATCGACCTCCCCGGCCACATGCAGGCAGCGCTTGCCGCATACCCCAACCTGGGCTGCACCGGAGGTCCGTACGAAGTATGGAAACGCTGGGGCGTCAGCACCGAAGTGCTCTGCGCCGGCAATGACTCGGTATACGCTTTCCTCGATGGCGTTCTTGACGAACTCACCGACCTTTTCCCCTCGGAATACATCCACATCGGCGGCGACGAATGCCCAAAAATCGAATGGGAGAAATGCCCCAAATGCCAGGCCAAAATCAAGGAACTCGGTCTGAAAAAAGACAAGGAACACACAGCGGAACAGAAGCTGCAGAGCCACGTTACCAAGCACGTGAGCGATTTCCTGGCCAGCAAGGGCCGCAAGATTATCGGCTGGGACGAAATTCTTGAAGGCGGTATCGCACCGGACGCCACAGTAATGTCGTGGCGCGGCGAGGCCGGAGGCATCAAGGCATCCGACATGGGACACGATGTTATCATGACACCGAACACCTATCTCTATTTCGACTACTATCAGAGTCCCGACCGCGACAAACAGCCCCTGGCTATCGGCGGCAACCTGCCTCTGGACAAGGTTTATTCCTACGAGCCTACCCCCGACACCATGTCGCCCGAGCAGAAAGCTCATATCAAGGGAGTACAGGCAAACCTGTGGACGGAATACGTGCCCACCTTCGCACACGCGCAGTACATGGTCCTCCCGCGCTGGGGCGCACTTGCCGAAATACAGTGGATGCAGCCCGGAACTCGTGACTACAAGGAATTCTACGAGCGCCTTAAACACCTCACCAAAATCTACGAGGCCGAAGGCTACAACTACTGCACACTTGCTTTCGAAGACGAAAACGCCGGCGCGGTAAAATAATAGCGCCATATTCCCACAGCGGGCCGCCGGTTGGTGGCCCGCTTTTTTGTTGCGGGGTCCAAAACAGCGCATTTCGGAATTATTATAGAGAAAAAAGGCGAGAAGATGTGCGGGGGATAGATGAATTTTTGTAATTTTGCCGTTTGAAACAGAACCGTAAAACTATTCCGAATATACCAATATTACAGATATGACCCTCTACGAAAAAATAGATGCCGAAATCAAGGCAGCGATGCTTGCTAAGGACCGCGTGCGCCTGCAGGCTCTGCGTGGCATCAAAAAAGAATTCATCGAAGGTAAGACAGCTCCCGGCTCGAACGGCGAGCTATCCGACGAAACCGCGACCAAGATTCTTGTAAAAATGGCCAAACAGCGCCGCGACAGCGCCGCTATCTATAAGGAACAGAACCGTCCGGACCTTGCAGAAGGCGAACTGGCGGAACTGACCGTGATTGAGGAATACCTCCCCAAAGCAATGAGCGAGGAGGAACTCACCGCCGCCCTTGGGGAGATAATAGCAAAGGTAGGCGCCGCTTCGCCCGCCGACATGGGCAAGGTGATGGGCGTTGCCACCAAGACCCTGGCCGGCCGTGCCGACGGTCGCGCTATTTCTGCAAAAGTGCGCGAGCTTCTTAACAAATAATCAGTAACACACTCCATAATGCTTACATTACAACAAATCAAGGCCGACCCGAAATTTATTGTCGAGCGCCTCGCCGTGAAGGGCTTCAATGGCGAAAAGCCCATAGCGCGCGTACTCGCCCTCGACGAGATGCGCCGCGAGCTGCAGCTTAAAAACGACAACGCCGCCGCCGAGCTGAACCGCATGGCCGCCACCATCGGCAAAGCCATGAAAGAAGGCCGCAAGGATGACGCCGAACAGGCAAAAGAGAAAGTGGCCATACTCAAGGAAGAGCAGAAAGCCCTTAACGACGAACTGCAGCGCACGCAGCAGGAAATCGAGAACGAACTACTCAGCATCCCCAACATCCCCTACAGCGGCGTACCCGAAGGAACTTCCGCCGCCGACAACATAGTGGAGGTAACAGGCGGCCCCATGCCCGAGCTACCTGCGGACGCACTGCCCCACTGGGACCTTGCCAAGAAATACAACCTTATAGACTTCGACCTCGGCGTAAAGATTACCGGCGCCGGTTTCCCCGTATACATCGGCAAGGGCGCAAAACTGCAGCGCGCCCTCATCCAGTTCTTCCTGGACGAAGCCTCCAAGGCCGGATATCTGGAGATTCAGCCTCCGTACGTGGTTAACGAAGCCTCTGGCTACGGCACGGGCCAGCTGCCCGACAAGGAAGGTCAGATGTACTTTGTAAATCTGGACAAGCTGTACCTTATTCCCACCGCCGAGGTACCTGTTACCAACCTGTACCGCGACGTAATCATCCCGCAGGAGAAGCTGCCCATCAAGAACTGCGCCTACTCCGCCTGCTTCCGCCGCGAAGCCGGCAGCTACGGCAAGGACGTGCGCGGCCTCAACCGCCTGCACCAGTTCGATAAAGTTGAAATCGTACGCATCGAGAAACCCGAGAACAGCTACGCTGCCCTCGAGGAAATGAAGGCGCACGTGCAGGGGCTCCTTGAAAAACTCGGTCTGCCCTGGCACATTCTTCGCCTGTGCGGCGGCGACATGAGCTTCACCTCCGCCATCACGTTCGACTTCGAGGTGTATTCCGCAGCACAGCAGCGCTGGCTGGAAGTATCGTCCGTTTCCAACTTCGAGACCTACCAGGCCAACCGTCTGAAATGCCGCTATCGCGGTGACGACAAGAAAACACACCTGTGCCACACCCTCAACGGCTCGGCACTGGCACTGCCGCGCATCGTCGCAGCCATTCTCGAGGACTTCCAGACGCCAGAAGGAATCGTCGTTCCCGAATGCCTGCGCAAGTATACCGGATTCGATATCATCGACTAAAAATACCCCGTTCGCAGTATTGTGTAGGCCGCGGCAGCGGCGTAACTTTGCACTGTGATTATTAATTGGGGGTTTGAAACACATAAGCCCGTTCTGAAAGTTGCCTCCGGAGTGCGGAGGCAACTTTCAGTTCATAGCCCCCTCTTCACCGTTCACTCTCCACCAAACATTTATTTGTATATCAGCAAAAAAATGCGTACCTTTGCAGCCGGAAATAAAACAATCCACGTAATTCATTAATTATCAACCAAACAAATGCAGTACGAAACCGTTTTCATTTTAACTCCCGTTTTGTCTGATGCACAGATGAAGGAAGCGGTAGAGAAGTTTGCGAATGTACTCACCAGCAATGGTGCAGAAATCGTAAACTCCGAAGAATGGGGTCTGCGCAAGCTCGCCTATCCCATCGACAAAAAGTCCACTGGCTTCTACAGCCTCATCGAGTTCAACGCCGAACCCACCGTTATCGCAAAACTGGAAACAGCATTCCGCCGCGACGAACGCGTTCTTCGCTGGCTCACATTCCGTCAGGACAAATATGCCGCTGAATACGCCGCCAAGCGCCGCGCACGCCGCGCCCAGGCCGCAGCAGCACCCGTTCAACCCGTAGAAAACAAGGAGGACTAAATCATGGCACAGGCTCAATCCGAAATCCGTTACCTCACCCCCATGTCGGTGGACGTAAAGAAGAAAAAATACTGCCGTTTCAAACGTTTCGGCATCAACTTCGTAGACTACAAGGACCCGGAATTCCTCAAGAAATTCCTTAACGAGCAGGGCAAAATCCTTCCCCGCCGCATCACCGGCACCTCGCTGAAGTTCCAGCGCCGCGTGGCACAGGCCGTTAAGCGTGCCCGCCACCTCGCCCTTCTGCCCTACGTTACCGACCTTATGAAATAACCCATTAACCGCCAGCACAATATGAAACTTATTCTTAAAGAAGACGTCAGTGGCCTCGGCTACAAGGACGACGTAGTTACTGTGAAAGACGGTTACGGCCGCAACTATCTCATCCCCACCGGCAAAGCTGTAATCGCCAGCGAATCCGCACTCAAGGTACTCGCAGAAAACCAGCGTCAGCGCGCCCACAAGCTCGCCAAGATCAAGGCCGACGCAGAAGCACTTGCAGCACAGCTCAAGGACATCAAGCTCACAATCGGCGCAAAGACCAGCGCAACAGGCACCATCTTCGGTTCTGTAAACAGCATCCAGATTTCCGAAGCACTCGAGAAACTCGGTTTCAACATCGACCGCAAGATTATCGAGCTTAAGGAAGCCGTAAAGGAAGTTGGCGAATCCGTTGCCACCGTCAAGCTCCACAAGGAAGTAACCGTGGAGATTCCCTTCGAAGTAGTAGCTGAATAAAGCATCCTCGACACGATACCACTGCCGCCCGCGACCCGGGCGGCAGTTTTAACATTATTTATATTTTCAGAAGCGTCTCTCAGTGTCTCAGCGCCACCAGCAAGGATGCGGATATTTTGCCAAATCGCAGAAAATTCGTACCTTTGCAGCACCGATTATGTCCAAATCTGATCAGGCCGTGTGCGCAGGCACGCTTTTGGCCAAGTAGGCCTTGACGCATCGGCACATTTAAGTAATTATTAAACAAACAATTAGAAAGTGGATACCATTAGCTATCGCACCGTATTTCCCAACGCCGAGCAGGTACAGCACGACTGGGTAGTTATCGATGCAACCGACCAGGTACTTGGTCGCCTCTGCGCCAAAGTTGCCAAACTTCTGCGCGGCAAATACAAACCTTCCTACTCGCCCAACGTAGAATGCGGCGACAACGTAATCATCATCAACGCCGACAAGGTAATCCTGACCGGC
The DNA here is from genome assembly GCA_937921035.1 of uncultured Porphyromonadaceae bacterium. Lineage (GTDB taxonomy): Bacteria > Bacteroidota > Bacteroidia > Bacteroidales > Muribaculaceae > CAG-873. Next base: position 17,010 of record CALEUL010000037.1, read on the forward strand.
AAAAAGATGACCGACCGCACCTACCTCACCTTCTCGGGTTACCCCGGCGGCCAGCGCGAACTTTCGCCTGAAGTGCTTATGAAGAAATCCTTCAACAAGCATATCAAACCCGGCATGCACCCACTGTTCATCCACGTGATGAAAGGCATGCTTCCCAAGAACCGTCTTGGCCGTCGCCTCATCGAGAACATGCACGTCTACAACGGTCCCAACCACCCCCACGAGGCCCAGAACCCCACCGTTATCGACATTAACAAACTGAAATAACAGAAAGCATGGAAAATATAAATGCAGTAGGTCGCCGCAAAGCAGCTGTAGCCCGCGTCATCCTCAAAGAAGGCAACGGAGCCATCGTTATCAACAAGCGCCCCCTGGAAGTTTACTTCCCTTCCTCGATACTCCAGTACATCGTCAAGCAGCCCCTCAACACCCTTGAGGCAGCCGACAAATACGACATCCACGTAAATCTGGACGGCGGCGGCTACAAAGGCCAGGCAGAAGCGCTGCGCCTTGCAATTGCCCGCGCACTGGTAAAAATCAACCCCGAGGACAAGGCAGTTCTCCGCAAGGCAGGTTTCATGACCCGCGACCCGCGCGCCGTAGAACGCAAGAAACCCGGTCAGCCGAAAGCACGCAAGCGCTTCCAGTTCTCCAAACGTTAATATCGTTTGCAAATCCGTGCTCGCCCGAGCATAACAATAAGTGTTTAGTATCTAAACGGCGGCGATGGACCAACGTTCCCTACCCCGTCGTTGTATAACCCAAAGAACGTAAACAAAGAACAAAAAAAATGGCAACACCCACATTTGAACAGCTCCTGGAAGCCGGATGCCACTTCGGCCACCTGAAACGTAAATGGAACCCCGCGATGGCACCCTACATCTTCATGGAGCGTAACGGTATCCACATAATCGACCTTTATAAAACACAGGCCAAACTCGAAGAAGCAGCAAACGTACTCCGCGGCATGGCCAAATCCGGCAAGAAGGTGCTCTTCGTAGCCACCAAGAAGCAGGCCAAGCAGGTTATCGCAGACCTCGCAGCTTCTGTAGGCATGCCCTACGTTATCGAGCGCTGGCCCGGCGGTATGCTCACCAACTTCCCCACCATCCGCAAGGCAGTGCGCAAGATGACCTCCATCGACAAGATGACAAAGGACGGCACATTCGACAACCTGTCGAAGCGCGAACGCCTTCAGATAACCCGCCAGCGTGCCAAACTGGAAAAGACCCTCGGCTCCATCGCCGACCTGAACCGTCTTCCCTCGGCACTCTTCGTAGTAGACGTAATGAAAGAGCACATCGCCGTAGCTGAAGCAAACCGCCTCGGTATCCCCGTATTCGCTATGGTAGACACCAACTCCGACCCCAACACTGTAGACTACGTAATCCCCGCCAACGACGACGCCTCCAAGAGCATCGAACTCGTAGCCGGCGCCCTCGTAGCCGCAATGGCAGAAGGACTGGAAGAACGTAAGGCCGAAAAGCTGGACAACGAAGCAGCAGAAGCCCAGGCAGAAACACCTGCAGCTCCTCGCCGCGAACGTCGCCGCGTACGCCGCAACGACGCTCCCGCAGCCGAAGCCGAGGAAGCTCCCGCAACCGAAGCTCCCGCAGCTGAATAAATACCTAATCGTAAACATTTTAACACCTATATCAATATGGCAGTTACAATGGCAGAAATCACCAAGCTGCGCAACCTTACAAGCGCCGGCCTGATGGACTGCAAAAAAGCTCTCGCCGAAACTAACGGCGACATCGACGCCGCTGTTGAAATCCTCCGCCAGAAAGGCAAAGCTATCGCCGCCAAGCGTGAAGACCGTCAGGCTTCGGAAGGCTGCGTTCTCGCCAAGAACGACGGCAACTTTGCTGCTGTGGTAGCACTCTGCTGCGAAACAGACTTCGTTGCCAAGAACGCCGGCTTTGTTGAACTGACACAGCAGCTTCTGGACTTTGCCGTAGCAAACCGCATCAAGACTCTCGACGAACTCAAGGACGCTACTATCAACGGCCAGAAAGTTACCGATCTCATTACCGACGAAAGCGGCAAGACCGGTGAAAAAGTGGAACTCTCACGCTACGAATGCATCGAAGCTCCCGCAACAACCTTCTATGTACACTTCGGCAACAAGCTCGCTACAATCGTTGGCTTCAACCAGGAGAACGTAGAGTATCAGGTAGGCCGCGAAGTAGCCATGCAGGTCGCTTCCATGAATCCCCTTGCAGTTGCCCGCGAAAACGTCAGCGAGGATGTTATCAACTCCGAATACAACGTTGCCGTAGAGAAAACGAAGGAAGAACAGGTTCGCAAGGCCGTAGAGGCCGCCCTCAAGAAAGCCGGCCTCAACCCCAACCACTTCGACAGCGAAGACCACATTGAATCCAACATGGCCAAAGGCTGGATCACCGCCGAGGACGCAGCCAAGGGCCGTCAGATCATGGCCGAGACAGCAGCCTCAAAGGCAGCCAACCTCCCCGAGCAGATGATCAACAACATCGCCCAGGGCCGTCTCAACAAGTTCTTCAAAGAAAACTGCCTTATGGAACAGCAGTTCATCAGCGACGGTGAACTCTCCGTAGGCCAGTACCTTGAAAAGAGCAGCAAGGGCCTCGTTGCCGTTGACTTCAAACGCGTCAACCTCAACCAGGACTAAAAAAGATAAGCTCCGGCAGCGTGTCTGCCGGAGCCACGGGGTCCGGTAGCTCAGCTGGATAGAGCATCTGCCTTCTAAGCAGACGGTCAGGGGTTCGAATCCCCTCCGGATCACAAACACAGCAAGCCAAATTGCCTCGGCAGTATGGCTTGCTTCTTTATATGGGATTTATCCATAGATCGCAATAATTCGGAGAGTGTCATGATAAAGATTAACGATGCAAAAATTGTTGTCAGGAGTGAGACAGCGGAGGATTATGCGGAGATTGAATCGCTGGTGAAGGAGGCATTTGCCTCGGCTGAACACAGCGACGGCGACGAACATAATCTGATTGACAGAATCAGACAGACAGAAGACTACATTCCCCAGCTATCACTGGTGGCTGAAATGAACGGCGCAATCGTCGGATATATAATGTTCAGCAGAATATACATCGGCACAGAAATTGCTGTTGCACCGGCACCGCTTACCGTTAAAACAGGGTTTCAACGGCACGGAATCGGTCGACTTCTGGTTTCCACCGGACATGAAATAGCGCGCAATCTCCAATTCCCGTGTTCCGTGGTACTGGGTTCTCCGGATTATTATACCCGCTTGGGATATCAACGAGCATCTGAATTCAACATTAGTGCGCCTTTCGATGTAGAAAGCAAATATTATATGGTTTTCCGGCAGACAGAAGAAACGCTTCCCTCCGGCGTTGTTGAATATTCCGAAGCATTCGGGCTGTAATGGCCACAAAATATATCAAACAGTCGTGAGACGGCCCGCAGGCATGTCTCCCGACTGTTTGATAGTGATTAGAGTATGATATTACAGTGCAGCCTTGATGCCTTCTACGAGCTTGTCGTGGTCGCGGAAGTCGGGATGCCCTGTGGCTTTGCCGTCGCGGTCTACGAGGATATAGAAAGGAATGCCGTCTACGTTGAAACGATTGCGTATTTTACCAATCTGCTCCTGGCTTACGAGCATGTGATTGCCCTTGATGCCGGGAATCATTGCGGCATAGCTGCTGAGGGTGGAACTCTCGTCGGCAATGTACAGCCATACGATGTCGGGGCTTGAAAGTTCGCCGGTCTTGAGAGGTTCGTTTGCAGCAAGGGCAGCGCGGCAAGGAGCGCACCAAGTGTTCCACAAGTCGACAAGCACAACCTTGCCTTTATAAGGAGCCACGATAGCGTCGAAAATATCGCCGTCGGTTTCGGGTACTGGTATTAGCTTCGCCTTGATTTCCTCGTAAGCCTTCTCAGCTTCTGCCTGGCGCTGTTTCACGGCATTTGCATAGAACGGTGTTGCAGCGAGGCGGTCGATATCGGCCTGCGAGAGTTTGCCGCTTTTGGCTTTCGCGTATGCCTTGATATATTCAGCAACGTCTGCCATCTGCTTGTTCTCGGCAGCGCAGCTGCTCCAGTCTGCCTGACAGGCTTTTCCATAAGCTGGAATGGCAAGGAGCTTCGGATTTGACAAGTCTACGGATGCGAGCACCTGTGCATATTGGTCGGGACCGGGCAAAGCGGTTATCGAATCGTTGATGCCTTCACCTGTATTTTCAAAAATGTAAAAATTATTGAAGTAGATTCTTTTTGCGGAAGACATAATCGAAAGGGCCTGATTATCGATTGCAGCCAAGAAGTAATCTTTAGCCGGCTGCGGGAAATCAGCAGCGGCAAGGCTGTCGCGGAGAGCGGCACACTTTCCAAGCAATACTTTCGTAAATTCGTCGGGGGTGAGCCGCCAGTCGAAGTCAGGCGAGCCGTAAGCACCAATTTTTGGGTTAAAGTTGGCTGCAACGCGATTTAGCGCGGCATACCGTCCGTTATCGAAAGTGCGTCGGATGCTTAGATTGTAGTATCCGGGACGGTTGGAAAGAATGTAATCGCCGAGTTTTGCGGCATCGAAATAAATGTCGGCATCAGTACCCGGCGCAATGAGGATGGCGTCGCCGTAAGGTTCAATAGACTCAAGGGCCGACCATACTTCGCTTGTTCCGTATACAATTGGTGAAATAGTGCCGTTGCCGTCTTTGTCGAGTTCCACATTAAACTCCTCGGTATCGGCCAGACCAGAAATCAGCACCTTGAGGTTTCCGTATTCCGGACGATAGTTAAGGACATGGAAACGAAGCTCGGTAGGGGCTATTTCCATTACGGGATCAGAGAAAACGTCGGTAGTGTCGATATTGATAATGTCCTTGGGCAAATCCTTGCAGAACCGCGGAGCCGGTGCGGCCGGCTTTCCGCTCAGGTCTATACCCCAGATATCCCATCCGCCAGAAACACCTTCGGTAAAATCGATGCTCTCAGTATCGAAAGGCACAGGCTCGAACACAAGCGTGAATTCCGCCTTGCCACTTTCGGGCATAAAGAATTTCTCGCCAGGCACAATGCCGTCGGCGCTTTTGAGCGCATATTCCTTACCGTCGGCCACAATATGACTTGCGGTATCAATCCTTATCCACCAACCCGGACGATACATGATATTGAATTTCATAGCAGTGGCAGAATCGGAAAGAGAGACCTCGCAAACATCGAGAGCGTTGTTTTTGGCTGCCACATAAGGCATTTCTACAGTGCGCGGCCCTTTGGAAGTGCAGGCAAAAGCAAACAGACACGCAATTGCAAGCAGAGAAACAATAAGTTTTTTCATATCAGGCATTAGTTAAATTTCAAGTTACAAATGTACGGAAATTTCGGGAAGGCACAAAAAAAGTCCCAACTCGTTTACTCAACGTTTCAGGACCTAAGCCAAAAGGCATGATTTGTGATTCAAGTGTTGTTGCCTTATAGCAATTGAAATATAGAGATTATATCATACTTACTGAATAAGACCATTCGGGACACTCCGACTGTCGTCGCGACGTTGGAGCCCGGAATTTTGCCTTGGCTTAGATTCTCGTTTTTTTGGGGAATATACGTAAATAATTAAGGGTCTAAGTCAGAGACAAGGTTCTTATCGCTTGCAAAGTTACGCAGGTTTTTTTGCATACACAAGAGCAAATGTTAATAAAAGGCATGCAAATAGCGTTAAAACAGGCGAAGCATGCCAATTTGCAATATTTTTTAACTATTTTCGGCGAACAAAGCGCATCGCCGTCATATTTTCAGTCTTTCCTTTTCTTTATTGGATGCTTGCGCACATACTTGAGCAAATCACTGTATGTACCGTTAAACAGGTCTACGTCCACGGCATGCGCGATGCCGTCGCAGCGTCCTTTGTCGGTGAGCTGCCACAGTTCCCAGTGGCGGGCGGATGGTTCGGAGCCGTAGCGTGCTATCCAATAGTCGTACTTGTCGAGGCCGTGGCCCTTCATGTAATTCAGATAGTAGTTGTTGTAGGTGTATATTATTGGCTTGACGCCATAGTGTTTCTCCACTTCCTTAAGCCACTTTTTTGCCATTTTGATAACTTTATCGTGTTGCTGCTCCATAACACGCCTGCTGATTTCAAGATCGAGAACCGGGGGAAGATCGCCAGGCTCCAAAGGTGTATTCTCGATAAAAAACCTCACCTGCTCCTCCACCGACGAATTAATGCTGAGGAAGTGATATGCCCCACGTATTATTCCGCAGCGTTTTGCCTCCCGGAAATTACGCTTGAAATATGGATCTGTTATAGTTGTGCCTTCTGTACTTTTCATCAGTGCAAACAACACGGGCTGACGGAACTTCGTCTTTTTGTTACCTTTGACAATATCTCCGTTTGCATCTACCCGGAGAGCCAGTTTCTCCCAGTTCACTTGTTTCTGATATTTGGCAACGTCTATACCATAGCATTTCTCGCCCACCTTGAACTTGCGTCCGGAAGGTTTTGAAAGCGTTCCGCGCACCCACGTACCGAAGTCCATCGTGCCGTCGGCAAATATCATCAGCCCGGTTCCGCTCTTGTAGCCCATATTCCAGTTGCCCTTGTACACATTACCGTTCTTGTAACGGCATATACCGAATCCGTTCTGCTTGCCGTCGGTTACTCCGCCGGAGTATTCATAGTTTGATTCAGAAAGTTTGTCCTCACGCGCACCCACCGCAAAAGCGAGAAAGAGTGAAAACGACATGGCCGTCAAAAAGCGAAGTATGGAAGTATGGCGTAACATATTGGGCTAAAGAGCATTCGCATCGGCAGGACAACTATACTGCCGATCTGCTATGCAAATATACGCTATTCCGGCGATATTTAGTGCGCCCCGATGTTGATATTTCGGCGCACTTTTGCTATTTTTGTTCAATTTTTGAGACGATGGAACAAATACTGTATATCCTACCGCGCGGGATTGCCATAGGCATCCTGATATCGGCGCCAATGGGCCCGATAGGCATGCTGGTGATACAGCGGACCTTGAGCAAGGGCCGCTGGCCGGCTTTTTTTACGGGCGTAGGAGCAGCGTTGAGCGACCTTGTTTACTGTCTTCTCACCGGACTGTGCCTCAGCCTGGTAATTGGAATAATCGACGACCATCAGCTTCTGATTCAGGTTATCGGCAGTGTTGTTCTGGCGGCTTTCGGCCTTTATCTGTTCCGGAAGAATCCAACACGGGCGCTCAAGACACCCGACAACAAATCCACGAACTACTGGGGCGAATTCATTTCGGGGTTCCTGCTCACGTTCTCCAATCCGCTGATACTCTTCTTTATAATCGGTCTTTTCACGCGGTTCAACTTCATTTTGCCGGAGTTTCTTATACCGCACCACATATTTGCCTACGCAACAATTTTCGGAGGCGCGTTGCTGTGGTGGTACGGCGTAACAACGCTGGTGAGCCATCTTGGCAAACGCATAAATGTGCGCTCGCTCAAGATTATAAACCGTGTGATTGCAACCATATTGTTGCTGATGGCGCTAATGGGCGTAATCATGGCGCTTTTAGACAAACAAGTAATGTAACGAGCATGAACGACAACAAACTGACAATACCTTTCGGCGCAAGCAATGCCGCCTCCGCACCCCTGGAGTGCACCAACAACTGGCCCGGAACCGACACCAAAGTGAAAGCGGGCGTGTGCGCATGGTACGACAGCGACTATCTGCATTTTACGTTCACCACAGCGCAGGCCCCGATAATGTGCAGCGCTTTCGGCGACCAGAAACCGGTGAGCTGCGATTCGTGTGTGGAGGCGTTTATCGAGCCTGTCGACGGAGGCGAATATTTCAACTTCGAGGTAAATATCAACGGGTCGCTGTATGTTTCGCGCCGATACGGCCGTCCGAACCCCACGCGCCTCACCCTCGACGAGTGCAAGAGCGTGCTCCGCAAGGCCAATCCGCAGATTACGGAGCCCACAAGCCAGTACGGCAACGACGGCACATGGACGTTGTCGCTCGATATTCCCTGGCAACTTCTCGGTGTGCATCCCCGTGCGGGACTGAGGATGCGCGGCAACTTCTACGCCTGTTCCTCGAACGCCGTTCCGCCATATTATCTCACTTGGGCCCCAATCGACACACCTGCGCCCGATTTCCACCGTCCCGAATACTTCGGCGAATTAATCTTAGGCTGATGGATCTGTGCCAGTACCACCGCATTCTCGACTATCTGCGCGACGTTATCGACGGCTCGCAATGGGAAGGGCACGTATTTGCCGTCGGCGGATGCTGCCGCGATGAAATTCTCGGCAACGAGATAAAGGACGTCGACCTTGCCGTAGACCTCCCCGGCGGCGGCATAGACTTCGCACAGTGGCTTCTCGACAAAGGCCTGGCGATTAAGGCTCCTACAACGTTCCCGTCGTTCGGCACAGCCATGCTACAGCTTGCGGGCTTTCCGGAAGAGGACATAGAGATTGTGCAGACGCGAGCCGAAAAATACACGGACCGCACCCGACGGGATCCCACGGTTGTGTTCGGCCCCATAGAACAGGACTGCCGCAGGCGCGATCTCACGATAAACGCGCTGTACTACGATATCAGCCGTCAGAAACTGCTGGACATACTCGGCTACAGCGTCGACGACATTCACAACCACATTATCCGCACTCCCGACAACCCCGATTCCACTTTCGACGACGACCCGGTGCGCATTCTGCGCGCCGTCCGCCTTGCCGCGCGCTATGGATGGGAGATAGAGGCGGCCACCTTCGCCGGCATGAAAAACAATGCCGCACGCCTTAAGATAGTGCGTCCGGAACGCATGCAGGCCGAGATTGAAAAAATGCTCATGGGCCCTCGCCCGGCGATGGCCATGAATATGCTGCTGCAATGCGACGCCCTGCACTACATTATGCCGGAGGTAGAAGAACTGCACGGCATGAAACAGGGCGACGGCAACGGCCCCGACGTATGGGATTTTACCATGACGGTACTGGGGCGCGTTCCTTCCGACCCATATCTGCGCTGGGCGGCCCTGCTGCACGATATTGCCAAGCCCATATGCAAGGCCACGCGCAAAAGCGGAGGAATCTATTTCCCGGGGCACGAACGCCGCTGCAAGCCTCTGGTAAACACCGTTATGCGACGGCTGCACTACGACCGCCGCATTATCGACAAGGTAATATTCCTTTGCACCAACCATCTTGCCACCAAAGGCTGGGGTAACGACACATCAAAGATGACGGACAGCGCGCTGCGGCGCCTGCAGCATAAATGTATTACCCCCCGGCGTTTCGACATGCTTATGGAGCTTATCCAGGCCGACAACATCACATACACCAATCCTCTGCCCGACCAGGTGGCCAACGTTAAGCAGCACAGCGAGCGGCTGCGCAGCGAGGGAATGGCGCTGTTCTCGTTCAAACAGCAGATACCGCTGCCAAAGTTGCGCAAGATGGTTGGCGTTCCGCACAACACCGATATGAAACCCTACCTCGAGCTGCTTCTGCAGCTTGCCATAGAAAATCCGAAGATGCCACGCACAAAAGTGCTGGCGCGCCTAAAGAAGTTAAAGCCCAAAAGTATATAAAACACTATATATAACCTAAGCCATGAAAATAGACCTACCGGGCCGACGCACGGGAGCAGCCTCGGCAATACAACTCTCTCCAGGACAGTGCATGCTGATTGTAGGCGCCAACGGCGCCGGCAAAACACGCTTCACTGCCGCCACGGCAGAAAATCTGGGCGACAGGGCCTATCCCCTGTCGGCACTCCACGCTCTGTACGTCCGTTTGTCGTCTGCAAACGAATTGGAGCCGCAGTATCGGAACATCTTCGCGCCCGCGGTGCTATCGGCAATCGACAAAGGCATCAGCAGCACTCTTCTCGAGCTGTTTCTGAGCCAGCTTATGCACGACGAGATGCTGAACCTTATAGGCTATAAACTTGCCGTGGCCGACAAACAGCCGATAGAACTGAAAAAAACACGCCTTGACCGCGTGATAGAACTATGGCAGGATATTTTCCCCGGCAACCGCGTACTTATAGACAGCGGCAAGATGCTGTTTTCCAGAGGTGTGGACATAACCAGGCACTCTGCCGTGCGCCTGTCTGACGGCGAGAAAGCCGTACTGTACTATGCAGCAGCAATACAGTATGCCCCGTCCGGTGCTGTCATTTTTGTGGACTCACCCGAGAACTTCCTTCACCCGACGGTTACAAATTCGCTCTGGAACCGACTGGAAAGCATGCGGAGCGACTGCTGCTTCTGCTACACAACGCACGACACCGAATTCGTGGCCACACGCAACGTGGCGCCAATGGTATGGGTACGCGACTGCGATCCCGGCAACGCAGCATGGGACTACGACGTGATTCCACCAGATTCGGGCATCTCGAACGAACTCTACCTCACCCTCGCAGGCGCCCGCAAACCGGTTCTTTTCATCGAGGGCGACGCCCGCCGCTCCATCGACGCAAAGTTATATCCGCTTGTATTCCCCGATTTTACCACACATTCCCTCGGCAGCTGCAACAAGGTTATCGAAGCCACTCGCACCTTCAACGATCTCAGCGCCATGCACAAGCTCGATTCCTTCGGTATTGTCGACCGCGACCGCCGCGACGATACCGAAGTGGCATATCTGCGGCGCAAACGCATTATGGTACCCGAAGTAGCCGAAGTTGAAAACATGCTGCTGATAGAGGACGTTGTGCGCACGATGGCAAAGGTTACCGGGCACAACCCCGACCGCGTTTTCGGCAAAGTGAAGCGCTCGATAATACACATGTTCAAGTCCGATGTCCGCTCACAGGCGCTGCTGCATACGCGGCACCGCGTTAAACGCACGGTAGAATACCGAGTGGACGCGCGTTTCGAAGATATCGCCACAATGGAACGTCATCTCGACAGCCTCCTGTCGATGATAGAGCCCCGCAAGATTTACGAGAACTTCTGCCGCGAGTTCCACCGCTATGCCGATACCGACAACTATGCCGCCGTCCTGAAAGTATACAACCAGAAATCAATGCTCCCCGGCTGCAATGTCGCCGGCCTGTGCGGCTACAGCAACAAGGACGAATATATCCACGGCATAATCGATGTACTGCGGCACCATACTCCCGAAGCCGACAAGCTGCGTTCCGCCCTCCGCTCCGCCCTCGGCGCCGACCGGGAGCCGGAGCCGGAAGTGCGATAGCGTGTGCGTGCGAATTCAGAGCGTGAACTGTATGCCTATCTCAAAGCCGTTATTGATGGCGAAACCTACGTTGTTTACGCCGTCAAAATGGTTGTATTTGAGTAACATTGTTTTACCCACCAGCCCGAATTTGTCGTTGAAGTGAGCGACAAAGCCGGGACGTAAGCCTGCGACGAAACCGCTGGCTCCATGTCCTTCTACCGACTTGTGGCCATAGCCGAGCGCCACCTCGCCGAAGAAATCAAAAATTCCGGCACGAGCAAAAGTACCGCGGACATATGGCAGTACGGTTACTGTTGTAACATCTATTTCCGATACATTCTGGTACTGAACACCGATTGTCGCACCCACAGCCCAGGTGTCATTGAAATTATAGCCGACTTCGGGGTCGATTGCGAATGCCGTGCTTGTTGCGGATTCCCCATCATAACTTGCATTTTCAACGCCAATACCGAGAGTACCTCCAAGATAGAGCTGTGCATTGGCAGCGACCGACGCCATTGCGAGTAACAACATCGCGAATACTTTTTTCATAAGATTTTTTGTCGCCTCCATCCCTGATTTGACCATAAAAACGTTAGACATAAAAAAGCGGGAATGATTTTTTGTTTATCTTAAAATGATTAAGCAAAAACGCTTTTTTGACAAGTTTGCCTCGCAAAGATACAAAAAGTTTTGTTATTTACATCAATTGTCAAAAGAAATTCCACTGCATGACGAAAAGAAGGCCAAGAAGGTAGCATTCCATAGTCAAAAAAAAGACAACCCCGCGGGATTATCTTTTATTTGTGATAATGAGGATGTTCAGATTATCAGCATGGCGTCGCCGTAGCAGCCGAAACGGTAGCCGTTGGCAACGGCCTGCTTGTAGGCTTCCATCACAAGCTCGTAGCCTCCGAAAGCGCAAACCATCATAAGCATGGTGGAACAAGGCATGTGGAAGTTGGTTATCAGGCTGTTGCACACCGAGAAATCGTAGGGCGGAAAGATAAACTTGTTCGTCCAGCCGGAATACACCTTCATGTGTCCGCCCATGCTGTCGGCGGTGGCGATGGCGCGCAGCACCGACGTGCCCACGGCGCACACGTTCCTGCCCTTGTCCTTGGCGGAGTTCACTGTTTCCACCAATTCCTCGCTTGCCTCCATCTGCTCGCTGTCCATGCGGTGCTTGGTAAGGTCCTCCACGTCGATGGCGCGGAAGGCGCCGAGGCCACTGTGGATGGTGATGAACGCTTCCTTCACACCCTTGATTTTGAGGCGTGTAACAAGGCTGCGGGTGAAATGCAGACCGGCGGCGGGGGCCACTACGGCGCCCTCCTTGCTTGCGAAGATGGTCTGGTAGTCCTCGGCGTCGCAGGGCTCCGACTCGCGGTTGAGATAGGGAGGCAGGGGCGTCATGCCAAGGGCGAAGAGCTGTTTCTTGAACTCGTCGTGCGGGCCGTCGTAGAGGAAACGCAGTGTGCGACCGCGCGAAGTTGTGTTGTCGATAACTTCGGCGACCATGCTCTCGTCATCGCCGAAATAAAGCTTGTTGCCTATACGAATCTTCCGTGCCGGCTCCACAAGCACGTCCCAGAATTTGTTCTCGGCCGACAGCTCGCGCAGCAGAAAAACCTCGATTCGAGCGCCCGTTTTTTCCTTGTTGCCGTACAGCAGCGCGGGAAAAACCTGGGTGTCGTTGAATACCATCACATCGCCTTCATCGAAATAGGAAGGCAATTCTTTGAAAATATGGTGTGAAATCTTGCCAGTGCGACGGTCCACAACCATCAGGCGCGCCTCGTCGCGCTCCGGTAAGGGATGTTCGGCTATGAGATCCTTGGGAAGGTTGAATTTGAATTGCGACAGTTTCATCGTGTTATGTCAGTGATGTTATGATTTTTATTTTTCTTGAGGCATCTCCACTTCTACGGTGCGGATAAGTTCCGCCGCCTGCTGCACCGAGAGGCACGAGCCGACTGTTACGTCGCCAACCCTGGTGCGGCGCAGAGACGTGAGATGAGCGCCGCTCTCGAGCGCCAGGCCGATGTCGCGTGCCAGTGCGCGGATATAAGTTCCCTTGCTGCACACAACGCGTATTTTAATCTCTGTCTGAGAATATTCCAGAAGTTCTATTTCGTCGATAACAAGAATCTTGGGCTTGAGGTCGGCAGTCTCTCCCTTGCGTGCGAATTCGTAGGCGCGCACACCGTCGATCTTGCATGCCGAGTACTGCGGCGGAATCTGCTCTATGCGGCCCAGGAATCGCGTCAGCGCCTGCTCCACAAGCTCGCGGGAGATATGTGCCGTGGGATATGTTGCGTCGACTTCCGTCTCAAGGTCGAACGACGGAGTTGTGGCCCCCAGGGCAATCGTCGCCACATACTCCTTCACACCGGTCTGCAGCTCGTCGATTCGCTTTGTGGCGCCGCCGGTGCATATAATCATTACACCAGTAGCAAGAGGATCCAGCGTGCCGGCGTGGCCAACCTTTATCTTTTTCACCTTAAGACGGCGCACCAGCGCGCCGCGCAAACGTTTGCATGCGTCGAATGATGTCCAGCCAAGAGGCTTGTCTATGTACAGTATTTCTCCGGCGATAAAATTCACGCTCTTATTTTTTTGAGGTACAACAGTGTCTTATCAGGCAAATATGCAGACAAGACCGACAATAACGCAGTATACGGCGAACCATATGAGTTTGCCCTTCTTGACTATGTTCAGCATCCATTTGCAGGCAAGACAGCCGCTTATGAATGCGGCCAGGAAGCCTACAATCATCGGCACGAATCCGATCGGACTTGCGGCGGCGGCATCGACGGCCGGAACAATCATGTCCTTGATGTCGAGCAGGGCCTCGCCGAGGATGGGAATGATGACCATGAAGAAAGAGAACTGCGCTACCTCCTCGCGCTTGTCGCCTATGATAAGGCCTGTGGCGATGGTAGAACCAGAACGCGACAGACCGGGCAGAACGGCAACAGCCTGGGCACAGCCGATGATGAATGCGTCAAGATAGCCGATGCTGTGGGCACGGTAGGGCGTGGCTCCGGCAATACGTGAGGCATCCCTGGCGGGCGCTGTGCGGAAGAAATAGGAGAACGCCAGCAGCAATGCCGTCATACACAGACAGATACCAACAATAGTAAGGCCTGTGCCGAAGAATTGTTCGATTGTGTCTTTGAAGAACAGGCCGACAATGCCTACGGGTATGCATGAAACAAGAATCTTGCATACGTAGTAGAAATTATCGTCGCGCCGGAATGTGAAAAACGACACGCAAAGAGGCCAGAACTGACGCCAAAGCACAACTACGGTACTCAGCACCGTAGCGACATGAAGCATAACGTCGAATTCAAGGCTGTCGGCGCCGCTGAGTTCTATACCGAGCAACTCGCGGAAGATTTCGAGATGTCCGGAAGAACTGATCGGGAGATATTCCGCCAAGCCCTGTACAAGGCCCATGACAAGAGCGTCCAATGTATCCATTTCTTTATTTCTTTCGGAAGGTTAAACGTTTGGGATCTATAATAATAGCCGCCCCCATCGCAATAAAACCCACGAAGGCTATGCAGGGGCCGACAACGATGCGGCGTACGCTGAAAATATCCGGATTGAATACAGTGTCGGAGGAGCTTCCGCCCAACATGAGGAGGAAGCCTATCACAATAAGCGCGCCGGCGATTGCCATTGCTATGAAATTGTTTTTCTCCAGCGGCATTCCGGATGCCGGCTTTTCGAATTTGTCTTTTGTATCTTCCATTATAAAAGTTATTTCATGAACATTTCGTCATACGATGCCCGCAGATACCGTCCGGCGGCAAAATATGCAGTAGCGGCGCACAAAATTCCGCCAACGGCAATCATCGCGGCAGCCACAGCCACAACAGTAGGCCACGGGAGCAGGTCGGCGACGGCGGCGTCGGTCTGCGGCGCATAGTAGCGCGCGGCAAGAATTACAGCACCGGCAAAAACACCGGCAAGAAGCCCCCCGCGTGCGGCGGCGAGCACAAAAGGCCGGCGGATGAACCCCGGAGTGGCACCCACAAGTTTCATGGTGTGGATAATGAAACGCCGTCCGTAGATAGAAAGGCTAACTGCATTGTTAATAAGGCCCACGGAAATTATCAGGAGTACTGCGGCAAGCACGCACATTGCAAGCGTAACACGCCTCAGTGTGGTATCGAGACCTTGGAGAACTTCGTTATCACACACCACATCAGCCACACCGAAACCTTCTCGGTAACGGTCGACAAGAGCGGCGATGCTGTCTGCGTTTGAGTATGCCGGACGCACGCGCACATCGAATTCGGCGGAATAAGGATTCGCCTCCAGCATAGCAAGAATATCGGAACCGAGATTTGCGGCTTCTTCGCTCAAAATTGCTTCAGGCGAAGTGTATGCATATCGCTCGATGGCCTTGTCGCCATGCAGACGCTTCTTCATGGTGTCCACAGTGCCCTGGACGCAGTCGCGTTCCATAACCACGACGAATCCCATGTTGCCGCGCACCTGCTGCTGAATACGCGCTCCGGCAATACCCACAAGCGCTCCTAATCCGGCCATAATCAGCACAAGACAGACACTCACGAGCGAAGTTGCCCGTGAACCCAGCGTGGATATCTTCCTTACGTCTTTATTCTTCATATCGACGGTTTCGCGGCGAAATGGCCACTACAAACCCAAAATCGTGCAAAATTAAGCAAAATTCCATTATACTCAAACAGTTTTTACTTTTATTCACACATAAAAAAAGGGATATATGGTCAATTGTCTCCTTCGCAGTAAAGCTCACCGGGAACTCACCGGCAACTTAGACAATAATTGTCAATTATGTTCATAAAATTGGCAGTTAGTGGAATTATTCGTACATTTGCATAATGTATGACTGATATCCGCCATCCGCTGAATTGTTTTACCGTCCCGGAATATCTCCCCCATGATTAAAGCAGTCTTAAAATTTATTGTCAGCTATCTTGCGTTTGTAGCGCTTTTTGTTGTAGAAAAGCCGCTCTTTATGGCCGTGTACCACCGGCTGTATACAGACAGCAGTTTCGCCGACATACTTGCCGTGATATGGCACGGACTGCCAGTAGACCTTGCCGTGGCAGCCTACTGCACTGTTGTTCCGGGCATTATCATTGCAGTCATGTTAGCCAGCGGAAGCCGCGTGCCGCGCATTGCCGAACGCATATATTACATGATAATCTCCGTTGTACTCGCAGCGGCGGCTGTGCTGAACCTTGTCCTCTACGGTTACTGGAACTTCCCGCTGGACGCCACGCCTGTGTTCTACTTTTTCTCGTCGCCGGCGGCGGCCTTCGCCAGTGTAACGGGATTGCAGATAGCCGGAGGCTTCCTTGGCCTGGCGGCAGTATCGGGAGTGCTCTACTTCTTTTTCCGGTTCAGCGCAATGGGCATACATGTTCAGCCACTCTCCGACAGCCGTAAGCGCAGCGCGGGTGTGCTTGCCATGACAGTGCTTACAGCGGCGCTGTTCATACCCATACGCGGCGGAATCACCGTCTCCACCATGAATCCAAGCCGCGCATATTTCAGCACCGACTACAAGCTGAACCACGCGGCCATGAACCCGGCCTTCAGCTTCCTATACTCCGTAACGCACCAGAACAACTTCTCCGCGCAGTTCCGTTTTATGGAACCCGACCGCGCCGACAATCTTTTCCGTGCCATGACGCACACAGCATCCGCGCAGGACACCCTTCTGACCACGCAGCGCCCGGATATATGGATTGTTATTGCCGAGAGTTTCTCGTCGCACCTTATGCCGTCGCTCGGGGGCGAGGATGTAGCCTCGCGCCTCGATTCCATAGCGCGCAGCGGACTGCTGTTCACCAACTTCTATGCCTCCAGTTTCCGCACCGACCGTGCGCTGCCGGCCATTCTAAGCGCATTTCCGGGCCAGCCGAACACCTCGGTAATGAAGTTTGTGAGCAAAACCGAAAATCTGCCGTCGATGCCCCTGGAATTCAGGAAGGCCGGCTATGATACGGAATATTACTACGGCGGCGACATAAACTTCACCAACATGCTCGCGTTCCTGAAGAATTCGGGCTTCGAGAAAATCGTGCGCGACAGCGATTTTCCACTCTCGCAACGTGCCAGCAAATGGGGCGCGCCGGATTCTTATCTTTTCGACAAAGTTATCGCCGATATCAGCGGCGACACTACATCTACCCCGAAATTCCGCGTGGTGCAGACCTCGAGCAGCCACGAACCGTTCAAGGTACCCTACCGCAGCCGCTTCGCCAACGAACGCCTCAACGCATTCGCCTACGCCGACAGCTGCATAGGCGCTTTTGTGGATACACTGGCAGCGTCGCCTCGCTGGAACAATACACTTGTAGTTATCGTTCCGGACCACTTCGGCGTATACCCCGAAAATCTTGAAGACAACCGCCTTCGCCACAGCATACCGCTGATAATGACAGGCGGCGCCCTGCGAATGCGCGGCACAAACGCTACAGTAGGCGTCCAGACCGACATCGCGGCCACTCTGATGGACGCCTGTGGCCTGGATCACTCCCGTTTTGTATACAGCAAAAACCTGCTCGACAGTCTTGCGCCGCACTATGCATTCTACACCACGCCGTCGGCTATGGGCTTCGTTACAGCCACCGACACCGTTGACTACAGCCTCGACAGCGACAAACCGCTTGTTCTTGACGGCCCCGACGCGCAGTCCTCATTGGAAAACGCAAAGGCTTATCTACAGAAACTTTACGACAATCTCTCCGAATTATAACCATCATGCTCGACAATCTGATAAACATCGATTCACAGCTTCTGCTGTTCTTCAACAGCTATCATACCCCGTTTCTGGATAACTTCATGATGCTGTTCAGCGGCCGCTTTGTGTGGATTCCCATGTATGCGGTCATTCTCCTGATATTGTTCAAAAAATTCAAACCGGCTACCGCTGCGCTGTTCGTGTTAGGTCTTGTGGCCGCCATAGCTCTTGCCGACCAGACCTGCGCTACGTTTATCCGCCCTGCAGTACAGCGCCTGCGCCCCTCCAACTTAGAGAATCCGCTGTCGGAATTCGTAAACATTGTCGACGGCTACCGCGGCGGCGCTTACGGCTTCCCGTCGTGCCACGCAGCCAACTCTTTCGCGCTGGCATCTTTTCTTATTCTGGTTGTGCGGCGCCGAGCCTTTGTCTGCTTCATCCTCACATGGGCTGTTGTGAACTGTTATTCCCGCATGTATCTTGGAGTGCACTATCCGGGCGACATCCTTGTTGGCGGCCTGATAGGCGCTACCTTCGGCACAATGTGCTACTACGGCGTCTGCGGCGTTGCCCGCCATCTGCTCAAAGCCAAGGCCGAGGCGCGCAAAGGCAGCGTTAGCCTGCCCGGCTTTGAACTTAG
Source organism: uncultured Porphyromonadaceae bacterium (assembly GCA_937921035.1). Taxonomy (GTDB): domain Bacteria; phylum Bacteroidota; class Bacteroidia; order Bacteroidales; family Muribaculaceae; genus CAG-873. The sequence goes on from CALEUL010000037.1 coordinate 35,534, forward strand.
CATATTCCACATGGGAATGACAAGCATCAACGTTCTTGCAAGCGACGTAATGATCGCCGTAGGTGCGATAAGCGCACTGCTGATGATGCTTGCCACATTCCTTTAAAAAGCTACAATAATACCGGTGGAGAATGTTCCGAAATCGAGGCCTGCCCGGTCGCGTAAAACATTCATGGGCGAATAGCGGGCATACACGCCGAAACCGCCTACAGTTATGGCAAAGAGGCCGTCGACAGTAACGGGACGCTGGCTTATGGCGCGGGTATCGACCTTATACTCGCGGTCGCCCATTTTGTAGCGGGTTGTAAGATGCGCACCCGTATTGAAGTTGACAATCGGGCCGATGGTAGCGCCCCATTCGCCGGCAAAACGCAGACGATAGAACACCGGTATCTGGAGGCTGAACATGTGAAAACCCGATTTTACGTTGCTCGCACCCTCCTCGTAGGGTCGGAGGACAATCTGGCCGTTATCAGCCTTGTCGAAATAATGCCTGTCTACGGTATTCATGTGCATGAACCTAAAACCAAGACCGGTTCTGAACGAGCTGCGGCCCCTGTGCGCCTCCACTCCGACCACAATATTCCAGGTCCATTCCATGCTGCGCCCCATCGACGGGTTGAGCGGCACAGAAGAGTTTACAGGCGTAACGAATCCGAACGAGAGGCCCGTTGTTATCATATTCCATTTCGTTTTACCACTGTGGTTCAACGGTATGCCAAGGCCGAATTCGCTGTTGCCGGTCCACGAGCGGATGCTTCGGTTGGGAGACGCCGCCAGCGGGAATGTGTTGCGTATTGGCGAGCCTACATTGTCGTTGAACGATACAGTAAGGGTAGAATCGGACGCGACAACCAGTATACTGTCTACATCGCTGTATCTCAGCGCCACTGTCTGGTCCATGTACAGCAGTGGCTCCTCGTCAGATGCCGCAGCCGCCGAAGCGGCGAATTTATAATGGAATGTATCTTTGGTTCCGTTTATTTGCTTCACGTTCAGCGACAGAACCTCCGGCGAGTAGTTCAGACTGAGGCTTCGAGCCGACGACGCCTGCAACAGTGTGTCGGCAGGAGCCTGCGCAAAAGCGGCACTTACGGAAAAAACGGACAGGAGAGCGGAGAGTAGCGGTTTAAGTTTCATATTATTTTTTGTTGTGTTTCAATGATTCAATAATTTTTGCCTGTTCCTTGGCCGACAGGCGGCCTTCCAGAAGCACCACCATAACTGTAGCGGGCTGCTTATTGCGGCGGCTTTCCACAAAGTATATAAACGTGTTGGGGCTGTCGGGCCGAGTATTGTTCAGGGCGAGATATGCGTACGACAGCGCTCCGTCGGAATATCGCAGGTCGCGCCCCGACGCGTTGCGGGCGTCGGCAAGGACAAGCTTGCGCACCTTCTCGCCATAGTCGGCGGCATCGGCCTTGAAGAACGCCAGCCTGTCCAGCCTGGCATTGATTTTCTGGGCAGCCTTGCCAGTTACCACGGCTTCGGTAACATTTGGGTCGGAAGCACAGTCGGCATTGAAAATCTGCTCGATGCTCAGCTGGGCGTGCATCGCAACAGCACATATTGCCATAGCTAATGTCAGTAATATCCGTCTCATGACTATTGTATGTTTAAGTTATCGGGTATAAATGCTGCGAATTCCTGGAGGTCGGAAGCCATAGATTGGTCGGCATCCTCGATATCTCCGCCGAATTCGCTCAGATTCTGAGCAAGAAGGTCGAGAACCTCGCTTTCGTCGCTGATATATACACCGCCGCTGTAGGCAAAACAGCTGTCGGGCGTCATCGGCGAGCCTTTCAGCCACCATATTCCGGCCACGACAAGCAGCACGAGCGATGCTGCGGCTACCGTAGCGGCATACCGTCGACCGGTGTACACGCGGCGGCGCGGACGTCTGAATCCCATGATGGCACGAGCCCTCTCTATTTCGGGATGAGTCGATGCCGAACGAGCCACAAGAAGGCGCAGACGCGATTCCTCGGCATCGGTAAGACGGCAGTCGTAATAGAGCTCCAGTTGGCTGAGTATGTATTCGGTATCATTCATAGCGGTCGCGGTTTTCATTATACATGTTTCTGATAGAGCGGCGCGCACGGCTCAATATCACACGTGCGTTTGCCTCGGTGATGCCGCAGGCGTCGGCAGTTTCCTGATAGGAAAGGCCGTCGATATCGTGGAGTGTGAATACGCGCAGCTGCGTTTCCGACAGCACGCGCCTGCTCAGGCGCAGGACAATGGCATATGTATCCTCGGCTTCCTGCTGTTCGTCGGGGTGGACGTCGATATCGTCGGAGAGAGCAACGCCCGGATGTGAGCGCATACGGCGGAAAGCGTCTATGGCAGCGTTTTTCACCACCGTGGTACTCAGCCGCAGAGCCTCCGCCTCCTGTTCCACTACCGGCTGACGCTCCCACAGACGGCAGAAGGCGTCGTGCAGCACATCGTCGGCCTCGTCATCGCCGGCTATGCGTGCCGCCAGTGCCCGGAGACGGCTCCGGAATACTGTGAAAACGTCGGTGAGGGTATTCGTGCTCATTTCATCTCTCTTTACACTCCATTAACGAAGCCGCAGCCGCTTTGCAACAGAATTTTTCTAAAAAAACGACAAAAGCAACGAGAAGATGTTCGTGCTTATGCTGACGCGCCTGTAGCACGTCAGCATAAGCACTTTATTATCAGCGCATCATTGGCTGACGTGCCACAGGCACGTACCTACATTTATCGTTTTTTTCTAAAAATCAGTTATTGCCGATTTTTTCGAGGTAGTAGTTGCGGAGGGCCGGCCAGCTTACATAATCGCCGTTCACAAAAGGTACAGGCAGTTTCACCGGATGCTCGTTAAGAAGTACCTTTACAATAACATCGTCGGCCGTATAGTTTTTCTTCTTAGCCGGACGCGCGAACACCATCTGTATATTGCATCCCATAGGGAAGATTTCGTAGCTGCGCCATGTATCGGCAAGTTCTTCCAGGGTATCGTGCCGCTTGCCGTAATCATTGAGTTCCATCAAAGAAACCAAAGGAATTACGATGCTTTCGTGGCCGTAACGGAGGTTTGCCGAAGCATTGGGAGAAGTCATGGCCGTGTCGGCGCTCTCGATGATGTTGCGCAGCAGAAAACGCTGACGCAGAGGCACAAGGCCGTTTGTCAATTTGGTATTTCCGCTGCGGATGAACCACTTCGCATTCTGCAGACGCCACAGTCGGTCGATTTCCTCGTGCGAAAACAGATCTGCAATGTCGGACTGGTCGCCGGTGCTCACGGAGTTCGAGGCAATGTCATAAAGCCACTCGGCAAGTTCATCCTCGTCCATCACGCGAGCAGCGGCCTGGGGATCGTTGAACAGTTTGTCCAGGAATTTGCCGTCGGTTCTGTTCTTCTGCCTGAAATCATCGAAATACATCGTCATGGCATCTTTTTCGGCCTTTATCGCGGGCTTGTCGGTAACATTCTTCATGTAGAACGTTTCGGATTCGGACGCATTCACTTCCACATTCATCTGGGGCTGTATGCTCAGCAATCCCAGAATACTGTTGTTCATTGAGATGATACACCGCTGAATCATTGTAGAGTGTGCATTCACATAAGCTCCCTTGCGGAATATTCCGGGGAAATTCTTTGCCATTCGTCGGGCGATATCGCGGTGCTGGTTCGCGCCTTTAGGCGAAAGGTCGCCCTCGCGGCCCTGCAGGTCGGCAAGATACTCCTCTACCTCGGCAAGCACTTCCTTACCGCGCGGAGTAAGGCCTCCGGCAAGAGAGTCGCCGCGATGAAGATAACTTATCGCACCGTCGTGGCGGTATGTGCCGATAAGCCAGCGCGAGCCATGACGGCCATAATGTTCGATATGGAAGTTCTCGTAGCCCTTCGGCGCCTGCGACACGTCGGGAAGATTGTTTTCGGGATATTCCTGATAGTTGTTGGCAGCCACAGGGAATGTTACGAGTTCCCGTGCCTGTACGGGCACAAGGAGTGCCAGTGAAGCAAAGAATGTGATGATACGCTTCATTTTGAGCGATGGTTTAGACTGTTAGTTTAATCAAAAAAACGGCCGTACGCCGTGTGTTTTTCATGACAAAATTAACGACAATTCCCCAAAAAAGCAAATCGCTGCTTTCACAAGAGCGGAGGGCGGAGAGTGAAGGGCGGAGAGCGGAGAGGAAGTTTTGCCGCAGGTATACCTCCGGCAAAACTTTGGCTTGACCGGGCTTACTTTGCCACAATCTTATGCGCTTTGCCGTTCACACAGAGAAAATATACTCCGGGAGCGGGAAGGGTTAGCGAAGCCTCACCGCCTGCGGAGCGGATGTTTGCCGCAACGCGACCGTCGGCAGTGTAAAGGCTGACAAGAGCGTTTTCACCGACGTTGACGATGGACACAATCCTGCCGTTTACGCGCACGGCTGCCGCTGCTTCGCCAAGCGATTCAAGACCTGCTGCGCCGGGGTATGAACCGACAAAACTATGCGAAAGCTCTTCATTCGTAATATCATCGCGCCAGACCGAACGCAACGCGCCCTTGTCGATTGTAACCGTATAGTTCACATCTTTCTCGAAAAACATACTTGCGCTGATATCCGCGCCAGCGTAGCCCATATCCCAGTCCCAACCGGCAAAGACGGGAAATTCGCTCACGAGCTGGCCTTCGCGGTACACTTTAAACGAGCCTTCGCCGGTAGATTCCGTTTCTGTACGGAAATAAAAGGTAATATCCTTGATACTTGCCGCCTTTTCGGGAAGGCCGAGATTCCAGGATGCTTCATTCAGACAAGCGGGCACACGCAGTTCGCTGACAATCTCGCCGTTCACGTCGGCAGCGTCGGCTTTGCGCAGCGAGACGGCAGGAATGACTACGCGATAGGTATTGCCCAAAGGAAGATTGACAGCAGGCTCGACGGAAAAGTTCCATTGAGCTGTACAGCTCCCTCAAAATAGAATTCTGCGCCGGAAAACGGACTATAGCCCGTCTGCGCATTAATGGAGTTATCCTTTGGCATAAAACCTTCGGCAAACGATAATGCCGGCAATAGACAAATAGCAGTTAAAATGGGTAAGAGTTTTTTCATAATGATTAAATTTAGTTATTTATAGCAGTACGTATCCTATAATAGATTACCTGGAAATTTTGCAACAAATATAACGGTTTTAAATTTAAAAAAATACAAAAACAAAGATATTTTACTAAATATTGTTAACATCCAACATCAACAGACTCTGAAAAATCAATGCAGAGCAATCCACGAAAGGACGCTCTGCATTGCGATGCTAAATTGGTGTTATTTCAGGATTTGCGGCGCCGATAGTAGTCGACGAAGGCTTTGTTCACCTGTCGCACACCTCCGGAAGTGGGATAATCGCCGGAGAAATACCAGTCGCCCGGGCAATCGGGAATGGCATCGTGCAGGCCCTCGAGTGTTTGGAACACAAGGTCTACACGTGCCGAGATATTGTCGGGTGTGAGCATACGCGTCATTTCGGCAGCTATCTCGTCGTCGGTGAAGCGGCTGTAGATTTCCTTTACAGCATTCTCGGTAAGGGCGTCGCCAAGCAGGCAACGCTCGTACACATGGTCGAGGACGGCGGTCTGCCCGGTCCGTTCAAGCAGACTTACGGCGGCACGGAAGGCTGCAAGCTCCTCCAGCCGAGGCATGTCTATGCCGTAGTAGTCGGGATATCGCACCTGCGGCGAGGATGAGACAACGATGATGCGCACGGGATTGAGACGGTCCAGAATCCGCAGGATAGACTGTTTGAGGGTGGTTCCACGCACAATGCTGTCGTCGATAATCACCAATGTGTCCTTTCCGGGGTTCACACTGCCGTAGGTAACGTCGTAGACATGAGCGGCAAGGCCGTCGCGCGAGCTGCCTTCGGCAATGAACGTACGCAGTTTAATGTCCTTGATAGCCACCTTCTCTACCCGCACCTTGCGGCGGAGGATAGCCGTGAGAGCCTCCTCGGTGAGGCGGTTTTCACGCTCCAGCGCCAGTATTTCCTCCTTGCGCAGACGGTCGAAGTTGGCGTTCAGCCCCTCCACCATGCCCAGAAAAGCCACCTCGGCGGTATTGGGAATGAAGGAAAAAACCGTGCTCTCGAAGTGTGCGCCTATCATGTCGAGCAAACGCGGCACTATGTTGGCGCCAAGGCGCTTGCGCTCGCGGTAGATGTCCACATCGCTGCCACGGGAGAAGTATACCCGCTCGAACGAGCAACGCTCGTTGGTGCCCTGCGGAAGTATTGACCGCACCTCGGGGTTGCCTTCCCGGTCGATAAGCAGAGCACTGCCGGGGGCAAGTTCGCAAACCTCGTCGGCGCTGATATTGAACACCGTCTGGAGCACAGGACGTTCCGATGCAGCCACAACCATTTCGTCATCAACATGATAGAAGGTAGGGCGTATGCCGTGAGGATCGCGCATCACGAACGACGAACCGGATCCGGTAACACCGCAGATGGCGTAGCCACCGTCCCACAGCGGGGTGGTGTCGGCAAGGACGCGGCCAAGGTCCAGCTCGGCCTCGATGCGACGGGCCAGCACGGGGTCGCGCAGGCTGTCGCGGTAGGCGCGGTAGAGGCGGTGGTTCTCCTTGTCGAGGGCGTTGCCGAGCTGTTCGAGCAGCAGCACGGTGTCGCTGTAGAGGCGCGGGTGCTGCCCGGTGGCGACAATGCTGTCGAAGATGGCATCGACGTTGGTCATGTTGAAGTTGCCGCAGAGCATTAGCGCGCGCGAGCGCCAGTTGTTGCGTCGCAGGAACGGATGCGTGAACTCCATGCCGCTGCGGCCCGTTGTGCTGTAGCGGAGGTGGCCCATATATACCTCGCCGATGAACGGCGTTGTACGGTCGGCTTCGTCGGCGTCGATGGCGTCGAGGTCGGGCGGCAGAATACGGCCTATGCGGGCAAAAATCTCGTCGATGGCGCCGGTGCCGAGGGCGCGCTCGCGGAACACGTACTCCTGGCCGGGGCAGCTGTTAAGCTTCACCACGCCTACGCCGGCAGCTTCCTGTCCGCGGTTGTGCTGTTTCTCCATAAGGAGGTAGAGCCTGCCCAGCGGATAGAAAACGCTGCCGTACTTTTCCTTGAAATATGCCAGCGGCTTGCGCAGGCGGATCATCGCAATGCCGCACTCGTGTTTCAGAGGTTCCATCTATCGGATGAAAAGCATTTCGCGGTACTTGGGCAGGGGCCACATCTCGTTGTCCACCATCAGCTCGAGCTTGTCGATATGGTAGCGTATGGTTTCCATCGCGGGGGTAACGGTGTCGTGATATGCGATGGCCTTTGCGCGCTCGTCGGCTATGGCGTTGGCCACCTTTCGGGCGTCCACCATCTCGCCGACGGTGCGGCGTATCACATCCATGTGGCGGGCAATCTTCTCGATGGACTGCAGGTCGCCCTTGCACAGCTCGGCGGTGCGTTCCTTGCCGAGCAGCTCCTGCATCTTCACCATATTCTCCACTAACATAGACTGGTAGCGCGTGGCCACGGGCAGGATGTGGTTGAGGGCGAGGTCGCCGAGCACGCGGGCCTCTATCTGTATCTTCTTGGTGTACATCTCCCACTTCACCTCGTTGCGGGCGTGCAGCTCAACCTCGGAGAGCACGCCGGTGCGGCGGAACATCTCGATGGATTCGGGGAGCAGGTAATTGTCGAACACCACGGGGGCGGAGTTCTCGCAGTCCAGGCCGCGGCGGGCGGCTTCGGCCTTCCATTCGTCGCTGTAGCCGTTGCCGTCGAAGTGGATGGGCTCCGATTCGGCGATGAGCACGCGCACCTCCTCGAGGATGGCGGCGTTGAGCTCGGCGCCCTTTGCCACGCGCGCCTCCACCTTCTCGTGGAAGTCGGCGAGCTGGTCGGCGACGGCGGCGTTAAGCACAATCATGGCAGATGCGCAGTTGGCGCTCGAACCTACGGCACGGAACTCGAAACGGTTGCCTGTGAACGCGAATGGCGACGTGCGGTTGCGGTCGGTGTTGTCCAGCATAATCTCGGGAATCTGCGACAGGCCGATGGAGAACTCGGATTTCGTGCGGAGGTCTGAGAGGTCGGTGCCGGTGCTCTCCTTCAGGTGCTGAAGGATGTCGGCGAGCTGGCTGCCGGTGAAGATGGAAATGATTGCGGGCGGTGCCTCGTTGGCGCCGAGGCGGTGCGAGTTGGTTGCCGACATGATGGAGGCCTTCAGCAGACCGTTGTGGCGGTGGACGGCGGCCATTACGTTGACAACGAAGGTGATGAACTGGAGATTGTCCAAAGGCGTGCGGCCGGGCGAGAAGAGCTGAGCGCCGCGGTCGGTGCCGAGGCTCCAGTTGTTGTGCTTGCCGGAGCCGTTGATGCCGTCGAAAGGCTTCTCATGCAGCAGCACGCGGAAGTTGTGGCGGCGCGCCGTCTCGGCCATCACCGACATCAGCAGCAGGTTGTGGTCGTTGGCAAGATTTGTCTCCTCGTATATCGGGGCGCACTCGAACTGGTTGGGTGCCACCTCGTTGTGGCGTGTCTTTACAGGGATGCCCAAGCGGTGGCAGCGTATTTCAAGGTCGAGCATGAAAGCCTCCACGCGCGAGGGTATTGCGCCGAAATAGTGGTCCTCGAGCTGCTGGTTCTTGGCGCTCTCGTGGCCCATGAGCGTGCGGCCCGTCATAACAAGGTCGGGGCGGGCGCTGTAGAGCGACTCGTCCACAAGGAAATACTCCTGCTCCCAGCCAAGGTAGGAGATAACATGCTTCACCTCGGGGTCGAAGTAGCGTGCGACAGCCGTGGCGGCCTTGTCCACGCTGTTGAGGGCGCGCAGCAGGGGCGTCTTGTAGTCCAGCGACTCGCCGGTGTACGAAATAAAGATGGTGGGGATACACAGCGTCTGGTCCAGGATGAACGCCGGCGAGGAAATATCCCACGCCGAGTAACCGCGGGCCTCGAAAGTGTTGCGGATGCCGCCGTTGGGGAAGCTGGAGGCGTCGGGCTCCTGCTGCACAAGCAGCTTGCCGGAGAATTCCTCCACCACGCCGCCCTTGCCGTCGTGGTCGATGAAGGCGTCGTGCTTCTCGGCGGTGCCGCCGGTGAGGGGTGCAAACCAATGAGTGTAGTGGCGGGCGCCGTTGTCGATGGCCCAACGGCGCATGCCGTCGGCGATTTCGTCGGCGAGCTCGCGCCCGAGGGGCTTCTTGTTCTCGATAGCGTAGATAAGCTGGTCGTACACCTTCTTGGGAAGGTACTCGAACATCTTGCGGCGATTGAAAACGAGCTCGCCGTAGTACTGTTCCGGGCGCTCGTCGGGGATGGACACGGGAGCGGCTTTGCGGTCGAAAGCCTCCTCCACCATTTTAAAACGTAAACTGGTCGACATAGAAATTATATGATGTACAATTGGATACAGAACAAAGAGCGCGCCCGTTTGCAGATGGTGCAAGCGGGCGTGCGATATCGTTGGTTACAGCGGTGCGCAGGCGGGCAGTGAGGCCGGCGTCGTCGCACGGCGTCATAGAGCAGCTTCGGCATATAGGTCTACCACAGAAATGCATCGCTTGAAAATTTTAAGCCGCAAATTTAAGGCATAATTTTGAATACTGCAATACCCCGCCCTGAAAATTTTTAAGAATCTGCGCAAATGGTAAAATGGAAAAAGGAGAGATGAATGTCAGGAGGGAGTAAGTTTTACTTCTGGAGTAGTTCTTTGAACCAGTCCGTGTC
>CALEUL010000038.1 GCA_937921035.1 uncultured Porphyromonadaceae bacterium
AAGCCGCTTTTTGACCACTTTGGTGTTTAGGGTGACGCAATGACGAAGTCAGGAAGAAGATTATGAAGCTTCGCAAGAATTCAAGTTGAAAAAAAATGGTAAAGCCGTGTATGTCCCAGGAGTAGGAATAGATTTGTCTCCATATATTCAATTATCTTATTCGGAAAGAGAAAATAAGCGTTCAGAACTCGGATTATCGCAAAAAGATTTCGTTTTAATTTCGATAGGAGATTTAAATAATAATAAAAATACTGCAGCAATAATCTCGGCTCTACAAAATACCTCTGACAATTGCCACATTTTGATTTGCGGGGAGGGGCCTTTAAAACAAGATTTAATTACTTTGACGAAGGAAAAAGGAATTGATACAAGATGCCATTTTCTGGGATTCAGAAAAGATATTAAAGATCTTCTTTACGTTTCTGACGCTTTTATTATGGCATCCAAAAGAGAAGGTCTTCCTCGATCTACTATGGAGGCAATGGCCGCAGGGCTGCCTTGTATTGTATCTGATATTAGGGGCAATAGAGATTTGATTGATGAAGATAAAGGCGGCTTCTTAATTAAACCAATGGATATTCTCGGATACTCAAATGCTATAAACAAACTCAAAGATAATATTGAGTTAAAAATTGCCATGAGTGAGTACAACCGAGGAAAGATAAAAGAATTCGATATCAATATAGTTGAACAAAGATTGTTGAAAATATATAAGGAATTATATAATCTTTACATTATAAACTGTGTAAAATATGAGCTTCCGAAATAAGATATATTTTTCCCCACTATTTTATCTTATTCATTACCTTAGTGCTTTAAGAAAATTCTTAGGAGGTGGCATTTTTATGCTATATGGTTATTATGACAATAGGTGCCATAGATTTCTAAAACGATGCCGGATTGCCTCAACAGCGGTCATTACTAATAAAGAAAACCTTATTCTTGAAGATAATGTTTGGATTAATCATTATGTAAGAATTGATGCAGCAGGTGGTGTGAAGATTAGTGAAGGATGCCAAATTGGATATGGGTCTTGTATCCTTTCTCATTCAACACATAACTCAATACGCTTGATGGGATATCATTTCATGGAATATGATGCAAAAGATCGTGCCGGATACATAGCAAAACATACCACGATAGGCCGTTACACATTTGTAGGCGGAGGAAGTTATATTATGCCTGGCGTTACTGTCGGTAACGGGTGCGTCATTGGAGTCAATTCTGTAGTAACTCATGATATACCTGATTACTCAATCGCAATTGGAAGCCCCGCAAAAATAGTGGGTTCCACAAAAGATAGCGATATGAAATATGCACGCGATCTTTTGGTAAAGCAATATTATTACGATAAAAAAGAGTGAATAATTTAAATCATTCTAAAAATATCTATTGAATGATTTTAATGTCATAATAAATTTTTTATGTATGGCTAAATTCGGGCACTTATAATATATAGACAAACAACATACAAACCTATTTGTTAGAATATGAACGTAAAGATGAATATACCTTTTTCGCCGCCGGATATGTCGGAGGCGGAAGTTCTGGAAGTTGCCGAAGCCTTGAAGTCGGGCTGGATTACGACGGGACCCAAAACCAAGGAATTCGAGCATCTGATTTCGATGTGTTGCCAGACCGCAAAGTACGATTCCGAGGGCAAACCTGAGCATACTACAGTCTGCCTCAATTCGGCCACGGCCTGCATGGAGCTTGCTCTGCGCGTGCTCGGCATCGGCGAGGGTGACGAGGTGATTGTGCCGGCCTATACCTATACGGCCACGGCGAGCTCGGTCTGCCATGTCGGCGCCCGTCCTGTTCTTGTGGACTGCGCTCCCGGCTCTTTCGAGATGGATTATGACAAACTTGCCGATGCTATCACTGAACGCACCAAAGCCGTCATGCCCGTCGACCTCGGCGGTATCGTGGCGGACTACGACAAGGTTTTCGCTGCCGTCGAGGCCAAGAAACACCTGTTCAGACCGGCAAACGATATTCAGAAGGTCTTTGGCCGCTGTATTGTAATTGCCGACGCTGCCCACGCATTCGGCGCCATGTGGCACGGAAAGATGTGCGGCGAAATCGCCGATTTTACTTCGTTCAGCTTCCACGCCGTCAAGAATCTGACGACAGCCGAGGGCGGCGCGCTGACATGGCGCTCGCGCGAAGGTCTCGACAACGAGGCAATCTACAAGCAGCTGCAGCTTCTGAGTCTCCACGGCCAGAACAAGGACGCTCTCGCCAAGACTAAACTCGGCGCGTGGGAATATGACATCATCGGCACATGGTACAAGTGCAACATGACCGACATCATGGCCGGTATCGGTCTTGCGCAGCTCAAGCGCTATCCCGAAATGCTTCGCCGGCGCCGTCAGCTTATCGAGCGGTACAATGTCGCGCTCGAACCTCTCGGCGTCAAGGTCCTCCCTCACTACAGCAACGAGCATTCGTCCAGCGGGCACCTGTACCTCACCCGCATTCCGGGTATCTCCGAGGATCAACGCAACGACATTATCGTAAAAATGGCCGAACGCGGCATTGCAACGAATGTGCATTATAAACCGCTGCCCATGATGACGGCATACAAGGCCCTTGGATACGACATCAAGGACTATCCCAATGCCTACGAACAGTATCACAACGAGATAACATTGCCGCTGCATACCCGTCTCACCGATGATGAGGTGGAATACATACTGGGCAATTTCATTGAAATAATCAAGGCGCTTTGAAACGACTTTTCGATATTATAGCGAGCGGGCTCGGACTGATATGCCTGAGCCCGCTTTTTGCCGTCCTTGCTGTGTGGATCAAGTGTGATTCCAAGGGGCCTGTTTTCTACCGGCAGGTGCGTGTCGGCCGGAACAACAGGGATTTCCGTATCTACAAGTTCCGTTCCATGCGTCCCGACAGCGACAAGCTTGGCCTTATCACTGTCGGAGGCCGCGATCCCCGTGTAACGCGCTCGGGGTACTACATCCGCAAGTATAAATTCGATGAGTTCCCTCAGCTAATCAACGTCTTTATCGGCGACATGAGCCTTGTCGGGCCCCGTCCGGAGGTTCGGAAATACGTAGATATGTATACTCCCGAGCAGATGCGCGTCCTTTCGGTTCGGCCCGGCATAACCTCGCTCGCATCAATTCGTTACCGTAATGAAAATGATATCCTTGCCGCAGCCGACGACCCCGACCGCTGCTATATCGAGCAAGTGATGCCCGACAAGCTCGCCATCGATCTCGAATACGTTGACCGTGCCACTCTTTGGAACGACATCAAACTTATTTTCTCGACATTTCGCGAAATCATTGTCAAATAATGGAACGAATACTACTTTGTAAGCCTAAGATGTGCGGGAGGGAGCTGGATTATATCCGTGCCGCCCTTGCCGAGGACTGGGCCGTTCCTCTCGGTCCCGACTGCGACGCCTTCGAGCATGAGCTGGAGAAATTTGTAAACAAAGTTTCTCCAATGCGTAATGAAGAATGCATAATGCATAATGAAG
>CALEUL010000039.1 GCA_937921035.1 uncultured Porphyromonadaceae bacterium
TCCAAAGGGGTCAATCGCACTTGTCACACGGGGTCAATCGCACGTGGCTTTTCCACGTAGAGTGCCGAAAAAGTCCTGTTCGAGCTTCTCAATGTTGTCTACACCGACAACCTCAAACAGGCGACCGGTCTGTTTTACACCGAGCACAATCCAACCGCCGGAGCAATTTGAGAAGGCACTGACGGTCTCCCAAATGTTCTTCGGCAGTTCAGACTTCGCGGTTTTGACCTCGAAATCGTCCCATTCTATGTCGCGTAGCCTTCCTACAAGTTCTTCTTTTGTCATTACAATTACAAAATTAACGATTTTATTCTGATTTTCAGAGGGGTGCATCCATTATTTTCAATTATCACTGGGAAGTGGCGGGAAAGAGTCGATGGCGGCTTGTTTGAGGGAATCGACGGCACGGGTATATTTCTCGGTGTGGGCGAGGCCACTGTGTCCGAGGATGCTGGCTACGGTCTTGATGTTGGCTCCGTTGCTCAACAGATTCGTTCCGCAACTGTGGCGGGCGCAGTGCCAAGTGATATGTTTCTGGATGCCGGCGCGAGCCACCCAGTGGCGTAAAGCTTTCAGGCACATAGTATGCGATGGCAATGGGAAGATGATTTGATTGCGGTTGCCATCCTTGGGTTGACCGATAAGGTGCAGAAGTCCGTCATTGAGGGGAATGACTACTCCGCTGGCTGCGCTATGGGCTTTGGTCTTGCTTTGCTCAAACTTCAGCAGCTTATTTGAAAAATCAACGTTGGCATAGGTGAGATCTTTAACATCGCACCAACGAAGACCGCAATACAGACAAAAGATGAACGCACGGCGAATGTCGGGATTCTCCTTGTCGTAGTGCGTGGCAACGAGCGTGGTTATTTCTTCCTGACTGAGTATGTCCTTTTTCAACTGACCGTAGTCCTTCTTTATCGAAACGCCGGTGCAGGGATTCTTTGCAATTATGTCCTTGTCGAGCGCGGCAAGTATCATTTTCTTGAAGCGTCCATAAACCGTGTGGGCGCCTTCGCCGGTGAAGCGATTGATGAGATACTCGGTGAAAGAGCGCATCAAATCCTTGGTCAGTTGCTCTGGTTTCACTTTCAGCCCCGCTGCCTTTTTCTCCCTTTCGGCTGCCTTCTTCGCATTATTCTTTTGGATGGTCTCCTTTTCTTCCTTTGTCATGTCGCCTTTGACTTTTTCCGGCAACAGTTTCATTTTGGGGTCAATCAGGAAATCGATGAACACAGTGCGGGCGCGACGGATCTGATTGCCATCGCTCTTTGTATAGTTAGCATGATACTCAGCCATCCAGTCAAGATAGTTTATCTCGACTTCTTCTTTCTTCAGACGGTAGCCAAGTTTATCCTCTTTCAGCTCCTGTTCGCGCTCAAATCGAATTTTCTTGGCCATTTCCAGCATCTCTTTGTTCTGCTGGCGTTCAAGTTGCGTTCTGGGAGCTTGCCAAAGATACAGGCTTAAATATTCGCGTTTCCGATCTTTCTTAACAGTCTCCTTGCCAGTCTTATCATTATAGACCTTTGTATAGCCAAAATAATAGTCCAGAAACAGACTCTCCCGACCATCATTCAGCACTTTCGCCCCCAACTTAGGATTGTCGGTGGTATCAGTACTGATAATATATGTATTATCGGCTCGATAATTCTTCCTTATAGCCATATCTATTACTCTTTAGTTCTTATGTTTACAAAGGTAATAAAAAATTCTGATTCAGGTAGCCAAAGGGTAGCCAAAAACAACAAAACAAGGGCTTTTTAAGGAATTTATGAGAATATCCAAAATTTACAAAATGCTGATTATCACCTAATATAGTTTCTTTTGAATTCCGATGAATATCCTTGAATATATGGTTTGAAACCCACTCGCGGCTCCAAACTAAAAGAGTGATAATCAAGCAAATAAACTACTTGATTATTACTCTTATTTTGTTAATATGGTTAATCAACGTCTGTTAATGACTAAAAATGTCGTACTTTTGAGCCGGAAAGTCTGTCTTTAGTCTATCTCAATATTTTTTATGAGTGTTAAAATTTTAGGCGTATAGTTTGACGAGACGGAAGATGCAGAAATCACGGTCCCGTACTCCTCGCATTTGAGAGCGAAAGATTTTCACTTTAGAGTTGAATGCTTCAGCAGAGGCATTGGTTGCGCGACGGCGAAAGTAGTTTAGGATTGTGGGGGCGTGGTTTTTGAATGTCTTGATCACAGACCGGAAGTTGTTGTTTGCCAGAGCGGACACCTTTTCATACCAATTGTTCAATTTCCTCATGGCCTTTGTCGGAGAAATTTTCAAATTGAATGCTTGCTGCGCGCAAGTATCTGGCGCATGGTCTCACCGTTTGAATATTTCACCGGAGGTTCGGACTTGTCGCGGGCATTGTCTTCCACCAAGAGTTGTCTTCGGATGTCGACACGGATTTCATCGACAGCCTCGTTGTAGACCTGCTGCACGTGGAAACGGTCGTTCACCACATGGGCGTTGTAGAAGACCTCGGCGGCGATGAGCATCATTGACGGCGACAGGTCGCATGTCACCTCTTTGACCTTTCGTCTCAGGGTCTTTCCCATCGCACCGATGAGCGTGGAGATAATTTCGTCGCTTTTCGTGCCCGGGATTGCAGCGGCAAGGGTACCCCTGCCGCCGTGCCCCTCCTTGTTGGTGAGGAATGTCCATACTTCGCCGTTGCTCAGACAGGTCTCGTCAAGGCTCATATAGGGGCCGATATTCTGTTGTTGTGCCAGAAATAAGCCATATTAATGAAAAAATGCAATAATGGTTCACGCCATAAAGTCAATCACTACAACTGTCACATTATCCGGCGCGCCCTGCGCAAGAGCGTCGTTAAGCAGCTCTGTCGCCGAGGCGGAGTGCCGTTCAATCTCATTGACGCTGACATAATCGGACAGTCCGTCGGAACATATCACATAGCGGTCGCCTTCGACAACGCGCGTGGGCGTCACGTCGATGAAAGCATCGTCAATTCCGAGACAGTTATACATCAGATGCGAGGGTGCTGACGGATCATTGAGCCGCTTGCGCTCCGAATGGTCTTTGGTGATAAGCTGGAAATTCTCATGCCGCAGGCGGTACACCTGCGAATCTCCGCTGTTGAGAAGATATGCCTGGTCGTAGTATAGCAATAGTCCCGTTAAGGTTGTTGCCATACCGTTGCCTGCCGCCGAGGTCATAATTGACTCATTTGTAATAAGAAACCACCTCTTGACGCGCTGAATCAGTTCGTTGGCGTCAAGTCCTTCGGGAAGATCATCGACAAAAGACTCAAACAGTTCGCACGCCATGCGGGAAGCACGGTCACCGTCGGCACGCCCGCCAAGACCGTCGCATACAATGGCACCGAATTTCATACCGCCGTCAGGAATCTGGAACTCAAAAGAATCTGAGTCGTCGCGGATAGTCTGCCCTCCGATATACGCCATATCCTCATTCCGCGTGCGCACGGCGCCGACATGGCTTATCGCTTCATATCTGACTTTCATTCTGCAACAAAATCATAAAAGTTAGCCAATCTCACCGTGTCGCCGACGCTGAACGGGAGCGGATTGTAGCACCACTGCCCGTTGACGGCTGTGCCGTTTCGCGAACCGAGGTCGCTGATAATCCACTTGTTTCCTTCAGCCCAGAGCTGTGCATGGCGTGCCGAGACGAACTCAAGCCGGCCCAGCATAGCCTGATAAGGACCTTCCAGACGTCCCAGAATGGCGCCGTTCTGAAGCTCCAGAGTGATATTCTCCTGCCGGCATACAAGTTTTGTCGCAGCAGGTTTCCGAGGCTCTTGAGGCTGCTGAGGCGTGCTGCCTTTTGCGCCGGCAAGTTTTAGGGCGGGAACAAGCTTTGAGCCGCACATGCCGCAGCACTTTCCTTCGCCCTTGCCAGGTGTACGACATTCGGGGCAGAGATATATTTTCATGCCGCACTGGTCGCAGAACCAGCTGTCGTCATCGATGCTTGATTTACAATTCTGGCACTTCATCGTATTTTCATGTCTTCAAAAGTAAACAGATAGAGTTCTTCGCGGGTGTAATTACCCTGCCGTCTCAGCCTCGCACCCTGATTGATGCGGACCTGATTGAAATATTTGACGGCTTCGGCAGCATTGCCGAAATTGGCAGTCCGGTTTCGCACGAGTCTGTCGAAATAGCGGTGCATTTCCTCTTCGGCGGCATCTGCCATTCTCATGCCTTTACTCCGGCAGATGTTTCCAAAAATAGTGGAGAGATCATCGGCGGAGTAGTCCTCGAAATATATCTTCTTCTCAAAGCGTCGGTCGATGCCAGTGTTCGTGGCTTTCCATGCCTCCATCTCTCGTGGATAACCGGCGACGATAGCCACCATCTTTCCTTTGAGATCGTTGAGCAGCGTCAGCAGTTCGGGGGTCGCATCCTTCTCACCGAAACCGCCGTCGTGAAGACCGTACGCCTCGTCGATGAACAGAACGCCGCCGACACCACGTTTCACCATCTTACGTGTCTGCTTGGCGGTCTGCCCTACAAAGCCGATTATCAGGTCGCCGGGAGTTATTTCCAGAAGATTGTTTGTAGGAAGCAGACCGAGAGAATAGAATATATTACCCATAATACGCGCCACAGTTGTCTTGCCTGTGCCTGGATTGCCTAAAAACTGATAATGGAACATCGGAATCTCAGGCTGCCTGCCTTCCATGCGTGCGCGTTCCTGCTCTGTGAAGATGGAATCGGCGAGAGTGCGGATTTCCTTCTTCACGCTTTCCAGACCTACGAGCTGGTCAAGTTCGCGGAAACACTCCTCCAGGTCGACTGACCGCGGCTCCTCGTACGGTATATCGGCTTTGCGGATGCGCATCATTTCCTCGCTGGGTATATTGAAGATATCGAATTCTTTCTGCAACCTATCGCCCTGACGCGCAACGGTGTCCTTGAACAAGGCTATGACACTGCGGGCATTGCCGAAATTCTCATCTTTGGCAGCCACCATCCCGCATATAGCCTTGCGAAGGAGTTCCACCGCATCATCGTCGATCTGCATTTTCTGGCGGCTTACCTGCTGCAGGTATATCTCCTCCAGCTCTGTGGCGGAATAATCCTCGATATGTATCCTGTTCGAGAACCGGCTTGTCAGACCCGGGTTCGCATTTGCTATAAACTCGTCTATCAGATTCTTGTATCCGGCGATAACGGTGATGAACTTTCCCGCGTCGCTTACCATACGTGTCATAAGACTCTCTACGGCTGCTTTGCCGTCCTGGCTCTGCTCGTTAGGATTGTCCATAGGAATCAGGTTGTAAGCCTCATCGATGAAGAGGATACCACCCAACGCTTCATCCACAGCGTCGTTCATGTTCTTTGCCGCCGAGTTCGAATAGCTGTCGAGAAGGTTCTTCTTCTCTTTCACCACCACCTTGTCGGTCGGCAGAATACCCGCAGCCTTGAACACTTGACCGAGGCGTTTGGCAACCTCAGTCTTGCCGGTACCTGGATTACCTGTAATGGCGATATGGATACCCTCGGCGGATGGGTCGACCAAGCCGCGCTCCACGCGCTGACGCTGGATTATCGCCTTGCCGACAACAGAGCGGATATCCTTCTTAAGGTTTCCAAGCCCTACCATATCGTCGAGCGAGGCGAGCACATCGTCCACGCTGCGCCGTGTCTGTGCTTCCTTTCCCTGAATATCTTCCAGAGTGATTTCCGGCGTTGCCGACGGATCTTCGGCGAGTCTTTGCTTAAGGCGGCTCACCGCCCTCGAATAGACATTCCGCACGTCGCGGGCATTGCCGAAGTCTTTCAGACGCATATTGTACATGTTCTGGAAGAAACTTAGCAACTGCCTGTCGGCCTCCGGCGAGATGGTGTAACCTTCCTCGCCGCGTTTTACCATGCCGCGGAAAATTGCCGTAAGTTCCTCTGGCTTATAGTCGCGGAAACGGATGATTTCATTAAAGCGCGACTGGAATCCGTCGTTCAGCTTATTGAGTCCTGCCATGTCCTTTTCGTAACCGGCGAGAATCATCACGAGCTTTCCGCGCTCGTTTTCGGCATAGCGTATCAGAGTATCCATAGCGTCCTTGCCATGATCGTTGTTTACAAGTTGGTATGCTTCGTCAATGAAGAGTACTCCGCCCGTGGCTTTGCTGACCCATTTCTCAACCTGCTTGGCTGTGTCGCCCACATATTGCGAGATAAGACTGTCGGCACCGATTTCCACGAATTGACCTACAGGCAGTGCGCCAAGTGCGTTGAGGGCTTCGCCGAATATTCGTGCCATAGTTGTCTTGCCGGTACCGGGATTGCCGAGAAAGATGAAATGATCCTTTATCTTAGGCTTGCGACCGTCCTTCACATCCTGCTGGATATTGCGTGTTATAGTCGTTATTTTGGACTTTATATCCTCTACCCCGACATACTTGTCGAACTCCGCCATGATTTCATCCAAACTCTTGCGGATGAACTCCGTGCCGTGCACGTATTCTGGACCAATCTCATCTGCATCTACTGGCAAATCAAGGGCTGCTGTGCTTATATTCTCGGCGCGCCGGCTGGCATTGTGACCATTGATGCCGAGTGCTGCTTCCGGATTGCGCTGGTCATTTACGAATATTCTTTCCAATTTCTCCTTTGCCTCCTGCGACAAGGTGCGATGCTCACGCTCAAGTATATCACAGGCTATGTTTACCATACCCTGCACTGTGATATCGTTGGTCTCAAGGAAATAGCTGATCGGATTCTTTGCCTCCGGATTTGCATCGAAGAATCGTTTAAGGTCATCGTCGCCTATTATCACAACCACAGGCATATCCTCGTCGCTCCGCCAGTCGGCGACATAACGGAGCACACCGTCGAGTTCTACTATTTGTGAAACTTTCTCTGTGGGACAGAGACGATGAGCCTCATCCACGACTATCATTCGCGGTTCAAGTGTGATTTCATCTTTCTGAAGCGCTTCAATCCATCCTTTATAGTCCACCGGCTTTATGATTTCAGGCTCAGAGCTGTTCAATATGCCCATGTCAGCCAACGCTGCGGCTATGGCACGCGCCACCGACTTCTTGCCAGTTCCGGGATTACCCGTAATTACGAAGCTTAAGGGCAGACGTCCCTTGACGCCGCTCTTGCGGCACCAGTCGGCACGCTTTCTAGCCTTTAGCATCACCTCCTCCAACAGTTCTACAATAGTCTTTTTATCATAGAGGCGGCTCAGTGGCCCGCTCTGCATATCGGCGGCCGGGCGCTGGCTGGCGGCGAGTTTCTCTCCGCACCACTTGCAGTATCTGGCTATGTCGCGGTTATTACGACCGCATTTATCACATTTCATTTGCTGTCACTGTTTGTTTATAATTGACGGTACGACGGTTGCCATTGGAATTCACATAAGTTCCTCTGAAGACCCTGGCTTCGGCATCGTCCTGCTGCACAGGTTCAAGGCTGAGTGTCACTCCCGGATTGTTGGGAAGATACATAAAACCGGGTGTATCGGATTTTTCCTTCGACACCATTACCTGCTGCGTCTTGCCGGCTCTGTAGTTTATAGTCATGTCAGCTTCCCATATGCCATCTTTGTTCTGATAAAGCTTTATGGTGCTCGGAGTTCCCTGTACATCGCCGGTGTATGTACCTTCAAACGACGCGGCGACGGTCTCCATAACTTCTGCTTTGTCATAATTCTTTACAACCCAACCACAAAGGAAGACACCGCCGGCTGACAGCGCCAGCATAAGCAGAGCGTTTTTTATCAGACCGGATATATGCGAACTGGCATAGGCTGTATTCTCATTGATGTCTTTAACGGGATAGTTCATGTCTTTGCCGGGAAGAAGGATATGGCGTGTATTGAAAGCAAGTCCGGCCCTGTGGCGCTGTTTAATCTCGCTTAAACTTAAATCGGATGATCCGAAACGTTTGCCGATTTTAATAAAAATCTTGCGGCCGAAGAAAATCACCGTTACCAGCAACAGCACAATGACAAGCCACGGCACGACAGGGGCAAGGAATTTGAACAGCACTTCCGTGAGCGCATACGCCGCTATTCCACCGAGTGCCATACCGAAAATGCCTCCGTCGACGCAGCATACAGCCCCGATGATTCCAAGAATAATAGCTGTTACATGCCCGATGGATTTCATTGCATTCTCTATCGGTGTGCTTCCTGTGGTGACCGAAAGATAAGCCATCGCGCCGCAGACACAGAGCATCGGAATGAAACACAAAAGGATTGCAAGCACCTGCACTGTGCGAACCTTTGCCCATGCACGTTTGTTGCGCGATACAGCGCCATCGATGTCGGACGACGGCTGCTTGTTGCAGCGCGCCACATAAGAGCTTTTGGTGAGACGGCTGTCGATGAACTCATACATTTCGAGAGCGCGGGCAGTATATGACTTAGACTTATAGTCTGCATTGGGATCTTCCTGAAAGAATAGCCCGAGCCAGTGGACAAGGAAATTCTGCTCCTTTTCGGTGAACGTGGAGAGTTTCACCTTGTCAAGATCTTCGGGTCGTGTAAATGTATGCCCGTGCAGAGTGACGGGCAGCACACTCCCGTACCATCCGGCAATAATCTTCAGCCCGGCTGTCTCGGCTCCGTAAGGCGCAGCCTTCTTCTTGTTATCCGCCGAGTCAAGCTCCATGCAATAGTTGGCATAGCTGATCTGCTTCTGGTACTTCTCTTTGGAAAGCAGATAGGCCTCAAGACTGGAACCCTTGAATTTTTTCCAGTCTACTAACTCGATATATTCGCCTGTTTCAACACGCCGGCATTCCTGCTGAGCAATGAATTCCGCTATCTTTTCGGGTGTCGACAACTTTGACTTTTCGAGCGGCACATCGTCGAATCCGACGCCTGGCAGCATGGCATAATGTACCAGGGCGTCACGGTCCACATCACCGCCATGTTTCGAAAGCATGGTTCTTGCGCGACCGCACATCACAGGGTCTACATTCTCAAGCCACTGCAGGAAGTCACATCTGGACTGATAGTAGAAATAGATACCGTCGGCAGACTTGAATGTCTCCAGGTATTCTGTAAGATTCCGCACATTCTTGCATACCTTACCATAATTCTTTACAGGCACAGGATAAGGAAGCGTCTTATCAAGTCGGAACGCCAGCTCAAAAATCAGCGATGCACTCTTGCTTGCGCCCTTGGCGGCAAGGTGTTTTATCTCGTTGCCGAGGCCGACAGCACGGCAATATGCCCAGATTTTTTCCTCATAACTGCCCACTGCATCCTTGTAGACGGTAACGTTAGTGAAAAGTTCCTTTGCAAGCTGCTTCTGCGTTGAAATCGCGTCGCCTTTCACACCGTAAAACGGCATTTTGGGCATCAGTTCAAGACATGCCGCATATAATCCGGTATCGGTGTTCGACGGATACTCCATCTCAGTTATCTCGCGCATCCGCATTGCCATTTCGGGGCGTCCGGCTTCCTTAAGCCAGTCGGCTATCATGTTGCTGTACAGATATTTCTTGGCAAGCTTCTGATTATCCCACATCATTGCGCCAAGTTCCTCGTGATTGTGGGCTATCAGATTCTTTTCACCGCTGAAAACAATCCTGTATTCGGCGTCCACATTATCGGAGGCTGTGTCGTGGTAGATTATCTCACCGGATGCCCAACGCTTGATGTCCTCGAAACCGGCGCGTTTTTCAGGATTGTTGCGCGTCAGAGCCTTGATAAGCGAAAGCATATGCTCGCTCATCTCCTTGCGGCCGGGGTAAGGCAATTCTTCGTCGAGTTTCTGACTGACCAGTTGCTGCTCGTCGGCGATGAACAGACCCTCACCTCGCCATAGAGCCAGCAGCGACATGCCAAGCGAGTAAAAATCCACCCTGGGGTCGACATCCCTCACTTGTCCCGGGATTTTGATATATAGTTCCGGGGCCGTATATATTTTGGTTCGCCCGTCGTCGCTCACAGCCCTGCCGTTCTTGTCGAGAATCTTGGCAAATCCCCAGTCGGTAAGCACGAATCTCGTCCGCGCCTCGTCGGTAAACATGAAATTGGCAGGCTTGATATCACGATGGACTATTCCTTTTCTATGCAGAAAGTCTATGGCTGCCGTCATCTTCAGGGCAATCTCTTTCAGCGGCTCCTCGTTGCCTTCGAGCTGTACAGTGGCAAGCGAGCCGCCAGGGCAAAGCTGCATCACCTCATAATCGAAATCGACGCCCTGCTGATCGTCGTGCCATGTACCGTGGTCGTATATGTCAACAAGCAGTCCGCTGCCACGCAGCTTCATGATTCTGTCGAGTACGGCATGGTCCGGACGGATGCCATACCTGTACATTTTCAGAGCATAGCGCTTCCCGTCGGCCTCGACCTCGAAAATCTTGGCTTCACCCGATTCCTCGCTGATGACGCGCATATTGCGGTACATCACTTTGTTTAGCACGAAAACCGAATAGACTGGCACATCGCAGCGCTGTGGAGCCCCTTGAGCTGCCTTGGGAGTTCCTGTATCACTTTTCTGCGGTCCGCCCTGCCCCCATCCTGGTCGTGCAGCTTTGGCTGTGTCGCTTTTTTGAGGAGGAGAGTCGCCCCATTTAGGATGATTAACCGATGCGGTGTCGCTCTTCTGCGGAGCAGCGCCCCAGTTTTTATTACTCATATAAATATCAATCAATTATGGATTGTTTGGTTTCCACTTCCTTCTCGAAGAATATCCATTTGCCGCCAAGCTGAGGCTCGGCGCATTCGTTAGGACATTTGTGATAGCAGCCGCAGTAATTGCATACCCACCCTTGTTTTACGAATTCAATCCGCGTGGTAGTGATGATACGTGCGCTGAAGAAATCGCGCTGCTCCTCGGGAGTGGCAGCCGAGTCGGGCAACATGGCATCCATGTGCATCTGAAGTTCTGCCATCTTGGCTTTGTAGAGCTTCATGGCGTCCTCAGCCTTCTGTATCTGGAATTGTTTTCGCTCGCGTGTACGGGTTGCGGTGTCCGGTTCGTCGGCAGGAGCCGACGGTGCCGGAGGATTGGCGATTCCGGCAAAGAGGTCGCGATAGACATTGAGTATCTGCCTGTCGTCGTCACTGAGCGTCACGCTCCGGTCCGGCGCATCGTTGTATTGACTTGCTGTCTCGGCTTCGCTGATTATCTTTTCCAGTTCCGCCATCTCCCTGACGAGCTGCTCGGCACGTTGAAAATGCGGATCGAATTTAGCATCCGACAATGCTTTCTGCGCCTGCTCATTGAGCGGCGCGAAGCAGTTCTTACAGAAGCTGCGGAAGTTAAGTGTTCCGCAGTGCGGGCATATTATACCTTCGCGATTATTGCCGCACTCGGTGCAGAAGCGCATGCCGGGCTCTACCGCAGCGCCGCAGAATGTGCACCGGTCCTTGTATCTGTCCTTTATATCGGCAGGACGATAGCGGCGGTAGCTCGGCGCCTCCTGCTGTTTCTGTTTTTCCTGGTATTTGGATTTTTCTTTATGTAGTTCCATAGTGGTAATCAGTATCAGTCAAACATTACTCCGGGGTTCATATAGGCAGGAGAATTCCATTCGATATCTCTCTCTGCAAGCGCTATCTTCTTCGCCGACCAATATGCAAAGCAGAAGCCCATACCGCGCGGCATGCCATGCAGTTCTTTAGCTATCTGACGCTCCACCTCGGGAACAACGCGCTCATACTCTTCGCTCCGCTCAACGGGGTCGAACTTCAGATGCTTCCTGTGATGCTTGCAGAAATCCTCCATAGCAATGGACGGGTCGATATAGTCGCGCAGCATACGTAGCTCTTTATCGTTTGCTGCGTCGCCGCGGTTCAGCCTTGCTATTTCTTCGCGTACAGCTATGCAGAGGCGGGGGCACTCCGTCTCTATCATCTGGTCGAGCATCTGGCTGAGAAGACCGGCTTTATCGGCAGGTGTCTCATATTCGCCAGGATAAGTGTCGGGTAAGGATTGCATCAGTCCGAAGGCTTCGCGACATAGCTCTATGTTTTTCCAACTATCCCCCATCGAGTTATAGTTCTTCACCATCTTGCGGAAGATGGTTCCCAGTTTCTTTATTGTTTTATCCATATACATATAAATCTGTTTCAGGCATTATCATATTTTTCTGGCTTATCACGGTATTCATTCGGGGTGCAGCACTTGAGATTCTTGAAAATCCGGTAGAACGACGACTTGGAGTTAAAACCGCTTTCCTGAGCTATGGATTCGAGCGGCATGTCTGTGGTGGTCAGCAACTCGCAGGCATGTTTTATGCGGAGCTGATTCACATAACTGAAGAATGTCGACTGCCTGTTCCGGTTGAACCAGTTGCTGACATACGTTCGGTTGCTTCCTATCTGACGGGCGACATCGGATATCTTCAGTGTGGGCACGAGATATGCCCGCTCTACCAGCATAAGCTGCTCAATGCGGGCGCCTATTTCGTCAGTTTCCACATTGACTTCTTCCACCGGTTCATAACTCGGCACTTCTGCGACAAACAGCTCGGAGATGACGGATTCGTGGCGATAGATGAACGACAAGATGAACATCCAGATTATCATTGTACCTATCATGTACACGTATTCAAGATAGAAATTGACCATCAGGCTGTCTACTACCCACAGTGTCAGGATAATAAAGAACGAACCTAAAATTGTGCGCAGCCAGTTGAGGTTTATGTTTTCGTCGTAGGAGAACCGTTCGCGAAGTATTTTGTGATACTTGGGAATCGTCATCAGCGTCCAAACGGCATAGTACAGACCATAAATCGCCGACAAGCATACAAGGATGTCATAGAAAATCTCCAAACGGGTGATCCAGAGCAGAACAGGCAGCAGGACAAACGGAGCTTCATGAAGCGCCATTGTCTTATAAGTGAGATGCCCGGGGCGGCATAGTTCAATCAGTATAAAAGCATAGAACGGTTCGGCGACCATGTCTATGGAGGTCATCAGAATCCAGTTCCAGTCTTTGCCGCTGATTTCTTTATTGAGAAAGAAAAGGTCTTTGACAAGCGAGACGCTTACAATCAGCATCAGCACCATCACAAGTCTCGAAAGCATGTCGGTGCCACGACGCCAGAAGAACCATGCCATCATGGCATAGAACATCGTGCACAGCCCGTAGGTGTAAAAGAGTATTTCTCTCTCCATTATGGTTTATTCAGAGTATTTTATTCCAGAATTCTGTCTAAAGGCGTCACCACGAAATCATCGGTTATCTCCATTCTATGCTCGGAGAAATAGGCATAGTTCATCTTATACCACTGACCGCCAATCTTACCATAATACTCGTCCTCGCCGCAGAGCAACAGCACCAAACCAATAAAAGTAAGCACCGCGATCGCCATCCCGACGAGACAGTAGAGCGAAAGTATGGCGGCTGTTGTCACGATATAAAACGGTGCCGCTACAAGGGCTGACACGGCATCCAGATTGATTATGCTCCGGATAAGCATCGCAACAACCGGAAGACAGAGAATAAGTCCGGCTATAATATTTGCCAACGGAGGATATTTGAAATCGAAATAATATCCTACCACCCATATAATGAAATAGAGCACGCCGAACAACGGGATTTTTGCCCACCATCCGGCTTTATAGTCATAGTCTCTGTCGGATTGTATAACAAACAGGATATAGCTCGTCATTTTCATCTGACCGAAAAGACCGAACGCTATCAGAAATACATACAGCCATGCCTTAGGCCACCATACATTGTTGATGTCGCAAAAGCCAAGAGGATCCGGACTGCCAAAAACATACATTATTTCCAATAACCCAAGAGCCATTGTGCCAAGATAATACAGCCAGAACCATAAGTTTCCAAACCGTATGTTATACCTGAGTAACAGGAAGGAGACATAGAGGACGATAAAAAGCCACACTGCAATATTGAAGCATCTGTCGGGAGGAAGTAATGTTTTGTCTTTCAGAAAATTGAAATCCGGAAGTGCCTCCATTATGCGGTCGGTGGAGAAATAATACCCCAGACTGCCCCATTTGCCATGAGCCTCGTCGAGATTGACCCACGCAGGTAATGTGGCGGCTACATCTTCGCTGAATGCAAGCGAATTGAGTTGTGCGTAGCAAGTATCACCCTTGAATACAACCTTTGCCCAGAATCCGTCGCGCCCTGCATATTCAAGCCGGGCCGTCTTGCCGAGTCTGTGCGTGATTTTAGTGTGATTGCCGGGTTTAGCCCTCAGGCAAAGTACTTCATCGGCAACAGTGCAGTAGTCCTTGGCACTGCAATAAGCCAGCGAAAGCACTGCCATTACAAGTAGTGTGATAATGCGTTTGCACATAATGTTATTTGTCGAGGTTGCGGTATTAAGTTTAAAGTTACTTGAAACGACGATTTGGCTCTGTTATGAAAGTTGTAATAGGTCCACGCGTTCCGTACTGGTTACAAAGTTACTTAAATTGCTTGAATCATTGCTATCGGGCCAAATAAAAGTAGTCTCACATCGTCTATTGCGAGTGTCAAAACAACAATTTATTATCTCTTGGCGACATTACACTTATTATTGATTACTAAAACATCCCTTAACGATTGCCGTCGCTCTTCGTGTAGTTGGCATGATACTCACCCATCCGGTCAAGATAGTTTATCTCCACTTCTTCAGTCGGTAGCCGCGCTTGTTCTCTTTGAGTTCTTCTTCACGTTCGTAGCGCACCCTCTTGGCCAACTCAAGAATCTCCTTGTTTTGTTGCCGTTCCGCAGGAGTCTTTCGAGAGGCAATAAAAGACTTATGGTCTTGGGCGATTGCGCTTTTGCGAGTTGTTAAAAGTGTTAAATTATGATAAAAGAATAATTTTCCACGGCCAAAAAAATCTGTGATTTAAAACTTTATATTTAACTTTGCGCACTGTAATAAACTTTATAAGTCACATTAGATGTTATAACATAATATGAGATTTATCGGAAAGTTTACTTCATTCAAGAATATGTGCAGCAATGGGGTGGCTTGTTACGGGTTAACACCGGTTTTTCTATTATTACTTTCAACATCCTTGCATGCCGCGAACGTTGCCGACGTATCGAGGACTCCGGCCGATACGCTACATTATAACGATTCTGTGTCTATATTCACAGAGAATATCCTGTTCCCGAAAGCATCGGCCGTCGTGTACAGAGACTTTGCCGAAAACAACGCGGCAATCGACTCTATATGCCGTTTCTTTTCCATAGCTGATATCCATGATTTTATTAATGTAAAAGTTACAGGTGCTTATTCTCCCGAAGGCAAATACAGGTTCAACAACAATCTGGCGGAAGCGCGTGCACACGCTCTGGCCGGGCTAGTAAGGGAGATTAACCCGGATGTCAATCCGGAGATATCGATAAGCCGTCCTACAGGGCAGAATAGCGATTATCCGCGCATGCGGTATGCCGAACTGCGGATTGTTTACCGCAACAATGCGTCGGCCGACAATGCTCTGCTTCCCGAAACAGACGACCCTCTGGTGTTTGACAACATAGCAGCGACAGACGCCCAGAGCACAGACTCCACGATAAAAATCACCCCTCTCGGAGACCTAAATACATATCAATCAGATACTTAAACAGAGAGTTCGGAAAACGGGCAATCTCCTGAGCGCAAGCGACATAACATAGGGCGCAGAGTTTTCGTAACCACGAACATGCTCTACGACGCCGCTCTGACCCCTAACATAGGCGTAGGCATAAGCGTCGGCGACAGGGTTACGGTACAGGCCGACTGGATGTACGCCCGCTGGAGCAATCACGACCGGCGCCGCTACTGGCGCATCTACGGCGGCGATGCCGAGGTAAGATTCCGCATAGGGCCGCATCGCAAAGGCTCTCCATTGGGCGGACACTACGCGGGTGTTTACGGCTCGATTGCATGTTATGATTTTCAGGCAGGCCGCAGCCACTCCGGTGTTCTGTCCGACAAATACAACTATGCGGCGGGGATTTCCTACACATATTCTCTCCCCGTATCAACTCATTTCAATATCGACTTCAATCTCGGGGTAGGCTACTTGTGGGGTACTTATAAGAAACACATCCCGATTGACGACTGCGATGTATGGCTATCCACCCACAAGCTGGGCTGGTTCGGCCCAACGCGCCTGGGGGTTACACTCGTATGGCTCGTGGGCAACGGGATTAAAAACACAAGGGAAAGGAGGTAAACTATGATCCGCTGCATACATTCCGCCTCTTTCCGGTGGAGCGAATTCGCTACATACATCGTTATGCTGTTGAGCCTGCCATGCCTGTCAGGCTGCGACCAGCGCGAGCTATGCTACGATCACTCCCACGTGTCGCCTGTAACCGTCGAATTCGACTGGAGCCTGGCACCCGACGCCACACCGAACACTATGGTGGTATGGTTTTTCTCAACCACTACCAACGAACGCTACCGTTTTGAGCTAACCGGCGACGGCACTGCTTCGCGTTCACAGTTCGACAGCAGCATTAAGGTGCGCCCGGGCACATACAGGGTGCTTTGCCACAACGGCACCACCGACAACAATTCGGAAAGAGGAACTTCCTTCGAAGAATACTGCCTGGTAACCTACGACGACGCCGTCCTCGCTCCCATGAACCGGCAGGACAACGCTCCTCTGCCCGACGGTGCCGACGAATACCCCGTAAGAGCTATGGCAAGCACTGTCTATGCTCATACACTCGACGAGACCGTCTCTATCGAGGGCGTCGTACCCAAAACCATACGGTTCACACCGGCCGAGATGACTTCGGTTTACGATGTTATAATAAAGGGCGTGGAAAATCTTACCGCCGACACCGAGGCTTCCGCGGCAATCACCGGTCTGGCCGAGGCCTGGAATCCGGCAACCTCCGCTCCGGGCGGCACGGAAGTAACGGTTCCCTTCAAGCTGAATCATTGCGGAAGCGACTGCCTGCGCGGTTCGCTTGTAACGTTCGGCGACAACGCGCCTCACGACGTCCGGCACCGTCTGCGAGTTTATACTTCCTATAAATACTACTATGATTTCGACGTTACCGACGACATACACAAAGCCGGCAACAGCAAGCACATCGAGATTGAACTGTATGGTCTCAAACTGCCCGAAAGCAGCCAGGGAGGCATGAGTCCTGGTGTAGACGATTGGGATAAGGCCGAAAACATCGAACTTCCTATGTAATACATAAAACACTTAAAAAAATAACCTAATTAAAAACTTTAAAAATTACTCTCATGAAATTCAGTGCTAATTCAGCAGTGGCATTCGCACTCATGACCGGGGCGATGTTTGTCACTTCTTGCGCAAACGATGTCGAGACCGATATCAACATCGACCCGACAGGTAATGCAATCAGTTTTTCTCCGGTAGTGGGGCACTCCGCGCGCGCCACTGAAACAAAAATTGACAATCTTGGAGACTTTGCTGTTGTTGCCCGCGGTATGCATCACGACGGCATATTGTATGACGCCTTCCTGATTGGTTCCGGTACTACCGGCGACATAGCCAAACGTCAAGCTCTCACTGGGAATCCGGTATCATCTGGTACATGGGCACTTGACCACAATGTTTACTGGCCCGCAACTTTGAACAAAGTGTTGTTCTTTGCTTATACTGCACTCAAAAATGGTGAGACTTACACAGGCGCAAATGTCCTTGGAACTAATCCGGATAATACTACACCGTCATTCGGTTTTGAAGGAGACCTGCCACACATTAATGACTATATGCCGTTGAAAGCCACGGCAGTAGAAAACAACATCCAGGCAGATGGCAAAAATCAGAGAGATTTGCTTGTTGCATACACACAACAGGAAAAAATACAAAGCCAGACAAATGTGCACTTGACCTTTGAACATACCCTGACACAAGTATCCATTACCGCCAGCCAGTCGGGTAAACTTGACAACGATAACCGCATAGTAAAAATCAAAGGAGCATGGTTTGTCAATGTAGCAAAATCGGGTAATTTGAGCACTACGGAAACAAAGGATGGTAATCACAACATTACCTATAGTAAATCGTGGGTAGGTGAAGGTAAAACTGCATTTGGTTCGGTCTGGAGTGACGTCATTCAATTGGATAAAGGAAGTAGCAAAGATATTCTACGTGATCATTCACTTATGCTTATCCCTGAGAATCTGACAGCATGGGATCCAGTAAACGATAAAGAAAATACGGCTGAAGGCGCTTATATCATGTTGCTCTGCCGTGTAGAACTTGAACATCCAGGAACCACACATAGTGGGAGTGACCTTAGTGATATAAAGGTAGATGAAGCGGCAAAGAAACACTATCATCAGCTTTTCCCTGTCAATACGCAGAAGTTCGATGAAACAGAATACGGTTTTGTATGCGTACCCCTTTCAAGCGATTGGAACACAAGCGGTATTGGCAAGCACTATACATATAACCTGACTATATGTGGTAACGGAACAGGTGCCGGTAAATATCCGCCCACAGATGATGCGGAAAAATTCAAAACCCTCGTTCCTTCAGGCTTAGGTATAAAGGCGGTAACTAACGACAATGCTATCACAGGAAAGAACCCTGGAGACAATGTTCTTGACGAACCCATCCAGTTCACTGTGGATGTAGCAGAGTGGGCCGCCCCGGACAATACGTGGAAACCTGGCAACGGTGATTTCTAATCCGTTTTTAACAGACTAAAATATCAGGCCTCGCTGTATTTGTTGCGAGGCCTGATTTAATCAATCATTTCACAATTTATCAGCCATGAACGTAAAATACGGCATTTACAGATGTGCTTTCGCCACGTCGGCAGCCTGCGCCACGCTCCTGTTTGCTATTGCCTGCAACGACGACCTTGATTTCAAAAACGTCGAAGGCAAACAAATAGCTTTCAAAATCTCTGCGCCCAACGCATGGCACGACGGAATGCAAGTTAAAGAAAATGAGCCTACGACACACTGCCTGTCGGTGAAGGAGCTCTCGGGCGACGGCGACACGAAGCTATATCTGCATACCGTAGTGGCTGAGAATCCCGCGGAAAATATAACGATGGATGCTTCGCGAGGCACCCCTATAAAAAACCTAACCGCATTCAAGGATGAATATTCCCGCTTCTCGCTAAGCGGAGTATGCTACAACGGCGACTACCCTACCGACGAGACACAGAACGACTGGACAACGGAGTATGCCTATAACCTATACTACTCTACCTCGAACGGTCAGCCCACAACCGGAGGCCGCCCCCTGTTGTGGCCATACGACGACAAAGTGAAATTCTTTGCCTTTGCTCCGACAGTAGAGGATTTCAACGCCATGAAAACCGGAGGCTCCCTCGCTATGAGCGCGGCCAGCCACAAAGGATCTCCCACAATCACCTATACCGTTCCCGCAGATGTGGAAGAACAGATAGACCTGATGACAGTTCGCACAGATTTCAGCTTCTCGCCCGCCGGCGCGGAGGTAGAGCTGAAATTCGGACACGCGCTCACGGCCGTCAGGATAGCATGCGGCAATGATATGCTTGCCGGAAAGATTTCCCAAGTTACAATTTCCGGCATCTACGGCAGCGGCTCGCAGGTAATAGGGTCGCAATCATGGGAACCCGACGGCACGAAGGCCACATACACAATATCAAAAGAAATAACGTTGCCGGTTGGAACATCCGCCGACAAAGTACACGCCGATAACGGCACCCCGATTGCCGGCACCGACTCCGACAACCTCACCTTCATCCTGATGCCGCAGACCCTCCCGGAGAACGCTTCTATAACCATAGTATTCACCGATGCGGCAACCGGCACAGAGCGCACGATCACCGGCTCGATAGGCGGCCAGAAATGGAAGGCCGGCAAGATTATAACCTATTCCATATCTCCGTCGAGCATCCATATAATCCCGTCGCTGGAGTTCTGCAAGAAACCAGCCAGTGATATCATGCCATATTCCGGTGTATGGTACAATATGAAATACAACCCGGCAAAAGTGGAAATTACACAAGCCGACGTAGAAAATGCAGCAATCGAGGAAATTCCGGCAGACCTGATCACCTACCAATACAAAATCGAAGACGACCCCTCCTCCGAGTGGCAGGACTGCCAGACAGGACCCGACGGAATGCTGAGTATTGAGCCCCAGGAAGCATATAAAAAACTGAGCGAGAAATTTTCCCAAGACGAAGTAGGCTCGCCGGACAAACCTGTGTCGGTAACTGTTGATGGGGAAACAGCCAACTGCTATCTGGTGGACAAAGCCGGCTACTACTCGCTGCCGCTTGTATATGGCAATGGCAACGTAACAGGCGGACGTACGAACGGTCTCAATTATTATCCCAACCATGACGATGCCCGTATGCCTGAGAACGGAAAAATTTCCGGTGCGGCAGATGCTGTCCTGTGCTGGCAGGACGCACCGGACCTCATCGACTCCGCCAGTGTTGATATTTCGGAAGATAATCTCGTGTTCCGTATCCGCAAGCCGACGCTCACACAGGGCAATGCCTTATTGGCTGTAAGAAATTCCGCCAAGGAGATACTCTGGAGCTGGCATATATGGGTAACACCGTATAAGGACGAGTTCTACAGCAGTTTTTTCCGTTCAAAGACATATTATAACAAGGACGGAGCAGACAATAGCTCTCCTATTAGAGAATATGACCTTGCAAAATATAATCTGGGGTGGTGCGATCCACATGCCCATAATAAATCGCGCAATTTCTCCATCCGTGCCATTATCGACATGTCGGCATACGGTGGAGCAAAGGAACACGACGTAGAGATCGGGACATTCACTCAGGATGTATTCAAAGGTTCCGATGCCGGCGACAACACATACTATCAGTGGGGACGCAAAGACCCTATGCTCGGCGGTATCTATAATGACTATACAATTGTATATAAATATACAAAAAAGAAAGATCATACTGCTACAGGCACACCTGATACTTATGAATTCACGATGGAAAACAAACAGGTATTCAACCAGTATAAGGAGTATGACGGGAATAATGAGATCGCCATTGATTACTCGTTCTGCAAAAATCCCGGCGATATGTTAGACGACACACATGAGGATGAGGCATCGAAAGGAGTGACCATCGGCTACAGCATAAGACATCCTTATATGTTCGTTACAAATTCTAGGGCTTACGAGGTAGGTGACCCTGTAACTTTCAATTACCGCAACCACTGGCATATACCGTATAGAGATAATCCTGTAGCATACCTGGACGCTAAGGAACATATCATGTTCAATGCCTGGGATGCTGGCGCTCCTGGCCCCGGATTTTCCAATCCCTCGAATGAGAACGATTATATCAATTATATATTTTCGACGAACGGCACCATCAAGGAAGCAGTACGGAAAGATTATCTGGATACGTATGCGTCGACGGTTACGAAATCTGTCTATGATCCGTGCCCTCCGAAATTCGAGATACCTCCCATCGATGCCTTCAGGGGAATTGCGCAGGCAAAAAGTTCTAATACTGGTATGTTTGCCCTTGGAACCATAGAGTATTCCGACTATGACAAAAAAGCCAACAATGCCTGGACAATCACGAATAATGGACAGAGTATCACTTTTCCCATGACAGGTGTGCGCGACTATGCCCTGCGCTCAACCGAATGGAAATCCGTAGAGAACGTAGATTACGAAGAATTCTATCGCACTTCAATGCCAGCATTCAGAATGCTCACCTTTGTATCCTCGGCGACAATTATATCGAAAGGTAGTACGAATGCATATCAGTTGTTGATTTTCGCCATCGATAAGTCAGACAGATCGCAACCTCATTCCACTTCTAATGTTAAGATCAGTTGTTTTTCGACATCCAGCAACGCATATGGAATGCCCGTACGCCCCATGCGCTCCGAACTTGACAGCAGCAATTAGGCCATTCCACAGAAGATGGCGGAGCAAAACGCCGTGAATGGCCCGAGGCATTGCTTCTGTGTATCCCCCGATGCATGTCGTCGGGGGAATAACATAGGCCCAGCCATTAATCATGCGGTATAACTCAAAGATTTATTGTGTGTTGTGCAAAATTATTTGGTTAATTTTTGTATATCACCTATTGCATTGAGTTAGATTTTGTGTTATCTTTGCAGCATAAAAAACCAACACCGCATGACTCCTTTAAAGATAATTACCGATTCAGAATTAGGCAGCAATAAGAAAAAGGTTATAACATCGTTCTTCTATAATCTTAATTCCACCATTGCAGAGCTCGCAAAAGAGTTGAATCTGAGTATTCCCACC
Source organism: uncultured Porphyromonadaceae bacterium (assembly GCA_937921035.1). GTDB lineage: Bacteria > Bacteroidota > Bacteroidia > Bacteroidales > Muribaculaceae > CAG-873. The sequence continues at coordinate 22,127 of CALEUL010000039.1, forward strand.
GTTACCAAACTCGTCAACGAGATGGTTGAGGAGGGAATCCTGAACGACTATGGCAAAACCGATTCAAAGTCGGGACGCAAACCCAGTACCTACGGCCTGAATCCGCAGTCGGGCTATTTTTTGGGTATCGACATCAAGCGCGGTCTTGTAAATATAGGAATCTGCAACTTCAACGGCGAGGTTGTACGTCAGGATTTCGATATTGCCTACAACATGGAATCGCAGGATACTGCGATAGATGAAATATGCAAAATTGCCACCGATTTTATTGAGGGCAGCGGTATCGAGCGCGCCAAGATTCTGAATGCCTGCGTCAATATCGGGGGCCGTGTGAATCCGACAACAGGATATTGCTACAGCATGTTCGTATTCTCGGAGACTCCGCTCAACGAGATACTTTCAGAAAAAATGGGAGTTCCGGTGTGTATCGAAAACGACACCCGGGCAATGGCATACGGCGAATGTCTGCGGGGAGCCGCCAAAGGCGAGAAAAACCTTCTGTTCGTGAACATGGGATGGGGTCTTGGCCTTGGCATTGTAATTAACGGCACTGTCTACGAGGGCAAATCGGGCTTTGCCGGCGAATTCGGCCACATCCACGCTTTCGACAACGAGATTATGTGCCACTGCGGCAAAAAAGGTTGTCTGGAGACCGAAGTTTCCGGCGCGGCGCTGCACCGACGCGTGATCGAAAGCATAAAGGAAGGCAAAGTCTCGATACTGTCCAAGCAAGTGCAGAACAACGAGAACATCACCCTGCAGGATATCATCGACTCCATCAACGCCGAAGATTATCTGTGCATCGACCTCCTGGAGGACATAGGCATCAAGCTGGGCGTGCAGCTTGCCAATATGATAAACATCTTCAACCCCGAGACCGTTGTTATCGGCGGTACGCTGTCGGCCGCCGGCGACTATCTGATACAGCCCGTGCGCCAGACAATAAAGAAACATTCGCTCAAACTTGTCAACAGCGATACCAAACTTGTCTGCTCCAAGCTGCACGACAAGGCCGGCATCATCGGCGCCTGCATGACGGCACGCCGACAGATGTTCGAGACCACAAACTAAACCATATCCACAACTGCATACTCGGGGCGGCGCCGACGGTGCCGCCCTTTTTCTAAAGTAATTCGCGGATATTGCCCCGAACAGGCCGCATACTATTGGCTATTCTGAGTTTTGTTACTATATTTGCTGTGAAATGCAAACAAACATATCCATGAAAAAAATAATCATCTTTCTTTTTGCCATTATTTTCGCGGCCGGAGGACTGTCGGCACGCCTTGTCAAAGTACTTGCAATCGGCAACAGCTTCTCTGTAGATGCCCTCGAGCAGGAACTGCACGACATCGTCGTTGCAGGCGGCGACGAAATCCTTATCGGCAACCTCTACTTCCCCGGGTGCCCCATCGACCGCCATTTCAACAACATGAAAACCGACAAGGGCGAATACAGCTACCGCAAAATCGGCGTCGACGGCCGTTGCGACACCATTGCCGACTGTACAATCAAGCGCGCCCTCGCCGATGAGGAATGGGACTATATCACTTTCCAGCAGGCAAGCCATTTCTCCGGACAGTACGGCACATTCGCCAATCTGCCGGCCCTGATAGGCATGGTGCGCAAGGCTGTGGGCGAAAAACCCGTATTCCTCTGGCACATGACGTGGGCCTACTCTCCCGATTCCAAGCACGACGGTTTCAAAAATTACGACCGCAGCCAGCTAAAGATGTACCGGGCCATCGTAGATGCCGCCCGGCAGGCTCTGGCCGACAATCCGGAGCTTAAAGGCGTTATTCCATGCGGCACTGCAATACAGGACGCCCGCACCTCTGCCCTGGGCGACGACCTCACTGCCGACGGCTATCATCTTAGCCGCACAGTGGGCCGCTACGTTGCATCGTGCACATGGTATGGCGTGTTGTTCGGACACGATGTTATCGGCAATTCCTACCTTCCTCCGCGCCTCAACGCCCCACAGCGCCTTCTGTCGCAAAAAGCAGCCGAAGCAGCCATCGCAAATCCGTTTGCAATAACAGTGATTTCGGAATGACGGAAAATGGATAGCGGCACCACGCACACGCCTCGCAATTTTATCAAATACGCTTTACATGCGCTTTAAAAACAGAAAAAATTTGTAAGATAAGATTATTTTGCGTAATTTTGTGCCGTGAAAGCGCATGTGGCGTAATTGGTAGCCGCGTTAGACTTAGGATCTAATGACGAATGTCGTGGGGGTTCGAGTCCCTTCATGCGCACGACAAGCCCTCTATAACTCGCTGAGTTTTAGAGGACTTATTATTTTTCAAACAAGCACCTGCGAAGCACTCCGATAACTTTCCCGCCTAAACCGCAGGACGTTTAAAACGATAGAACAGATATTCCAGCACGCCGCGCATCAGCAGATAGGCATTGAAAGCAGCCCATAGCGCACTGTTGCCCGCCGAACGATGTGCGGCAAAATATATAATGAAGAATACGGCTATTGCTCCGGCCATAGACAGAAGCATTGCCCGCGTTCGCACAAGCCCGACAAAAATACCGTCCCACACAAAGGCCATGAATCCGCAAAGTGGAACAAGAGCGGCGAAAGCAACGTAGCTGCGGGCTGTTTCAACCACATGAACATCCTCGGCGAGCAGCCTCAGCACTTCCTCGCCTACGAAGAAATACAGGATGCTGAAAATCACCGCAAAGACAAGTCCGATGCGCATAAGCGAGCGTATGAGGGATGACAGAGAGCGCGAATCGCCCAGCCCGGCGTATTTGCCGGCGAGTGCCTCGCCAGCGAAGGCGAAACCATCCATAAAATACGAGAACAGCATGAACAACTGCAACAGCAGCGCGTTTGCGGCAAGAATATCGGTGCCCTGGAGCGCCCCGGCATGGGTAAACCACAGCGTAACAGCCACAAGACAGGCCGTACGCAGGAAAATATCGGTGTTGATGCGGAAAAATTTCAATAGCTCGTCGGCCTTGAATATCGCGGACAGGCCCGGAAAGCGCGGGCGATACCTGCGCCATGCGATCACAGCACCTACTCCGAGGCCGGTCCACTGCGCCACAAGCGTACCTATCGCCACACCGGCGATATTCATGCCGAAGCCGAACACAAGCGCCGGACTGACGGCAATATTCACCACGTTTGTAGTTATCGCCATCCACATCTGCGCCCGCGAGTCCTGCATGCCCAGAAACCACCCGGAAAGACCGTAGGTGAGCATCACCGCCGGCGCGCCCCATATCAGAATTCTGAAATACTGCATGGCCAGACGCTTCGTATTATCGTCGGAATCCATAAACGACAGCACCGTATTTCCCGTAAAGGGACTGAGCATCAAAAGCGCCAGGCCTACCAGCAGCCCGACGGCAAGGCTGCGGAACAGAATGATATCGCGTTCACGCGAATCGCGGCCTGCGGCGCCGTATGCCTGCGCGGTAAGCCCGGTCGTTCCCATGCGCAGGAAATTGAACAGCCAGTAGAGGGTGTTGAACAGCGTTCCGCCAAGGGCTATGGCACCGATATAAACGGCATCGCCGATATGGCCTGTTACGGCCACATCGACGAGCGAAAGCAGAGGCGTTGTAATATTGGTTACAATCGCCGGTATTGCGATGGCGAGTATTTCGCGGCGGTGCTTCAAGATTTATGCCTTGGCTTTGCGCGAAGCGAAATACAGGAAGGCTATAAGTGCTGCGTAAGCAACCAGACCGAGAATCTGAGGCGTGAATTCGCCGCCGTTTGTGGGCACGGAAGCGCCGCAGAAAATAGTGATTGCTGCGAAAACGCCGAAGAGCGCGCCGCCGGCGATAAGACCGGAAGCGATGAGGGTGCCGCGGTCGGTACGGGCCTTGCATACGGCGCTGTCCTTTGAGCTGTGGCCTACGAACCACGAAACGAGGCCGCCCACAAGCATGGGAGTGTTGAGGTGCAGAGGCAGGAACATACCCAGGCAGAATGCCAGCGCGGGAACACCGAGCCAGTTGAGGATAAGAGCAAGCACAGCGCCGATAATGTAGAGTGTCCAGGGAGTGGAACCGCCCATCATCATGGGTTCTATTACCTTTGCCATAGCGTTGGCCTGGGGAGCTGCGAGAGCCTCGGGGCCGCTGAAGCCGTAAACGTTGTTGAGCATCAGCATCACGCCGCCTACGGTAGCAGCCGAAACAAGAGTGCCGAGGAATTTCCAGGTCTCCTGCTTTTTGGGAGTGGAGCCAAGCCAGTAGCCGATTTTAAGGTCGGTTACAAAACCGCCGGCCATCGACAGGGCCGTGCAGACAACACCGCCGAGAACCATCGACGCAACGATGCCGGATGTTCCGCTGAGGCCGATTGCCACAAAGACACCGGATGCGATGATAAGCGTCATCAGAGTCATGCCGCTCACGGGGTTAGAGCCAACGATAGCGATTGCGTTGGCGGCAACTGTGGTAAAGAGGAACGCGATGACAGTAACCACCAGCCATGCTACAAGCGCCTGCCAGAATGTGTGGATAACGCCGAACCAGAAGAACAGAAGCACGCCGATAAGCGCGATAGCAACGAAATAGGCGATGTGCTTCATGGAAATATCGGTTTGCCAGCGAACGGGCTTGCCGCCTGTCTGGGCACCGCGCAGCTCGCGCGAAGCGAGGCCGACAGCCTGACCGATGATGCTGCGAGATTTCACAATACCGATAACACCGGCCATTGCGATACCGCCGATACCGATCATGCGGGCATATTCCGAGAAGATAGCCGACGGGCTCATGGCGGCTATCTCGGCCGAGCCATAGGTACCCATCAGAGGTATTACAAACCACCATACGAATATGGAGCCGGCAAAGATAACGAAGGCATATTTAAGACCAACGATGTAGCCCAGACCAAGAACGGCGGCGCCGGTGTTGCAGGAGAACACAAACTTGAACTTGTCGGCAATCGCCTGGCCCCAGGAATAGGCCGTCGTGGTAACGACCTCGCTCCACCATCCGGCGGTAGCGACGATATAATCATAAATACCGCCTACAAGCGAGGCAAGCACCAGCACCTTGGCCTGTCCGCCGGTGCTCTCTGCGGAACCGTTGCCGCTTACAAGCACCTGTGTTGTCGCCGTTGCCTCGGGGAAAGGATATTTGCCGTGCATGTCCTTAACGAAATATTTGCGGAAAGGAATGAAGAACAGAATACCCAGGACGCCGCCAAAGAGCGAGCTAAGGAAGATCTCGAGGAAGTTAACGGTAATCTCGGGATGCGTACCCTGCAGGATGTACAGTGCCGGCAAGGTGAAGATTGTACCTGCGACGATAACGCCGGAGCAGGCACCGATACTCTGGATAATTACATTCTGGCCGAGAGCGTTTTTCTTTTTCAGGCGCGAGGAAAGACCGACGGCGATGATGGCGATAGGAATTGCCGCTTCGAACACCTGGCCTACCTTCAGACCAAGGTAGGCGGCCGCAGCGCTGAAGATGACAGCCAGTATAAGACCCGTAATCACTGAATAGGGTGTGGCCTCGGGATAATCGCGTGCGGGGTGCATTATGGGACGATACTCCTCGTCGGCACCCAACTCGGAGAACGCGTTCTCCGGGAGGTCGATGGGATCCACATCGGCGGGGTCCAACGTGTAGCCCTTTTCGTTCTGTTTCATTGAAAGGAATTATTTAATGATTATTTCTGCGGAATTTTCAGCGTCTGGCCAATATCGATTCTGTCGCCGGAGATGCCGTTTGCCTTGCGGAGGGCGCTGACGGTGGTTCCGTAGCGGCGGGCAATCTTGTCGAGGCTTTCGCCTTTGCGCACCTTGTGGGTAACGGGAGCCTGCTGTTTTTTCTTGGCGGCAGTGTTGTCAGCCTTTTTCTTAGTCTTGCTTGCACTTGCAGAAGCCTTTTTCGTATCGGTCTTTGCGGGAGCGGCTTTCTTCGCAGTACTATCCGTTTGCGTCTTTTCGTTGCTGAAGGCCGATGCAACCTTCTGCTGTACGTCGTCGTCGACCGGCGAAATACTGTCGGGACCAACCACAATAGCGCTGTCGGCCACAACAACCTCTGTTGTGTCTATAGCCTTATCTGTATTCACATCCTGCGGACGCTCTACAGGCGCAGGCTTATAGCGGCGCTGCACTGTCTTAATCTTAAGCTTAGTGCCTGTCTTAAGCCTTTTGCGCACCTTATTCAGCTTGCGGATGTCTGCGACGGTAACGCCGTATTTCTTGGCAATCTTGGCGATTGTCTCGCCCTTGCGCACCTTGTGATATACGATAACTTCCTCGTCGTAGTACTCGCCGCGGGCATCCGTACCCTTGATTTTTCCGCTCGCAGGTTCCACAATGCTCCGGCGGCTGTATTTGGCCGCATTGTGGTTAACGATTGAATCCTCGTTGGCCACGTACGCATATGCCTGCAACGACGGAAGCACAAGCGAATACGGGCGGATATCGCCAGGTATGATATCGGCGCGGAACTGCGGATTGAGCGCACGCAGTTCTTCCATAGGAATATCCATAACCTCGGAAATCTGCTCGAAGTGCACACGACGGTTTACATGCACAGTGTCAGTGATAAGGGGACGGCGTGCCAGAGCGGGCGATATATCGTGCTCCTTATAATAGTTCATAATGTAATTTGCGGCGATGAACGACGGCACATAGTTGCGTGTTTCAGCTGGCAGGAAAGGATATATCTCCCAGAAATCATGCTTACCGTCGCCGGCACGGCGCAAGGCCTTGTTCACATTGCCGGGACCGCAGTTGTAGGCAGCTATCGCAAGCGACCAGTCGCCGAAAGTGTTGTACAGCTGCTTCAGGTAGCGCGCGCCAGCCTCGGAGGCCAGGAAAGGATCGCGACGCTGGTCCACCAGCGAGCTCACCTCCAGACCGAGGCTCTTGCCCGTAGCAGGCATAAACTGCCACAGACCAGCCGCACCTACGCGCGATACAGCCGTAGGCACAAGCGCCGATTCCACGACAGGAAGGTAACGCAGCTCCAGAGGCATGCCGTTACGCTCGAGGGCATCCTCGAAAATAGGCATATAGTACAGACTCAGGCCAAGCATGTTCTCCACAAGCTGACGCCGGCGGTTGGCATAGAAATTTATGGCATTGCGCACGGGGGTGTTCAGCGGCATCTCTATCACCGTCGGCAACTTGCCGAGGCGTTCCACAAGCACTTCATCGCTAAGTTCCTCGCCCTTGTAATCGTCGGCATCGTAATCCAGTGCGGTATAGTTTTTCAGATACCAGTCCTCCAACATCTTCTGCGTATCGGTCTCGAAACTCTGCGGCATAATCAGCGAAGGTTTCTGCGAAGCTTCGGAAACATCGCGCACCGAGTCGGCGTAGCTATATGTCGCCGCCGATGCAACGACGGCTGTAAAACAGATAAATTTATATAATGTGTTCATTTTGCGATAATAAGATCTAAAAGTTCATTGCCCATACCAAGCCTATTGCCGGGGGCGACGAGAAGTCGTTGCGGAACACCGCCGGCGTGAGGTCCACGGATAGTTCGGGAGAAATGTCGAAATGCGACAGCGATGCATCCACATAGGCATCGACCATCGCCACAAGGTATACGCCAACCATCGCGATAATACACAGGTCGCGGTTGCGGCGATAGAAATTCTTGCGGGACTGCAGCACGTTTGTAAGCCATGTCTTGTCCAGATCGGATTCCTGTGTGGTGGGCGGGAAAAAGTTCATGTACGACTTTGTGGACGGGTCGTTGTCCATAATGTCGCGGTACGCCTTTGTATAGTCGTTCAGCATGCCGTTGTTCCACGACGTAGCATAAGCCAGACCCATATAGCCGCCGATAACAATGGGCAGTTTCCAGTAGCGCCTGTTGTAGAGCTGACCGAGACCGGGAAACAGAGCCGACATCCACACCGCCCTGTTGGGGTCGGGATTGAAAACCGAGTCCCGTTCCTCCCAGCGGTCGTAGGGCGATTCCTGCTCTATCTGCATCAGGGAGTCTACATCGGCGGCACCGCGCATCAGTTCGGAAGGCAGTGGAGCCACCTCAGCCGAGCCAAGCCTTACGACCACACTGTCCGGCGCATCTGCAATCGTATCGGTAACATTGTGGTGAGTGCGTTTCACGGGAAGCTGATTCTGTGCGGCGCACTCGACAGAAGCAAGTGCCACACATACAAAAACCAGCGCAGCAGCAATGCGGAATATGAAACGCCGAGAGCTATGCATCATTTTGTCTGGAGGGAGTCGAAAAGTTCAATAAGCCTCTGAAGCTCATATTCATCTTTGAACTTGAACGAAATGCTGCCGCTGCCTTTGGCACTGCACGTAAGCTTTACAGGAGCGTGGAACACACGCTGCAACTGCGTCTGTAGCGTCTCAAGTTCGGTGTCGCGCGGCTTAGCCACGGGAGCTTTGGCTTTTTCGGAACGTTCCTGATACTGCTTTGCCAACTCCTCCACACGGCGTACAGAAAGTCCCTGCTTCAGAATTTCGTTGTACAGTTTCAACTGTAGTGCCGGGCTGTCGATAGTGAGCAATGCCCGCGCATGGCCCATGTCTACCTTCTTGTTCTGCAGACCTATCTGCACCTCGGCGGGCAGACGCAACAGGCGCAGGAAATTGGCGATTGTGGCTCGTTTTTTACCGATGCGCTCGCTCAGCCGTTCCTGCGTGAGACTGTACTGGTCTATTAATTTCTTGAAGGTGAGGGCAATTTCTATCGCGTTGAGGTCCTCGCGCTGGATGTTCTCGATAAGAGCCATCTCGGTAAGCTCGGCCTCGTTGGCATTTCTTATATATGCGGGCACCGTCGCAAGACCTGCCATCAGGGCCGCGCGGTAGCGGCGTTCGCCGGCAATAATCTGATAACTTGTAGGGCCGTTCTTGCGTAGCGATAGCGGCTGGATTATACCCAGCTGACGTATGGACATCGCCAGTTCCTCGAGTGCCTCGTCATCGAAATTCGTTCGGGGCTGTTCGGGATTGGGAGATATAAGGTCCAGCGGAATCTCGTTGATAGCCGATGTGCCGCGGGCGGGTACATCGTCCATTGGTATCAGTGTGTCAAGGCCTCGGCCCAGTGCATTGCGTTTCACAGACATGGGAATAGTATTTTAAAGTTTCTGCGCCACATGGTCAGTTTGCCTGACGGTGTCTGGAATTCTTGGAAATAAGTTCCTTAGCCAGCAGTATATGACTTGTGGAGCCTCGGCTCTCGCCATCGTATAGCAGAGCCGGCAGCCCGTGGCTCGGAGCCTCGCTAAGGCGGATGTTTCGCGGAATCACGGTATTGAACACCATGTCGGCAAAATGGCCTTTCAGCTCCTCGTAAATCTGGTTTGCCAGACGCAGGCGCGAATCGTACATCGTAAGAAGGAAACCTTCGATTTCCAGCGCCGGGTTAAGGCGCGATTTGATAATGCGTATGGTATTCAGCAGCTTGCTGATTCCCTCAAGGGCAAAATACTCGGCCTGCACGGGTATAATCACCGAATCGGCGGCAGTGAGGGCATTCACGGTAATCAGACCCAACGACGGCGAGCAGTCGATAATTATAAAATCGTATTTGTCCTTTACAGGTGCCAGAAGATCGGCAAGTACTTTCTCGCGGTTCGGTTTGGAGATAAGTTCTATCTCGGCACCGGCAAGATCGATACGCGAACCCACCAGAAAGAGGTTTTCCATGCACGTGGGCACCTCCGAGCCGTCCAGCGGATAATTGTCGACCATACACTCGTAGATAGACGAAGACATCGTACGGGGGTCTATTCCATAACCGGACGTGGCGTTGGCCTGTGGATCAGCGTCGATGATAAGTACTTTTTTGCCTTCGGCAGCAAGGGAGGCCGAGAGATTGATTGTGGTTGTGGTTTTACCCACGCCTCCCTTCTGATTGGCTATTGCTATGATTTTTCCCATAGAATAAGCTTGTGAGAGATTGTATTTGCAAAGGTATATATTGTTCGTGAAACACACAAATTTTGTTTCACGAAAACAACGAAGATGTTCATAACTCGCTTTTTTGTTAATAACATTCCACTTATTTTCCCGTACTTGCAAAAAAATAGGATTTTTTGGCTTTTTATGACACATTATTATTGCCGGAATCTTCGTCATAAAGCGAAAAAGCGTTACCTTTGTGTGAAATTTAGAAAGCCTGTGCCGTTTTGCGCGGCCAAAGTCTCTTATATCATACAAAAACGCTCTATGAAGCTAACACTCAATATCGACTACCGCACCAACTGGGGAGAATCCGTATATGTTACCGGCAACATCCCTGCTCTTGGCAACGGCGACTATGCCAAAGCCCCTGTCCTGACTGTAAAAGGCAATTCCGACTGGTCTATAACACTGGACATTCCGGACAGCATAAAAGAATTCACCTACCATTACTTCGTACGCAACGAAGCAGGTGCCGTAAAGGACGAATGGGGACACTACAACCATTTCCTCACCGGCAAAGCTCCCGCAACCACCGTCTATGACCGCTGGCAGGACCAGCCTTTCGACAAGCCATATTATTCGTCGGCCATCACAAACTGTATCTGCGGACGCAAATACCGTAACTCGCAGGTGGAGCCTTGCGCCGGAGCGATAACCTTCGGGGTTTCCGCTCCTATGGTAAGCCCCGACCGGATAGTTGCGATAGCCGGCGAGGGTGAGGCTCTCGGAAACTGGGACCCCGCTAAAGCTGTGCGTATGAGCGATGCCGAGTTCCCGCTGTGGAAAGCTAACGTTCCCGCCGCAGGTATCTCTGCCGGCACACAGTACAAGTTCCTGCTTTTAGAGAAAGAGACTGGCAAAGTGGTGTCGTGGGAAGGCGGCGAGAACCGCCGTGTGGAAATCTCTCCGAAACCGGACGAGGCCACTGTAATAACAGGGATGCGCTTCATAAACATGCTCGACCTCTGGAAAGGCGCAGGCACGGCAATTCCGGTATTCTCGCTCCGCTCCAAGGACGATTGCGGCGTGGGCGACTTCATGGACATCATCAAACTGGTGGATTGGACCGTATCCACCGGTCAGGACTTTATTCAGCTCCTGCCGGTAAACGACACCACCATGACACATACGTGGACCGACTCTTACCCCTACAACGCCAACAGCACCTTTGCCCTCCACCCGATGTACCTCCGTCTGAGCGAACTCGGCGTGCTGGCCGACAAAGAACGCATGAAATACTACGCAGACGAGGCCGACAAGCTGAACCAGCTTCCAGCCGTAGACTACGAGCGCGTAAACGAGATTAAGACATCGTATACCCACGAGATTTTCGCCCAGGAAGGTAAGAAAACAATCCAGAGCGCCGATTTCAAGGCTTTCGTAGAGAAAAACCGCCACTGGCTCGAACCATATGCCGCCTTCTGCGCCCTGCGCGACAGCTTCGGCACCCCCGAATTCTCCAAATGGAAAGAATACAGCAAGTACAGCCCTGAGGTTCTCGCCAAAGTGCTGCGCGAGAGGCCCGAGGACATCAGCTTTGTAGAATATCAGCAGTATCATCTGGACAAGCAGATGCGTAAGGTACATGAATACGCCACTTCCAAGGGCGTCGCACTCAAAGGCGACATACCAATCGGAATATCCCGCACAAGCGTCGATGCCTGGGTATATCCCGATTTGTTCTACATGGATTGCCAGGCAGGTGCTCCGCCGGACGATTTCTCCGTCCTTGGCCAGAACTGGGGCTTCCCCACTTACAATTGGGAAGTGATGAACCGCGACGGCTTCGCATGGTGGAAAGCACGCTTCCGCAAAATGGCAGAATACTTCGACGCCTATCGCATCGACCATATCCTCGGATTCTTCCGCATATGGCAAATTCCTATGGATGCCGTTCACGGCCTGCTGGGATATTTCAAGCCTGCCCTGCCCTACAGCGTGGAAGAAATGCGCTACAACTACGACTTCTGGATTGATATCGACAAGCACACCAGACCGTACATTATGGAAAGCTTCCTCGGCGATTTCTTTGGCTCACACACCTCCGAAGCGATACGAGGCTACCTGAACAAGGACGGATACGGACGCTACGCCCTCAAACCGGAATTCGACACACAGCGAAAGATTGCCGACTATTTTGCCACCAAGCCGAAAAACGAAGAAAACCAGCGTCTGCTCGACGGTCTGATGGGCCTTGTGGAACAGGTACTCTTCATTGAGGACGGCGAAGAAAAAGGCAAATACCATCCGCGCATCTCCGCTCAGTTCTCCTACACCTACCGCTCGCTCAACGACTACGAGCGTTGGTGCTTCGACCGTCTGTACAACGACTTCTTCTACCGTCGCCACAACGATTTCTGGTACGGCAAGGCAATGTGGAAACTTCCGCCTCTTATCAACAGCACAGACATGCTTGTGTGCGCCGAAGACCTCGGCATGATACCCGCATGCGTCCCCGCTGTGCTCGACAATCTCGAAATTCTTTCGCTGGAGATTCAGCGCATGCCCAAGAATCCCGAAGAAGCTTTCGGAAACACATGGAACTATCCATACTATTCCGTATGCACAACTTCAACTCACGACATGCCTGGCATACGCCAGTGGTGGGAAGAAGACCGCGGCGCCACTCAGCGCTACTACAACGAAGTGCTGCACCAGCACGGTGAGGCTCCGTATTTCGCCGAGCCCTGGGTATGCGACCGCATCGTAGACCTGCATCTGCAGTCTCCTTCCATGCTGTGCATACTGCCCCTTCAGGACTGGCTGTCCATCGACGGATCCATGCGCCGCCAGAATCCGCGCGACGAACAGATTAACGTGCCCGCCAATTCGCGCCACTACTGGCGCTACCGCATGCACATAACCCTGGAAGACCTTGCCGCAAACACTGAATTCAACCAATATCTTCTCTCCAAGATTCGCCACTCCGGACGATAGACGGGCTTTGCCCGGCGGAGAAGATAACCGCACATGAGGAAAGCTTGGAAACTGTTCCGCGCCGTTGTTTCGGCCATACTGCTGGTAGTAGTCCTACTGCCGGCAGTGCTTTATGTGCTCCTTTCCCTCGACCCGGTGCAGCAAAGCGTGCGCACAGCCGCACAAACCGAACTGTCGAACCTTCTGGGTGCGGACGTAAGCATTGGCTACGTCCGCATCCATCCTTTCAGGCGCCTTAACGTAGACGACGTAAGTATCGCTCTCGGCACCGACACCATCGCGCGAATCGGTACAATCAGCGCTGGCATCGAAATTACGCCGCTGATCACCAGGCAACAGTTTGTAGTAGATTACGCCCTCGTAGACGGTCTCGACCTCGCCGTTACGCGACCGGCACCGGACGCACCGCTGAACATACAGCCGATACTCAACCGTCTGAAAAGCGACAACAAAGGACCTCGCAAGCAGTTCAGCCTTGAGATAAACACCATTATAGTACGCCGGGCGTCGGCAAGCTACGATGACCTTTCCGCGCCCCCCGCCGACTCGCTACGTTTCGACCCTAAACACATTGCCGTACGCGATTTGGCGGTGAATGCCTTCATCCCCGTTCTAACCGACAACACGTACATTATCAATCTGGACCATCTCTCTTTTGAAGAACGCAGCGGTTTCTCCTTGGAAAAACTCACCGGAAACTTCACCTTCTCGCCGGATAGTCTTTCCGTATCCGACCTGTCGCTCGCTCTGCCTAACAGCAGACTGTCGTTCCGGCCGATAGAAATGGCATACCAGTCGCCGGATAAAATTCTGTGTAATCTCGCCGAGACACCGTTGCTCGTCGCCACAGGTTCCGATTGTCTGCTCTACCCTCCCGACATCAGTCAGTTTGTGCCCGTACTGGGCATTCTGGACAGCGTGATAGGATTCGGTCTGGAAGCAGAGATATCCACCGACGCCATCGCGCTACGCTCGCTCGAAATAGAAGATGTATCCGGAAACGCCTTCAACGCAAGTATCAGCGGTAACGTCCAGGGATTTGCCAACAAGGACAGCCTTAAATACGATCTCACCGAAGGCCGCGTAAGCATCAACGGCCCGGAACTAAAGAATATGCTCGGAAGCCTCATTCCTTCCGGCATAGCAAAAGAACTGAACAAAATGCCCGACCTACGGTTCCGCCTCAACGGAGGAGGATCATTGGAGACCGGACACGTAGACATCCATTCGGCTGGCACCCCGGGTCAGATTACAGCCCGTGCCTCGTACTTGCACTTCGGCCACATATATAAATTAAACGGCGACATCGACATATCGGAACTCAACATTGGGCTCCTCACATCCGACAGCAAATTAGGAAAACTCGACGCCGCAATATCTGGAAACGCCACACTCACTCGCAAACTTGTCGACGCTCACGTGGATGCGGATATCAACCGTTTAGACTTCAAAGGCTACAGCTACTCCGACGCTAAAATTGCCTTCGATCTAAGCGACGACAACAAAGCGCAGGTTTCGCTGAACATCAACGATCCATCGGCTCAGCTTATGGCCTACGGCATATACGACTGCGGACCCAACCCCACGCTTCATGCCACCGCGCTTGCGAACAGCATCGACCTCGCCGCCATGAACCTGTTCGACAAGCACCCAGGCAAGCGCCTCAGCGCCAAACTGAATGTGGAAGTTACCGATTTCGACCCTCGCAACCTCGCCGCCGAAGTTCGGCTGAACGATATCGCATGGACCGACAGCCTCGGACAAGGCATACGAATACAATCGGTCAACGCCATTGCAACAGCCGGAGAATTCAGCAACAGCCTCGAACTGACATCGCCGTTTATCTGCGGCAAACTGATCGGCCATTACGATTTCGCGCGGCTTATACCCACGCTTAAAGGCATGGCGGCACACTTCATGCCCGCATTAGGATGGAAGATGCCGCCCATGCCCGACAAAGATACGGAAACCGACAGGAGCAATATTTTCCGCTTCGACTTCGACCTTAAGCCCTGCCACGAAATATCGCAGCTTGTGAATCTGCCTTTTACAATAGAATACGACGGCAACATAAGCGGTCAGGTTGACAGTAGCGCCGGATACGCCGACATACTTGTAGATCTGCCATATATCAGCCAGGGCAACAAGCTGATAGAGTTTACATCGGCATTCGCAAAGTTGGATATTGCCCACGACAAGTCTATGGTATATGCCACCACGCAGATGCCTACAAAAAAAGGCGACATGAATCTCGCCGCAGTTATAACGGGTGCCGAAAATAAAATAAATACCCGTATAGAATGGGGCCTGCAGCGCAGCATACCAATAAACGGCACGCTCGATGTGTCCGCCGAGCTGTACCGGCTTGTCAGCGAAGCCGGCAGCCGCTTCCCGGTGGAGGCTTCTGTCAGCTTCCTGCCAGGCTCCATCAATTTCGGCGACGATATCTGGAACATAGAGAAATCGCAAATAGATATCACCGCCGACAACATCTTTGTGAAAGACTTTGCACTCGATACCGGCAGGCAACGCATCGAAATCGACGGATCGGCAGGCGACAGCCCCGACGACATGCTCTCCGTCGGACTGAACAACATACGGCTGATACACATCTTCGAAACGCTCGAGATAAATAATGTGCTTATCGACGGAAACGCCACCGGACGTATAACAGCCACGAATCTGCTTACAAAAGAACCTATTTTGGAGTGCCACAAACTGCACGTAGATTCAATAGGTTACAACAGCTGCTATTTCGGCGATGCGGATGTGCTCGCTCGATGGGAAGGCGACCGCCGAGCCATATTCCTCGATGCCAACCTCGACGGCTTCGAAGGCAAGAAATCGCACATATACGGCGACATATATCCAATGTCCGAATCGCTTGACCTTAACTTTGTGGCCGACAGCATACCCGTTGGTTTCCTCCGGCCTTTCATGGCAGCCTTTACAAGCAGCATATCCGGACGAGCCACCGGACGATGCCGCCTGTTCGGCACTTTCCGCGACCTCGACCTGGAGGGCGACGTATTCGCCGACAATGTCAAAATCAAAGTTGACTTCACCAACGTTACCTATTCGGCTACCGACTCTATTCACATCCGCCCGGGCAGCATAGACCTTAAAGACATCACAATTCGAGACCCTGAAGGCCATACAGCCAATCTGAACGGCTATGTAAGGCACACTTTCTTCAACGCGCCGCGTTTCAAATTCGATATCACCGACGCTCGCGACCTGTTGTGCTACAACGTGAACTCTCGCCTCAATCCCGACTGGTACGGCACCATATACGGCAACGGCAACGCTGCCATCGACGGACACCCCGGAGTGGTGAACATCGGCGTTAAAATGGCTACAGGCCCACGTTCGTCGTTCACCTTTGTGCTCTCCGACCGACTGGATGCCGAGAATTACTCCTTCCTCAACTTCCGCGACGTTACGCCCGACTCCATACGTCCTGTTGTGGCCGACAACGACCCGACACCTACAGCCATCAAAAAAATCAAAAACCGCCTGGGACAGAAAAACGAAGACTCGCCAAGCGATTACAATATGGATATCGTTGTAGATGCGACTCCAGATGCCACAATAACATTAGTGGTAGACCCCGTCGGAGGCGACGAGATAAAAGCGCAGGGAAGCGGAAGCCTGCACATGGTATACCGGTCGGACAACAACGACCTGAACATGTGGGGCAAATACACAGTGCAGACGGGTAAATACCAGTTCACCCTTCAGGATATAATTATAAAGGATTTCACCATCAAGAACGGCAGCGAAATACAGTTCGACGGCGACCCATATGGCGTCAAGACAAAACTCTCCGCCTACTATGCCACAAACGCAAACCTTACCGACCTCGACGAATCGTTCCAGCAGGACAAGGAAGTGGCCCGCACAAACGTGCCCGTACACGCTCTGATGAATGTTTCGGGCGACATACGCCAGCCTACTATCGACTTCGACATGGAATTCCCCACACTCACTTCCGACACATACCGCAAGGTGAGGAGTATTGTCAGCACGCCCGACATGATGAACCGACAGATTATATATCTGCTGGCACTTAACAGATTCTATACGCCCGACTATATGGCCTCCACCACAAAGGGCAACGAACTGTTCTCGGTGGCATCGTCTACTATATCCAGCCAGCTCGGCAACATGCTTGGCAAACTGAGCGAGAACTGGAGCATCGCGCCAAACCTGCGAAGCGACCGAGGCGACTTCTCGGATGTGGAGGTGGACGTAGCCTTGAGCAGCCGCCTGCTCAATAACCGCCTACTGTTCAACGGCAACTTCGGATACCGCGACAAGGCACTGAACAACGACCAGTTTATCGGCGATTTCGACATCGAGTATCTGCTCAACAAATCGGGGACATGGCGTCTGAAAGCCTATAACCGGTACAACGACCGCAACTATTATGTGCGCTCGGCCCTCACAACCCAGGGCGTCGGCATCATGCTCAGGCGCGATTTCGATTCCATGTTCTCTTTCCTGCGCCCTAAGAAAAAGAAAGAGAATGAACCCGCGGCCACCGATACCACGGAAACTTCAAAGAAAGCCATGCCGGTAAAAATCCTCCACAACAACGACACAGACTCCATAAAATAATAGAAGGCCGACGCTCCCGCCGGCCTTTCTGATTATTATTCGTTATATTTTAAGCAAGCGCCACTTCCGCAACCTGTTCGGGAGTGAGGTTGTTTTCTTTAAGTACTTCGCCGATATTATAGCGATCCAGGAACTCTTTCTTCAGGCCAAGACATACCACCCTGACACCCGATCCGGCCATATAAGCGGCAACCTTCTGGCCGAATGCACCGTCGATGATACCGTCGTCAATGGTAACGATTGTCTTGTAACCTTTGAGACCGTCGAGCGTCTTTTCATCCACCGACGACAGAATACGCGGATTAACAACCGTAGGATTCTTTCCCTGCTTACGCAGAATCTCCGCTGCCTGCATGGCTGTCTGGAGCATGGCACCTTCGCCGATAATGGCAATCTCGCTGCCCTCCTCCACTATGTCATAACTGAAGAAATCTGTATTGACCTTACGGTCGGAAGAAACTACCGGACCTCCGGGCGTACGGATGACAACCGGACGCTCGCGCTGCACGAGAGCGTAATCTATCATCGCCAGATACTCCTCCTTGGTCGCCGGAGCAAGGAATTGTATGTTGGGGATATTGGAGATCATTGCTACATCGAAGAAGCCCAGATGCGTCATATCGGGAATACCGTAGATGCCGCCGGCAAAGTCAACCACAACTACAGGAAGACCGTTTATGGCCACATCCTGCGAAAGTTGGTCGTAAGCACGCTGGATAAACGTAGCCATAACACCGAACACAGGCTTGGCACCTCCTTTTGCAAGACCGGCAGCCATTGCGGTGGCATCCTGCTCGCAAATACCGACATCTATAAACTGTCGTCCTGCCTTGTGGCGTTGTGCAGGAGCAAAACCTATAGCCCCGGGGGTGCCGGCTGTAAGAGTTACTATATTCTTATCGGCAGCCATCCTGTCGAGCATATGCTGCGTAAATATATCGGTATAATCTGGCGTCGGATCTACACTCAGCGGTTCTCCGGTAGCCTCGTCGAACGGAGCCGTATAATGGAAAGCCTCCTTGTCTGCCTCGGCGGGAGCATAGCCGTTTCCTTTCATGGTGTTGATATGCACCAGCACGGCATGGTCGGCGTTGCGTGCATATTCATAAGCCTTGATAAGACTTGCAAGGTCGTTGCCGTCGCGCACATATATATAATCGTAGCCCAACGCCTTGAAAATATTGTTGGCGGCGGTACCGTTGCTCTCGCGAAGAGCAGTAAGGTGCTGATATAATGCGCCGTGATTCTCAGCAATGGACATCTGGTTGTCGTTGAGGATCACAATGAAATTGGAGCCAAGCTCCGGACCGTAGTCCAGACCCTCCAACGCCTCACCACCGCCCAGCGACGCATCGCCGATGAAAGCTACAACGTTCTGCTGGCCGCCCTTGATATCGCGAGCCTTGGCCAGACCGGTAGCCAATGATATGGAGGTAGAAGTATGGCCTATCTCGAAAAGGTCGTAATTGCTCTCGCGAGGACATGTATAACCAGCAACATTATCGTAATCAGCCGGATTAAGGAACGCATCGATACGTCCCGTAAGCATTTTATGCACATACGACTGGTGCGACACGTCGAAAACAATCTCGTCGGCAGGAGCATCGAAAACGTAATGCAGTGCTACTGTCGCTTCCACCACCCCGAGATTCGGAGCGACGTGGCCGCCATGCGCCGCAAGTTTGTCAAGAAGCACCTTGCGGAGTTCTTCTGAAAGGACAGAAAGCTCTTCTATATTCATGCCCTTGATATCTTTGGGCGAACGGATTTTGCTCAGGTCAATTTTTTCGGTCATGTATGAAATAAATATGTTAGTTATGCCTTTGTTAAATGTTTATCTTTTCCGGTACAAAATTACTGACATAATACCATTAATGAACAACCCGGAATTGCCTAAAGTTTACCAATTTTACTGCCCCTCCTCCGGCCACATATGTTTACACATGGCGATATATACGCCGTGCCACCGAAAAAGGTTCCCCCTGTCATCAGTGTAAACAACTACATCTAATGCTGCCTGCTGATAATAGCTACACTGTTTTTATAATATGGAAACTCCACTGCGCCATTTTTCACTTCAGCCATCTGATTAGTGTATAATTCTGTAAGTATTGTTCCGTCTGCAAAGATACCGTCGACTGGAATAATACGGTGCGGTTCAGGCTTCAGCACTATCAGCAGACTGTCTGTATCGTTGTATCGCAGACAGGTATGGGTATCGATTGTGAGTTGTTTGCCAGTACCGATCACCGGATTTGACCGTCGGATTTGTCCCAGCCGTCTGTAGTGTGCCAGAAGAGGCGCGTCAATATCATTCCAGTCCATATCCGAACGGAATGCCTGATTACTGTCCACATTGAATCTTGCATCACTAAGTTTGCGGCCGGTTTCATCTCCATAATATATCTGTGCTACTCCGGGAGCAAGCAGCAGCGTAGTCGCACAGTCTGTCATATTCCTCAT
Source organism: uncultured Porphyromonadaceae bacterium (assembly GCA_937921035.1). Classification (GTDB taxonomy): domain Bacteria; phylum Bacteroidota; class Bacteroidia; order Bacteroidales; family Muribaculaceae; genus CAG-873. The sequence continues at coordinate 42,049 of CALEUL010000039.1, forward strand.
GTCCGCATCCCTGTGGTAGGAATTGTTCAGATAGTTGAACGGATGCCAGTCGCTATGGGCCTGCACACTGTCTGCATATGCCTGCCATGTATATACCGCCCCGTCAAGATCGCCACTTTTAGGAAAGAAAAAATTGACCATACTCGAAAATCCGGCATCAGCATATTCCGCCTTGTAGTCAATGGATGCGTTCTCAAAATCTCCGGTCATATAAAAACGGTCTGTCCAATCGGATGCCGGTTCTCCCTTATGCTTATTCCTCCATTTATCAAGTGCTTTATTGCAAGCCTCACTCAGTTCCTTCCATCGGTACAGATGCACATTTTCCACTATGTCGCATCGGAACCCGTCAATACCGAATTCCTCAACCCATGATGCAATCCATGCCGTAACATACTGAATAGGACTCCAGTTGCGGTCTTTCCTGAGGAATTTTGCCGAAGGATTAACCCATGCGTCATTCATCCGGCCCTCCATCTTCCATTTCCTCTTCAGAAAGTCAGGAATTTTTGTAGGAGAATCGCTTTCGTCCTTAAAGTCAGGCATACCGTAAAGAGTCGCTTCAAGAGGGTTGCCTTCATCCCAACCCTCGTCAGGCATACGGATCCAGTCGCGCCCATACCAACCGTTCCATCCGGTACGACCTTCAAAAAACTTATCGAAGCTCCATTCCCGGATATGTTCAGCAGCCTGACGCTCATCATGCCCAGTTGTTGCGAACCCATACTGTACCGCATCGAGAAGTGTCGGATAGCCCGGATCATTGAGGTTGGCACCAAGCATAACCCTTATTCCTTGTGCATGTAGAGTGTCTACAAGTTCGCGGAACTCTGCTACCGTGCCGTAGTTCTTGTCAATCTGTGTGTAGTCCAGAGGGTAATAACCGTGGTAACCGTAATGAGGAAAGTCATTTATTGAACCGCTGCCCGACATCCAGCCATGAATCTGTTCGTATACATCGGTCATCCAAACCACATCAACGCCAAGATCTGTGAAATAGCCCTCCTTTGCTTTTTGGAGCATCCCCTTGAAGTCGCCCCCGTGAAATGTTGCCGCATTAAGCTGTTCCGAACCATAATCCACCTTTCTTCCATAATTGATATCATTTGATGTATCGCCGTTGCAGAAGCGGTCGGTGATTACAAAATAGACCGAGGCATTGCCCCAGTCGAAGACTTCATTCTCCGGCGCGGCAAAAGAATGCGACCCGGCCAAAGCCAATAACGTTAGCAGATATAGTTTCTTCATTTCAAGATAATTTTATGCAAAATTACCCCGAATAGCCAACACCCGCAATACTGATTTATAACCACGACATGCCTATATCAGTCTCATGGACTCAGCCGCCAGAATTGCCTCTATTGAATTACCAACGCTTAGTTTTTCCAGAATATTCTGCCGATGCCTGTTTACTGTATGTACGCTTATTTCAAGTATATCCGCAATCTGTTTGCTCAGCTTTCCATCCTTAATCATCAATAATATTTCTTTCTCGCGATCTGTAAGAATATGCCTGCGCCTGTCGTTAAACGAAAACTCTATAACCTCTCCGGAATGGTTATTCTTTATAGCTGGAGATATGTTTCCGGTCCATTCCTGACAGGACGACAACGAATAGCAACATAGAATCAGCCAGATTCTTCCCGCCGGAGAAGGACATATTACCTGTGTGCTGTTGTCAACAACAGTATAATCTCCGGTTATATTTTTTATCCTGAGTATACATGTTGCCTGATATCGCAATTTTTCATCCCCTGGCATGGCATCGACAAATTTGAAGAACTCGTACTCAAGCATACGCTTGTCGGCGAGATCCTCCGGGTGTATTCGATTGTAAATGATATCCTCGTCACTCGAATCAGCTTCGCAGACCATCGGAAATGAATCAGCCAGTCCTAAAAGCTTGCTCAGAGGCCCGAGATAAAGATAGCAATGGTCGCAAGACGCATCTGTTATAACCGTACACCCTTTACTCACGCTCATGTAACTCCGTGCAACCGCATTGCACTGCTCAAGATCCATCGGATTCAGAACCTCCTTGTATAGCTCCTGCGAACTGTAAATTCCGTTAAGCTCTTTGCGAAGAATATCCATATCGCTGATATTTTGTCGTAAGGCTTTATTGCCTGCGACATGCAAAATTACGAAATAAACGGCGTATTCCCGAATCATCAACAAATCATCAACAAAGTAAGCTGCATATATGCTACCCGCACAATGCCGTTCGATAATCTCCCCGGCAGGAAATCCCATTTATACTTTCGTTACGAAAGCCTCCTCCGCACAAAGCAAAAACAGATCCTTTCAAAAATATCAAAACTCCATTCTTTTGACACTAATCCGCTCCAAAACTTAAAAATATTGTTAAATTATACACTTTTTGCTTCATTTTACTTGCATAATATAGTAAAATGTTATACCTTTGCATCGTGTTTTTCATGGTATAGATTTAAGGTTAACTGGATTGGTTGTCGCGAGACAATCAATTTTTTTATTGGCTATCTCGCTGAAATATGCCAAGTTGCACATATTTACCGCATTATATAGCAGTTAAAACGGAGGCCTCCAGTCATGGTTTTACACGGTTTTCATGCCGTTTGTGCATATTTGTTTACACTATGTTTACACCAAAAAAATGGAAATCGCCAATCCCGGACAAGGTCTTTATATCGAACGCCGGGGCGCATCTGTTATAATATCCCCCCATCTGTAGCAACAGCGAGGCCGCGTGTGTGCGCGGCCTCGCTGTCATATATTGCCTCGGTATTTCACACGTTGTCGATGATTATCATATAGGAAGCTTCGAAAGTCTCGCCGGGAGCAAGAGTGCGGACTGCTTCACGTGCGGCGAAATCACCGTCAAAGCCTACGGAATCGGCACGGCCATACCACGGCTCTATACAAACAAACGGAGCGTCGAGAGCAGGCGCCCACAAGCCTACATAGGGGCTGCGGAACAACAGCGTAAGCAAAGGATTGCGTTCCTTGGTGAGCAACGACACGCGGTGCAGACGGTTACCGCCGAAAATCAGTGCGTCCTCGCTGAATGTGTCTTCCGTAACAGGCAGCATTTGCTCATCGGTAAGCAGTACCTCCTTCATGCGATTGCCTACGCAACCTTTTTCATCTATAATCTGCGCCTCGGCAGCCGCCACATCGAAATTAAAATATGCATGAACGCTGTCGGCGGCATTGAAATCGGGAAGATTGAATGCCGGATGCGCCCCTATCTGGAACGACATCGGACAACTGTCGTTATTCTTCACCCTCCACATAACGGTAATATTTTCATTAAGAAGCCGGTATCCGATTTCAAGCGAAAAATCGCGAGGATACTTCTCAAGAGTTTCGGGAGTTGCCGTCAGGCGGAACCACAGTTCATCCTCGGAAGCGTCCTCTACAGGAACAAACTCCATATCACGGGCAAAACCGTGCTGACCCATAGGATATTCGCGGCCGTCCATGCGGAAAACACCGTTCCATACAGCCCCTACAATTGGAAAAAGAACAGGCGAACGCCTTTTCCAGAATCGGGGATCTCCCTGCCAGAGGTATTGAAATCCCGTTACTATATTTTCTATGCTCTGCAGTTCGGCACCATGAGGCGATACCGAAATACGCAGCAGATTATTTGAAAGTGTGTATGCCATAATGTGTTTTTATAATTCCGGCCAAACGCGCCGGCAAGCGCAAAGATAGCCATTCCGAAGCTAAAGTACAAGAAATACCGTACCGGCAATAGCGCTGACACGCATTTTTTGTTATCAAGTGCTAATTGTTTGCACCGGACTGATAAAATGACTAACTTTGTGGACAATGATGCCAACGCATCCTTATTCCAAATGCATTCAATCACATACCGCATATACCGTACAATTGTTTTAGCGCTTGCCTTAGCCTTTGTGCCTGTTGCCGTGGCACAGGTAAACACCGAGCAGGTGATGCGCATAGGCCAGAACGCCCTCTACTTCGAGGACTACATGCTGTCTATACAGTATTTTAACCAGGCGATACAGGCAAAACCGTATTTAGCTCAGCCATATTTCCTGCGCGCAATCGCAAAACTCAACCTCGAGGACTACCGGGGCGCCGAAACCGACGCAACCACAGCGCTGAACATCAATCCATTCCTGTCGGATGCCTGGGAAGTGCGCGGCGTTGCACGACAGAACACAGGCAAACTGCGCCTTGCAATCGACGACTATACCGAGGCCCTTAAACTGCTGCCTCGAAACCGTTCGCTGCTATTCAACAAGGCCTTGGCGCTTACTGGGCTTAAAGAGAACGATCTTGCCCGCGAGACATTCGATGAAATTCTGCGCTACTATCCCCGCTATGCAAACGCATATCTTGGCCGAGCGCGCATAGCACTTGCCGAGGCCGACACCACAGCCGCCCTTGCCGACATCGACAAGGCGCTCGATATCGACAGCAATTCGGTGAACGCATACATTATGCGCGCCGACATTGCCATACACAGCGACGGAGACTATGCCAAAGCCCTACCCGATATCGACAAAGCAATCAAATTGCAGCCGCAATCGGCAGGTCTTTACATTAACCGCGCATTCCTGCGTTACAAGCAGGACAGCTACCGTGGAGCTATGGCAGACTACGACTATGCGCTCACACTGGAGCCTTACAACATGGCGGCTCTTTTCAACCGCGGTCTGCTGCTACTCGAAGTGAATGCCAACGACCGCGCTCTGGACGACTTCAACCGCGTGTTAGAGCTGGAACCGGACGATGTGCGCGCACTCTACAACCGTGCCATTGTACACAGCAACAAGGGAAACATCAATGAGGCTATAGCCGATATTACACGCGTTGCCGAAGCTTATCCGGAGCTTCCCACTCCATATTATATGCGCGGCAACCTGTACCGCCGTCAGGGAAAACTTGCGAAAGCCGAGGCCGACTACAAAAAAGGCGACAAGCTCACCAAAGCACTACCCCGCGCGGCCGAACAGGAAAAAGAACTTGCCGGAACCATCACCGCAGAGACGAGCGACAGGGAACCGGATGCAAACGAAGCGAAAAACAGCAACGACAAAGAAGTTGACGCCGCCACTTCGCGCCGTTTCGCATCGCTTATTACCGTGGACGACAACGCCGATTTCCGTCAGGAATACAACAACAGCGCCATACGAGGACGCATACAGGACAAGAACATAAGCATCGAGATTGAACCGCCGATGCTGCTCTCGTTCTACTCCTCGCCAACAGAACTGCGAAGCAACACATATTATATACGTGAAGTGGACGACCTCAATGCAACGCGTTCGCTGCGTTTTGTGCTTGTCGTTACAAACCGAGTGCCGGCAATCGACGAAACAACTGCCGGACGACACTTCCAGTCGGTGGAATACTACAATTCTTTCCTGGCCTCACATACTCCGCGCCCGGTGGACTACATTGGACGCGCACTCGATTTTATCACCGTACGCGACTACACCAACGCCCAGAAAGACGCCACTCGCGCAATTGAGCTTGCTCCGGACCTTGCGTTAGGATATATGGTGCGCGCACAGGCCACATACGGTCGCTATCAGCTCGACGAAACCGACGCGAAAGATGCTCTTACGCGCAATGCCGTGCAGCGAAAACTGCTGGACGACATACTTGCCGACTACGATAAAATACTACAGTTATCTCCTTCATCTGCAGTGATGTGGTACAACAAAGGAAACATGCTGTTCGAGAAAGAGGACTACGACGAGGCAAGCCGATGCTATACTCGCGCTATTGAACTGAAACCCGATTTCGGCGAGGCATACTACAACCGCGGGTACATTATGCTTAAAGAAGGACGACGATCCGAAGGTATCGCAGATCTCAGCAAAGCCGGAGAACTAGGAATTGTACCGGCCTACAACCTTATAAAACGCATATCTCAATAGTTTTTAGGCCTTAATTTGCATAAGTTTAGCAAAACACCTAATTTTGCAAGCCGAAAAGCATCAATTCCGGAGATGTTGCAGGAACGTGCCTGTTGCGCGTAAACCTCAGACTTACCGATTCAAGATGAAACACATGTATTGACTTGCCAAAAGCTTGTCAATACATACAATAATTATCATTCTTACATTTTCACGATACATTACAGCCTCATAATTTTTGAAGAAGCTAATGAAAAAAACAGTACTTATTCTTGCAGCCGCAACGGCAGTATGCGCAATGGCACAGAATCCGCTCGATCTCCAGAGCCGTGCGGACCTAAGAGCTTCAAAAGCGTCATTCACCACCGGTACAGATGCATTTGACACGGGCGCCAAGCTGAGGCGCACTCCTTCCGCCAGCCCGTCCACTCTATTCGCTTTTGTAAAAATCGACGCCGGCACCGACCTCGGAGCCCTCGAAGCAAAAGGCTTGGTTATAGACCGACGCGCCGGAAACATTCTTCTTGCACAGGTTCCGGAAACCCTGTTGGACGAGCTTTGCGCTACAGAAGGAGTACGTCGCGTACAGCTGTCGCGCAATCTGTCCCCCAAGCTCGACAAAGCCCGCGCAAGCATTGGCATCGACAAAATACACAGCGGACTCGACCTGCCGCAGGCATACACCGGCAAGGGCGTGATTGCCGGTATTGTGGACGCAGGCATGGATCCGAACCACATCAACTTCAAAGACGCCGACGGAAAGAGCCGCATCCGGCATTTTACATATATCCGCCTCAACGAAGCCGGCACCACTCCCCTCACATCATCCTACACTCCTGAGCAGCTGCCCATGTTCAGTACCGACGACAACACCACATACCACGGCACACACACAATGGGTATCATGGCCGGCGGCCACCGGGGCACAGCTTCTGTCGCCGGACCGTCGGAACTTATAGGAGGCACTGTAATAAAAGATACCGACAATCCATACTACGGCGCCGCATACGACGCCGAAATCGCCGCATCATGCGGTCTGCTCCAGGATTATTTCATTGCCCAGGGCGTATCCGGCATTCTCGACTATGCCTACGAACAGCAGAAGCCTTGTGTAATAAACCTGTCGCTGGGAAGCAATCTCGGTCCTCACGACGGCAAGGGAATGATGTCGCAATATCTGCAGGCCGAGGCTGAGCTAAACGGTGCCATTTTCTGCATCTCCGCCGGCAACGAAGGAGATATAGCAATTGCTCAGCACAAAACATTCACCGAGGACGATACTGAATTCAAGACATTCATAAAACCCTACGTCTACGGCCCCGCCGACCGCAACATCCGCTACGGTTCGCTGCATATCTATTCCGACGACGAAACCGAATTCGACGTCCGCGCTGTGGTTTACAACAGCAATCGCCACCGTGTTACCGTCAATGTGCCTATCAAAGGCAACACCGACGGACAGGCTATATATTATGTAAGCAACAGCGATTACGCCACCGGTGAAAACGATGTGGTGAATGCCAATTTTGCGAAAGCTTTCGACGGTTACGTGGGTTTAGGCTCCATGATAGACGCTGACAGCGGTCGTTTCTACGCTCTTATCGACTTCATGACATTCGACAACCAGACCACCAATGCCGACGGCTCATACCTCCTCGGATTTATTGTAAACGGTAAGCCCGGCCAGCGTATCGACGTTTTCCTCGACGGAACATATACCGAATTCAACGGTTACGGAGAAGACGGCTGGGCCGACGGTCTATACGACGGATCCATCAGCGACCTCGCTACTACAAAGAGTGCGCTGATTGTTGGCTCTTACGACACACGCGACGCATGGCACTCGCTCGACGGCGGCATATACGGCTATAACGGCGTGTTCGAACCGGGTACAATCAGCGAATTCTCGTCATTCGGCGAAACCGTCGACGGCCGCAGACTACCGCATATCTGCGCTCCTGGTGCCACCATTGTGTCGAGCACAAGCACACCGTTTATCAGCGAGCCTTCCAACGGTATCACCGATGCTTATCTGCAGGCAATGGTGAAAAACGGAACAAGCACCGATGCCTGGGAACAGATGGCGGGTACTTCTATGGCTTCGCCACTCGTGGCTGGTTCTATTGCGCTGTGGCTTGAAGCCGATCCATCCCTGACAATCGCCGACATAATGGACATTGCCGCAAAAACCGCCGTTGTCGACAATCAGGTGGAGACTACCGGATGTCCCCTGCAATGGGGTGCCGGCAAGTTCAATGCCTACGAAGGCCTGAAAGAAGTACTGCGCCGAAGCTCCGGCGTAAATGACATTGCCGCCGAAACAAAGAATCCTCTCGTTACTGCTACGGGCGACCGTCGTTTCAAAGTTGCCGTGCCCGGAGCAGCTTCTGTCCATGCTTCCGTGTTCGACATGGCCGGCAGGTGCATCGCATCGTCCAGCTCCGACGCCGACGAGCTCTGCATAGATCTCTCGGCGGCAGCTCCTGGCGTATATATCGTAAGCGCCAACGGTAGCGCAATCCGCATTCTTGTAAAGTAACAATATTACAATCACATAGATGAAAAAGATTATCAAAAGCGCTCTGGCGGCAGCAGTCGGTGCAATCGCAACGTTCACTGCCTCTGCCGAAGAACCGATTATCACATTCCACACTTCCCTCTATCAGAATCAGGGACCACTAAACAGCATGTCGTTCAACATCGGCGGTACCGGTGGCGGCTATATAGACGTAGACTTCGGTTTCGGCACCGAGGAATACGAACTCGAAGAAGCCGTTTTCGATTCAACAACCTCCTCCATAAATGCCACAACTATATCAGGTACTGTGAGCAAGGATGGCATAGTCCGTATCTACGGCGACGCTTCGGCTATAGACTATCTGAACCTGAACGGATGCTATATCAGTTCGGTGGAAATGCCGAAGCTCACAAACCTGCAGATTCTTGACTTGAGCCACAACGAACTAACCGGGCTCGACCTTTCGGCATACAACAAACTGGAAGCAATCTACCTGTCCGACAATCCTTACTCCGAAGCCTCTCCTCTTAAAATTGGAGGAAACAAGCCAAACCTTACAATTCTCGAGATTGGACAGTCATACTGGCTCGACCAGAGCTTCAACCTGTCCGACTATCCGTCGATCATATCCTTCGACGCTTACGCTGCCTACGATCTGCGAAAAGTAGACCCCACGGGATGCCCGAACCTTATGCAGCTTACCCTCGACCTTACAGACGTTGAGACTCTGGATGTTTCCAAAAATCCGGAACTGGTAATACTTAACATTTCCGACTGCAAGATTACCGACATAGACATCAGCCACAACACAAAACTACAGCAGTTCTACTGCGTGCGCGGATCCCAGAAATACGACTCCTACAAAATCAAGAGCCTCGATCTCAGCCACAACCCCGAACTGTACTATCTCTTTGCCGGATACAACGCTTTGAAAGACCTCGATATCAGCAAAAACCCCAAGCTGTTCGAACTTTCTGTGCCCTGGAACGAACTTACCACGCTTGATATCAGCAACAACAAAAACCTGTATAACGTTATCATCCGCAACAACTACTTCTCTTTCGCCACTCTGCCCGTAAATCCCGGCGACTGGGGCGAATACGACTACCAGCAGCGGCCAACACCTGTCAACAGAAGCTACAAGACTGGCGATGTTCTCGATTTTTCCGCCACCATGCTTCGCGAAGGCACTGAAACCGTTGCATCGATGTACAAAGTGAACGAAGAAGACTATTCTTCGCCAATACCATTGGACAACAGCAACTTTAAATTCGAAAACGGCAAGATTACACTGCTCACCGAACTCTCCGACAGTGTTTTCATCCGATTCGACAACTCACAGTTCTCGCAATACCCCATCAGCACAACCAACTTTGTTGTAAAGAGCGAGAGCGAATACGGCCAGCCCGCAAACGCCGTCACATTCCTGCCTGCTGCCGACGAAGGCCAGGAGATTTCCTTCGTCATTGGCATGAACGGAGCATCGACCGAGAACCCGAAGTCCTTCTATGTTGATTTTGGCGACGGAAAGCCCGTAGAAATGACCGCTGCCGGCACAACTGTCGCCGCCGGCACAACTGTCTGTGGCAACCGCAACGGAAACGGTTACATGCATATCTATGTTCCCGAGAACAATGACATAACCGCCCTCTCAATCAACGGCATGGAACTGTTCGGAATCCAGTTCGGTCTGGCAGCACGCAGTTTGCAGGAACTCACATTAATAAATACAGGACTGTACGAACTCGACCTTACCGAACTGCTGCAACTGCGTCGCCTCGAACTTCGCAAGAACCACCTGCGCACCCTCGACATCTCCGGCAAAAACTACCTGTTTGCCAAACACAACCTCACCGACCTTATTGTGCCGTCAAACGAAATCGAGACTCTTGTTATCGAAGACTCCGAATCGCTGCTTAACCTCGACGCGTCATCCAACGCACTCTCCGAGCTCGATCTGGTTTCTGCTAAGCAACTTGTAAGTCTGAATATGAGCAACAACAAATTAACCTCTGTCGACTTCTCCAAGTGTGCCGCACTCAAAAACGTCAATGTGGCCGTAAACAGCATTGCTCAGTTAGTTATGCCAAACGAATCAGTGCTTCACGATTTCGATATCCACAACAACGCCATGACATTCGCCACCCTGCCATTGCCATCGGCTTTTACAGGCAAATACACCTACAACAACCAGAAGCCGCTCCGCATCTCCGAGAAAGGACCGGGTGTCGACCTGTCCGAACAATATCTGGACCTCGACGGCAACTTCACTAAATTCGAATGGTACAAGGCCGACGGCACAAAACTGACCGACGGTACCGACTACACCGAATCCGAAGGCAAAACACGTTTCCTCGACAGCTCTCTCGGTAAAGTATACTGCATGATAAGCAATCCCACACTGCCTGCGCTCACACTAAGAACATCGCAGATTTTAGTAGCCGAAATGCCCGATCTGGTAACAGTATCTTTCACCACTCCTGTCGGAGGTGAATCCGTAAGCCTGTCTCTTGCTGCCGAAAAGCCGACATCGGTATTCATCGACTGGAAAGGCGACGGCGTAGACCTTACAAACTACGAACTCGGCACAACATACCGTCTGTTCGACGCCATTACTACTGAAGGCGCAAACGTAAAAGTTTACACCTACGGCGACGAAGCTCCAATATCGGTATTCAGCATCACCGGTGCCACAATGAAAAACCTCGACGTCAGCGGCCTCACTTCCGCAGGAAACATCACCGTAAGCAATGCCTCCATCGACAATATCGTCCTTCCGCAAGGAGGTATGCTGAAAGAATTGAATCTTTCGGACAACAAACTGAGCAGCATCGACTTTAGCAAACAGCCTAATATCACTTCTCTGTCGCTCGCACACAACAGCTTTACAGGTAAAATTGACTTTTCAAACTTAAAAGCGCTGCAACTTCTGAGCATCGGCGACAACGCAATATCGGAAATTGTATTGGACAACCCAGTGCTATGGTTCCTCGACCTCGCTCAGAACGAGCTCTCGGAAATCGACCTCTCAAAAGTTCCGAACCTTGAACAGCTCTCGCTGGCCGCCAACAAGTTCAGCAATGTGGACGTTGAAAACCTGAGTGGCCTCAAAGCCCTTGTACTCGACCAGAACAAATTCACGTTCACAACTCTGCCCCCTGTAAAAGATCAGTACATAATATATACATACGGCAATCAGGAACGCATAAACGGTGTTGTAGACGGTCTCACTGTCGACCTTAGCTCACAGGCAATGGTAGGAACCACGCCCACAACATATTCCTGGTTCATCGACGACCCCGTACTCGACGAAGAAGGTAACTGGACAGGCGAACAGCTCGTTGCCGACGAGGAATATACCGTAAATAACGGTGTTACTACTTTCGTTCAAGCGCTCGACCGCCTTGTGTGCCTCATGCTCAACGCCGAATTCAAAGACCTTGCCCTGATGTCGAACATGATAGACCTCAGTACAGGCTCTATCGAAGGCACAGACTCCGGATATACCGTAGACGTTAAAGTTATCGGCTCCTCGATAATCGTCGATGCACGGAATACAATCGCACGCGTCTACCGCACCGACGGAACCATTGCCGCAGCCGTGCAGGTGAACGGAACATGCAATCTCGGAGAATTCACCACGGGCGTTTATATTGTAACCGTTGGCAACAAAGCCTTCAAGGTTGCCGTTAGATAACTCTATCCCTATTATAATATGTGGGGGCGACATACGTCGCCCCCCATTTCTTTCATTCGAAGGTTCTTCAAACACTCATAAAAAATACTAATTATGGGCCTGTCGTTTTTCTGTGCGAAAAAATTTTTTAAAAAATGCTCATAATTTTGTTATAATTTGAAAAATTAATCGTAATTTAGCGCCATAAATAGCAGAAGAAATGTCATACCCTTATAAACTTTTATTAATAACCTGAGTAATAGAACCATTCGACAACGATTATTGTGTAAGGGACATCCCGCACAAGTCTATAAAACCTGAAACAAGCAGGCGTTGATCACTTATCCCGCACCGAACAATGAAAAAACACCATATCTTAAACCAAATCTAAACACCCCAATAATGGTAAAACCAATTTCAAAATCGCGTCTCGCTCTATTAATTGCTGCTTTCGTAGTGCAGATATGCACAACGGCAGCTTTGGCAGCGCCACTGAACATCAAAGGCACTGTTACCGACGAAACAGGCGAGCCTCTTATCGGCGTATCTGTACAGCCTGTAAAGAGTAAAAAAGGCGTAACAACCGACATCGACGGAAAATACGCTATCACAATCTCTGCTCCCGGCGAGATTAACTTCTCGTACGTGGGCATGAAACCGAAAACAATACAGGTGAGCAAATCCGGAACATATGATGTAATGTTGGAACAAGGCAGCAACACTCTTGACGACGTTGTTGTTGTGGGATACGGCACACAGCGCAAAGTAAACCTTACCGGTTCTGTGCAGAGCGTAAACTCCGATGAAATTCTCCGACGCAGCGTTTCAAACGGCTCTCTGGCGCTTCAGGGTATTGTTCCGGGCCTCACTGCCGTACAGAGCAGCGGTCAGCCTGGCGGCGACCAGGCCAGCATAACCATCCGTGGACGTGGTTCGCTAAACTCATCCACTTCGCCTCTTGTGCTTATCGACGGTGTCGAAGGAGATATGAACCGTATCGACCTTAACAGCGTGGAAACCATATCCGTGCTCAAGGATGCGGCTTCGGCTTCAATCTACGGTTCTCGTGCTTCAAACGGCGTTATCCTCATTACCACTAAACGTGGTGCAAAAGGCAAACCAAAAGTAACTTTCAACGGCTACGTAGGCTGGAACAAACCTACCGAAATGCCCGAAGGTGTAGACGCCATAGGACTTATGCAGGCTATCGACGTTGCACGCGCAAACAACGACCAGGAACCTCTGTATACCGACATGATTGAGGTTTACCGTACCGAAGGCGCCGACCAGATGAACCGTTACGACACCAACTGGCGCGACGCTATCATGAAAAGTTCCGCTATGGTGCAGAACTACTCGGTTGGCGTGAGCGGTGGCTCCGAATTCCTGAATGTTTACGCCACCGCTGGCTACTACAAACAGGACGGCATGGTGCCCAACAACAACTTCAGCCGCTACAACCTGCGTCTTAACTCCGACATGAAGATCAACGACTGGATTCGTCTCGGCGTCGACGCCAGCGTACGTCAGGCCGAAGTTCTCAACCCTATCGGAGGTGCAACCACCCTTATCGGCTACGCTATGACCTTCCAGCCGCTGCTCTCGGGCATAAACGCCGACGGCACCTGGGGCTACGGCCTCCAGGGCAACAACCCTATAGCCACAATAAACGACGGCGGATACAGCAAGAGCATCGCTCCCGAATATATTGTAAAGACAACCCTTACCGTTACCCCGTTCAAGGGAATGACTATTCTGGGTAGCTACAACTGGAAACGCAACACAGGAAGCACCTACACATTTGCCGACACTTACGAGGAATATGAATACGGTGCCCTTAAAGGCACATTCCCCACTGAAGTGAAAAAAGCAAGCGACCAGCGTTCCAGCTCCGATTACAAACAGTACAACGCGATGGTTACCTACGAAAACACTATCGCATCGCACTACCTCAAAGCGATGGTTGGATTCCAGAGCGAAGATTTCAACTCGAACAACCTTTCTGCCGGACGTTCCGACTTCAAATACGACGGATATAACGAACTGCAGCACGGCGATGCTTCCACCGCAACAAACAGCGCCTACTCCACTGCGTGGAGCATGCTTTCCTATATCTTCCGTATCAACTACAGCTTCCGCGACCGTTACCTGCTTGAAGTGAACGGACGTTACGACGGTACCTCCCGTTTCACAAAAGACAAACGCTGGGGATTCTTCCCTTCGGTATCGCTGGGATGGCGTATGTCGGAGGAAGCATTCTTCCAGGGCCTAAAGCCCGTCCTCAACAACCTTAAGCTGAGAGCTTCGTTCGGTCGTCTGGGCAACCAGTCGCTCTCTACAAATTTCCCGTACGTATCGGCTGTAAGCACAGGCGATTCCTACGGTTATTTCTTCGACGAGGAATTTACTCCCGGTGCCGCGCAGACACAGCTCGCCAACCCGCTCATCACTTGGGAAAAATCAACACAGTATAACATCGGTCTCGACTGGAGCCTGTTCAACAACCGTCTGTCAGGCGGATTCGACTACTACGTACGCAAAATCGACGATATGCTTCAGAAGTTCTCCGTTCCCGAATTCGTAGCACTGGAAGCTCCCTGGCAGAATGCCGGATCAATGCGCAACAACGGTTGGGAACTCTCTCTTGGCTGGAACGACCGCATCGGCAACGTAAATTACTATGCAAAGTTCAATATCTCCGACGTCCGAAACAAGGTCCTGAACCTCTACGGAAACGAATATAAGAGCGGTAACACTTACACCGCCGAAGGGCTCCCATACGGCAACTACTACGGCTACATCGCCGACGGATTCTACCGCGACCAGGACGACATTGACAACTCCCCCGCTTTCGGAGACCGCAACACAATCAAACCCGGCTTTATCAAATACAAGGATATCTCTGGTCCCGACGGTGTGCCCGACGGAGTTATCGACGGCGAAGACCGTGCCGTTATCGGCAACCCCACACCGCACTATGGATACGGTCTGACACTTGGAGCCGACTGGAAAGGCTTCGACATCAGCCTGTTCTTCCAGGGCGTTGCCAAACGCGACGTACTGTACACAGGTGCCGGAGCTCGTCCTCTGATGGGCAACAAGACTATTTACACTCACCAGCTGGATACCTGGACTCCCGACAATCAGGACGCTACATTCCCTCTCCTGCTTATCGACAACTCCGGCAGCCTGGACAACAACATGGCATCTTCGTTCTGGGTACAGAGCGGCGCCTACTGCCGTCTCAAAAACCTTGTTGTGGGCTACACGATTCCCAAGAAAATCACACGCAAGGCTACCATCGAAAACCTGCGCGTATATGCCACCGCTCAGAACCTGTTCACAATCCGCGGCGACAACTTCTACAAGGGTTTCGACCCCGAGAGCTCCGCAGGCGCAAGCTGCTACCCTCTCAACAAGACATTCCTATTCGGTCTGCAACTCGAATTCTAAAAATTGACTCCAATGAAAAAAGCATTATATACAGCAATCTGCTCCATAGCTGCATTAAGCATGGCGTCGTGCTCCGATTTTCTTGATAAGAAGAGCACGGCATACGACAGCGACGGCTTCTACGAATCGGAAGCCGGTATGGACGAAGGTGTTACAGGCATCTACGCCGCCGTGCCATACAATCAGAACTGGGACGTCCCCGCTCCGGTTATGCAGGACGTATACAGCCCCTACGGTCTACAGGACGAGGAAAACAACACTATCAGTGCAGGTCCGGGACTAACAGCCGACCAGACTTATGTCAACTCATACTGGAAAGGTCACTGGGCTATTATCGCTCGAGCAAACAATGTGATAGATGGCGCCCTGACAGACCTTAGCGGTGCAAGCGCGACTTACAAGCGCCGTCTCGCCGAAGCACATGCGCTGCGTAACTTCGCATACTACAACCTTGTTATGACTTTCGGCGACATTCCGTTCTTCACCAGCTCGGTAACAACAGACCAGTACAACGAACCGCGCCACGACAAAAAAGAAATAGCCGACTACTGCATCAACGAACTCAAGGAAATCGCAGAAAGCGGCCTGCTCGGATGGCAGTGCGAGCAGCGAGGCCGCGTAAGCCTCGGCATGATATACACCCTTATCGCTCGATGGGGCCTCCTTGCTGGCAGCCATAACTTCGGCGGAGAGGCTGAAAAATATTTCACCGAAGCAGCTGCAGCTGCAAAACAGGTTGTAGACAACGTCGAACTCGCACAGAACTTCGGCGACCTCTTCACCAAGCCCGGTCAGATGAAAACCGACGTGCAGAACGAGATTTTCTGGGCGCTGATGTACTCCAACGGCTCGGTGCGCCACACTCACCGCACTCGTTACGGACACACATCGCGCACCGCCGGCGGATCGTCGGTACGTTTCCCGTCCAACTTCCTGGCTATGTGTTTCGAGTGCAAGGACGGCAAGCGAATCGACGAATCGCCACTATTCGATCCCAAACATCCATCGTGGAACCGCGATCCCCGTTTCCGCCACACAATCCTTATGCACGGCGATACTATGGAATACAACGACAAAGGAAGCAAGGTTGTGCTTAACGTATACGACCCCAACACCCGTCAGTATCCCAACCCGCGCCGCCCGGGCACTTGGTACAACGGAACAAACGCCGATGTCAGCGGTCCGTCATCTTCTTTCGCACGAAGCGGAAACGGATACCTCTACAACAAATACAACACCGATTTCACTATTGAAGGATTCTCGGAATCAACAATCGACATCATCGTGATGCGTGCAGCCGAGGCTTATCTGTCGTACGCAGAAGCTAAAATCGAACTCAACAGCATGGACCAGTCCGTATACGACGCAATCAACGCAGTTCGCCGCCGCGCTGGAATGCCCGACTTCGATATAGCTCGTCAGGGCGACCAGAACAAAATGCGCCAGATTGTACGCCGCGAACGCAAAGTTGAACTGGCTATGGAAGGTCTCGCTCTGTGCGACTTCCGCCGCTGGGGCATTGGCGACCTCCTCAACGCAGGTCCTATCTACGGACAGCCGATTTCCGATATTCGCTACGATGGTCTTACTATGGCCGACATGCCTACCTTCAAACATTCCGACCGACACGACCTCAACGATATCCCATTCTACTCCGAGGAAATTGCTGCAAAATACACCAAGCGCGACCGTCAGCGCTACTGGGCCGAGCGCTTCACATGGTGGCCAATACCGCGCGCCGACCTCGACCGCAACCCCAACCTCTCCAACCCTGAAGGATATTGATCAAAAAATGTATGGCGTTACACTATCAATTATGTGCGACGCCATACAAAATAACTCAACACAGTCATGAAGTACTTACCTGCAATAGCTTTAGCCACGCTTGC
The DNA here is from genome assembly GCA_937921035.1 of uncultured Porphyromonadaceae bacterium. Lineage (GTDB taxonomy): Bacteria > Bacteroidota > Bacteroidia > Bacteroidales > Muribaculaceae > CAG-873. The sequence goes on from CALEUL010000039.1 coordinate 59,464, forward strand.
GTTTGTTACACAGGCAAAGACAACCGTTACCACGGGCGACGGCACTGTTACCCTGTCCAACGGCCAAGCCTCGGCTACGTTCTGCACAGGCAAAACTTTCGATATTCTCGAGATGAAACACAACGGCTCGCGCAACCTTGTTGAAAAGGGCGCGAACCTGGAGCCGTGGAAAATCACATACCGAGGCGCTCAGGGAGAGACTCCCGAGTTAAGTCCCAAAACCGCGACATTCCGTGGCGCGGTGCAGGAGCGTACCGATTCTTCCGCCGTTCTTCGTTTCCGCTGGGATACACGTCTTGTCTACGACAACGACCCGCATCCCGTGGAGATGACTGTGGCTCTCTCGGACAACTCGCCGCTGCTGCAGTGGAACATCAGCGCCGACCTACCGGAAGGCTGGGAAGTTACCGAAATAAAATTTCCGGTCGTTGCAATAGCATCGCCGGAAAACGCAAAGGTTATAACACCTGCCGGATGGGGCAACGAATACAAGCTGCGCGCCGATACCGTTTATGAGGCAAACTACCCCTCCTGGTCCGCGTCCATGCAGATGATGATGGTACACAACCCGGAAGGCGTCTTCTTCTATTCACCCCGCGATTTTAAGGCTTGCGGCAAACTCATGACCGTCGACGAACGCCTCGGTCAAAGCAACATCGGAACAAAAACCGTTGTATCGGCAGCATGGAACAAAAACGGAAAATTCACTCTGCCCTGGACTACCGTTACTGCATATTCCACAAAAGGATGGGAAGACGCAGCGCGTGCTTGGTACCGGCCATTCGCCCTTCAGACTCAATGGGGAAAAACAAAACTAACCGACCGTAAAATTCCCGACTGGCTTGTGGACAAAGACCTGTGGATGCGCGCAAAATACATGGGCGACACTACGGTCATCGCTGTCAACAAGGCTATCGACTACTATGGCGAGAATATCGCATTCCACTGGTATTTCTGGCACAATCACCTCTACGATTCGCACTACCCCGACTACTTTCCTGCAAAGCCCGAATTTGCCGGTCTTGTAAAGATGGTACGCGACCGCAACTGTCAGGTGATGCCATATATAAACGGACGTCTGTGGGACCCGGGTGCCGACAGCTACAAAGCCCGCAACGGCGCCGCCGCATCGTGCCGCCGCCCCGACGGAGCACTGTACACCGAAATATACCCCACTTCGATTGTTCCAAACACAGTAACATGCCCGTCGTCGCCAATCTGGCGGAACGTACTGCTGGAACTTGCCGATTCAATCCAGGAACGCCTCGGCACCAACGGCCTGTACATCGACCAGATTGCGGCTGCAGCACCCTACCCTTGCTATGCCGAGAACCACACACATCCAAAAGGCGGCGGCGAATTCTGGTACGAAAGCTACACTGACATTATCGACGAGATGCGCCGCGAGCACCTGAAGCCCGGCAACATAATCTTCTCCGAAGAAAACGCCGAGTGCTACATACCTGTATTCGATATCCTGCTTACAGTAAACACTCCGCACACACCGTCGTGCAAGATTGTGCCGCTCTACCCCATCATTTACTCAGACCGCGTGCTCACAACCGCATTCACCTACAGCCCCTACACCGACGTGCGCAACGGCGATTTCCGCTACGAGAACATGATGGCGCTGCTCTACGGCGCTCAGCTCGGCTGGGTTGACCCGCGACTGCTCTGGCAGGACGAGAAAACGGAATACGAAGCAAAGTTCCTTAAAGACCTCGCCGAGTTCCGCAGCAAACAGCACGATGTGTTCGTAGGTGGCCGCTATATCCGCGAATTCATCCCCGAGGGCGACAACCCCGTGTTCAACGTACCCGTATTCGGAATCGAGAACATGGTTAAAGGCTCCGAATGGCTCTCGCGCGACGGCAAACGCGTACTATTTGTCGTTAACAGCGACTCAAAGCCTCACAAGGTTACTCTGCCAACTGGCAAAGAGATTACAATGAAACCAGTATCCGCAAAAAGATTCAACCTCTGATATATTAGATATATTCACAAACAACCAATTTTTAATTTCAATATTATGAAAAAATTTTTCCTCCTTACGGCAGCCGTAGCAGGCGTAGCCACAATGGCAAACGCAGCCGAATATTTCCCCGGCTCAACCAAAGCGTTTAAAGACGGTTATACCCTTGAACAGATATGGGGCGCAGTACCCGACGGTATCGCATACCCCGCTGTGCGCACCGGTATCGGCGTAAACGACAAGTTCTACCTCATGGACCACGCCGCAGGCAACGTCAAGGTTTACGATAAGTCCGGTTTTGTAAAGGACATCAATTTCGGCGGCAAGCTGTGGGTATCCTGCACCGTCGACCAGGCCGGTAACGTTATCGCCCGCGCCGACAAGGGCGGCTGGGCCGGTCCGGAAGGCGCCGGCTGGTACCTGACCGAAAACGCCGGTTTCGGTGTGATCGACTCCAAGACCGACGAAATCATCAACAAGTTCATCGCTATGCCCGGCGCTGCCAAATCGCGTTTCGACGCCCTTTCGCCCGTGCTCGGCAACATCCTCACCTCCGAGTTCACCGCCCTCTACGCTCCCACACAGGGCGCCGGCAACCGCTTCGAGGAATTCGGCTACTCTATGGGCGAATGGGTTGCAACCTCATCCACTATCATGACTCTGAACCCGCTGTTCGACAACGGCGCCGCCAAGTACAACCAGACACTCGGTACCGTTCAGGCTTTCTCTAGCGAGGATCTCGCTGTTTACGGCAATCCCCACATTGATGTAACAAGCTCTGCAAAAGGTCTCGGCAACGGCATCGCCCACTACAAATATGTTATTACCGACAAGGGTGAAGGATGGAAAGACACCGGCGAGTTCTTCGTTACACCGCAGCACGCTGCTATGGGCGGTTTCTATGTTTTTGATCTTGCTGGCAAGCAGTACATCGTTTATCCCGCCGGTGGCGACGGTCTGCCCGCAGGCGACGCTTTTGCTATCTCCGAAGTAAAATACACCGACTCCCCCGCAAGCACCGAGGCCGACGAAGAAGCTCTTATCGCTCGCAAATTTGCCGCCGTTATGGAAAACGGCGCCGCACAGTACACCGCCAAGGCATACTACATGTCGTTCAACGTTGTTCCCGTCGAGAACGAGAACGCCGTAATGATATACGCCTACAACGCCGGCTGCCCCATGTCGGTTCATAAATTCTCTGTAAGCGAATCCGCTGTAAACGAAATCGAGATTGAAAACGCAAATGCTCCAGTAGAATACTACAACATGCAGGGCATCCGCGTAGCCAACCCCGAAAACGGCCTGTTCATCAAACGACAGGGCGCCAAAGCAGAGAAAGTAGTTCTCTAATTTCAAATCTTTAATCCCTCCATATAACCGGGGCGCCGGAAGCGCCCCGGTTTTTCTCAACAAATGGCGGTAGGGTCTGCCGCTCTAAACCAATCCTTTTTCGATGATTCGCATATCAGCACTCACAGTATCCGCTATCATGGCGATAGCTACGGCTACCGCACAAACTCCGACAATAACCGAGGCTTCGGTACTCGATGTACTCCACAGCATGAGCCTTGAACAGAAAGCGCGAATGGTTGTTGGCTCCAAAGGTACCGACCAGGCTCCAAGCCACTATACGCCCGGTGCCGCAGGATGGACATATCCGATACACGCGCTCGGAATACCATCGCTCAATCTTGCCGACGGTCCTGTTGGTCCGCGAATCAACCCAACGCCGTGGGAAGAAAGCATCGTTGTATACGACAGCAACGGCATACCCACGGAAACATCCGTAAAGAATATCGCCGACGCACCGGGCGAAGAAAACTGGTGCACAGCCTTCCCGTCCACAACATCGCTGGCTGCCACTTTCGATGCCGAGGCTGCCGCCGAGCAAGGCCGGATTATGGGCGACGAAGCCGCCGCGTACGGCATAGATGTTCTCCTCACTCCCGGCATCAACATCGTGCGAAACCCCTTGTGCGGACGAAACTTCGAATACTATTCGGAAGACCCCTACCTCACCGGTGTACTATCTTCCAACCTTATAAATGGCATACAAAGCCAGGGGGTTGGCACAAGTCTGAAACACTTCGTTGCCAACAACCAGCAGACAGGCAAGAAATTCAACGACGCCAGAATCTCGCAACGCGCCCTCCGCGAGATATATCTCCCCGCTTTCGAAATGTGCGTGCGCCAGGCTCATCCCTGGACTGTCATGGGTTCCTACAACAAAATCGGTGGCGACTACACCCAGACCAACCCCCAGCTGATGATCGACCTCCTCCGCGACGAATGGGGCTACAAAGGCCTCGTTCTCACCGACTGGACCGTATACCGCCCCACCGACAGGCTGCTTAAAGCCCGCGTGGGTCTTATCATGCCCGGCAACGATAATCTTGTCGCCGAGGTTATCGAAGCTGTCAGATCGGGCAAAGTCTCCATGCAGCAACTTGACTCGTGCGTGGCCGACGTGCTGCGCCTCACCGCACGCTCAATCTCTGCAAAAGGATGGACAAGAACACTTCCCGACCTTGCCGCCAACGCCGAAGCCTCGCGTCGTCTCGGCGCCGAAGGCATGGTACTTCTCAAAAATGACGGCAACGCCCTACCCCTCGCACACGGCGCGTCCATAGCGCTGTTCGGCACTGGGGCCTACCAGTCTATCGGCGGCGGCACAGGCTCGTCGAACGTAAACAAGAAATACATTGTCGACATCGACAAAGGGCTGGAAAACGCAGGATTCAAAGTAAACAAAGACGTCCAGAACCTCTACCGGACATACAACCGCACGCAGGCGACCCTGAACGACAGCCATCCCGACTGCCCCGACTGGCAGAAAATATCGTATCACCGTCCTGTAATTTCCGAAATGAGCCTCTCCGGCGCCGCCTCTTTCCTGAACGCTCAGGCAAAGAAAGACGATGCCGCCGTAATTGTGATAAGCCGCAAAAGCGGCGAAACATCCGACCGAACACTCGAAAACGACTTCAACCTCAGCGCCATCGAGCGCGACATGATAGAAAAAGTTTGTGCAGCCTTCCATGCCCAGCACAAGCCCGTGGTATTAGTGCTTAACGTATGCGGAATGATGGAGACTGCATCCTGGCGCGACATGCCCGATGCAATTCTTGCAGCATGGTTCCCCGGACAGGAATGCGGCAACGCCGTTGCCGACGTTCTCTCGGGCCACGTAAATCCAAGCGGACGACTGCCCTTCACAATGCCCTTGAAATATTCAGACCTTTCCTCGGCGAACAACTACCCCTATTTAGGCCAGACAGCAGGCCGCAACTTCGACTATACCAACTACGAAGAGGATATCTGGCTCGGATACCGCTACTTCGACAAATCAGGACGCGAGGTCGCATACCCGTTCGGATACGGACTCAGCTACACCGACTTCAGCTATTCCGGCACCAAAGTAAGCCGAAAAGGCGACAAAACCACTGTTACCACCACCGTAACAAACACTGGAAAATACCCCGGCCGAGAGGTAGTTCAGCTATATGTAAGCGCTCCGGCTGCCGATATGCCCAAGCCCGTAGCTGAACTTCGCGGCTTCGCCAAGACTCGCCTGCTCCAGCCCGGTGAATCGCAGAAAATAAGCATCACCGTGCCCGACAGCCGTCTGGCATCGTTCGACGAAGCAAACTCGCAGTGGGTAACCGAAAAAGGCACATATCAGGCACGTCTGGGACGCGCGGCAGCCAACTACATCGTATCGCTTCCTTTCACTGTAAAGAAAGAGACTGTACGCAAAGTTAAAAACATTCTCGCCCCGGTGGAAAAAGTGAAAACGATAACTCCCGCGCCATCACCATTCGCCGACATGCACTGGCACGAAGCCTCGGATTTCCGCATGCTCGGAAAATGCTACCCCGATTCCGACTGGATATATGCACGCGTACCAAAATTCCTTGCCGACAGCACACGCGAAGACCTAAATTACCTCGGACAACATTCGGCTGGCATTGCAGTACGTTTCCGGTCCGATTCGCCGAAACTGGCCCTCGACTGGGAGAATCTGTACAACATACCCATGACCCACATGGCCGACCTTGCTATCCGCGGATGCGACCTGTATTACCTCGACGACAACGGACAATGGCGCTCGCTGTCGGTGGCGCGGCCTATGGGAAATCCAACAACATGGATGATGACCGAGAATATGGAACCCGTCATGCGCGAGTATCTGCTCCACCTCCCGCTCTACGACGGCCTTAAATACGCAAAAATTGGCGCTCAGAACGGCTTCTCGGTAGAACTGCCGGTGGTCGACAGCCCGCGAGCCGACAGAAAGCCTGTCGTTATCTACGGCTCGTCTATCGCACACGGCGCCGCAGCATCACGTCCCGGAATCGCACCGAGCAACTATATACGCCGCGCGCTCGACCGCGATGTAATAAACCTCGGTTTCAGCGCAAACGCGCACATCGACTATGAGATAGCACACATGATGGCACACGTCGATGCCGCAGCGTATGTTCTCGACTTCGTGCCTAACGCCAAAGTGTTCGAAATAAACGGAAAAACTGAGAAATTCATAAAGATACTGCGCGACGCCAGACCGGACGTCCCGCTGATATTCATCGAAGACCCATATTTCACAACCTCGCAGTTAGACAAACGCCAGCACGCCGAGATTGCGGCCAAAAACGCTGCTTACAAGGCAATGTACGAAAAGCTCACCGCAAACGGCCTGAAGAACACATATTATATTCCAACAGAAGAAATAACCACCCCCGACGGCGAATGGTCGTCGGACGGTATACATTATACCGATTACGGTTTCCGCAGATACTGCGACGCTCTTATTCCTGTACTCAAAAAATCGATTGATAGTAAATGAAAATCATTCCCACTCTCGCTTTGCTCGCAGCAATGGCAATGCCGACAGCAGCCAATGCCGCCGAAGTAGTAAACCAATTAGGCCGCGACACCGAAGTCTGCGACGTTTGTCTGATATATTCCGGCGCTGCTCGCCGTCCCGTATGGGATGTGGAACATCTGACTCCTTATATTACGCACGAATATTCCGACGGTCGCCGCGACTGGTTCTACGACGCATTCCTTTTCAATGAATTCGACTGGGACGGATACGTTCTGGCCAACCAGGGCGCTGGACAGAAGCCCGCCCTCCAGAAACACTGGATAGAATACCTCGATCACTTTTTTGAAGAAGGACACGACCTGCCCGCACTCGACGCCGCAATCGAAAAATTCAAAGAGGAACTCGGCGAACCGAGAATGCGACACAAGGTGATTATCGGCCTTGCCGCACCGGCTAAGGACGGCACTGGCTCTTCCACCGTCTGGAAAGACATCAACTGGGGTTCTATAGACGGCACCCCTATGAACTTCGCCCGCAAATCGCACAGGCAGCAGGCTGCCAACTGGTTTGTTGATCAGGTTATCGACCGGTTCGAAAAAGCGAATTTCAAGAACATAGACCTCGCCGGTTTCTACTGGATCGAGGAATCGCTTTACTCCAACGGCGATATCATATCAGCCATAAACGTTCACATCCATCAGAAAGGATACCGCGCCTACTGGATACCCTACTGGGACAACAACGACCGATATGCTACCGAATGGAAATCCTTGTACCGATTCGATATGGCATGGCGCCAGCCAAACTATTACTTCTACGATGTGAACGGAAGCCAGCTCTCGCTGCCGCCTTTCAGCCGTCTTGAAGAAGCGATAGAAAACTCAAGGAAATACGGTCTCGGTCTGGAACTCGAGTTCGAGACACAAGCCCGCAACAACGGTCTGCACGAAGTATCGGAAATGTTCCACCAGCGTCTTATCGACTATATCGACGAATTCGAACGCCTCGGCGTATGGGATGACGGGGGCGTGGCTCACTATAGCGGAACACAAGGTTTCTACCACATGCACACAAGCACCGATGCCGTAAACCATGCCACAATAGACCGGCTTGCATCGTTGGTGGCAAAACGTCAGGAGCAGTTCGCCGGCGTGGAAGCGCCAATTACCGACAGCCTGCCATTCGCATACGCCGGCCAGGGCGAGATTTTCATAACTTCCGACGCCCCGAACGCCGTATGCTACAACACTGCCGGAATTGCCGTTCATACCGGAGCCGGACGTTTCACATGCCCTCCTGGCCTATATATCGTTACCGACGGACAGGGGCGTTCCTCAAAACTGATTGTAAAATAAGCCGAAATCAACTATGAAAATAGCTTCTAAGCTCATCACTCTGATGCTGTGCGCTGGCGCAGCTATCACCTGCTTTGCGTCCTGGAACCAGCCGGGACAGTATGGAAAAGACATCTCCAGCGACATGGCTCTGATATATGCCGGTGGTACTCAGCGTCCCGACTGGACTCCGGAAGAACTCGAACCTTACGTAGTGCATACATACGCCGACGGCCATCAGGACTGGCTGTTCGACTCATTCCTCTTTCTGGAATTCAACAGCGGAAAGACAAACGTAGGCTTCGGCAATGGCGAGGGTAAGACTGGAGCAACACGCACCGATCTTGAATGGCTCATGGACCGGCAGTTCGCAAAAGGACGCTGCCTCGACGCCCTCGACAGTATTATAGGAATATACAAAGAAAAAATAGGCGAGCCGCGCATGCGGCACAAGGTCGTCCTCGGCATCGCATGCCCCGTAAAGGCGCAGCGAAAATGGGGCATTTACGGATCCATGCAGCTCGACATGAACAGCGCAAAGCACCGCGAGTATGCCGCGCTATGGTCGGTAGAACAACTTATAAAACGCTTCAATGAAGCAAATTACGACAACATCGACCTCGCCGGTTTCTACTGGACCGAGGAAGCGCTATACACAAACGGCGAGATTGTGCCCGTTGTAAACGACTACATCTATCGCCGCAACTATATCTCGTACTGGATACCGTATTTCAGCGAAAATCCACACAAATACAAATGGCGCGAATACGGTTTCGATGTCGCCTATCTCCAGCCAAACTATTTCTTCGACAGAAGCATCCCGCGCTCACGCCTGAAACAGGCTTGCAAGGAAGCCAAGGCAAACGGAATGGCTGTGGAATTCGAGTTCGAGACTCAGGGAAAGAGCAAAGCGCAGCACGGAATAGAAGACAGCTATTACAGCCGTCTTATAGACTACATCGACGCTTTCGAGAAAAACGGTGTGTTCAAGGAATCGTCTGTTGCATGGTATTCCGGAACAAAAGGCTTTCTGGACATGGCACGCAGCACAGACCCTATGGACCATAAGGCGATGGACCGCATCGCAGATATCGTGGCTAAACGTCAGAAAGCAAAAATGGAACAGATACCCTACCCTGTCAACCAGATACGCGACCTCGCCCTGATATATCAGGGCGCTTCATACCGTCTGCCCTGGACAAAAGACGATTTCCTGCCGTACGTTACCCACACTTTCGCCGACGGCACCACCGAATGGCTATACGACGGATATCTGTTCCTCGACTTCTGCGACGGCGGCGGTGCTTATTTCACACCTCGGGCCGGATATGAAGGCGCAAAGAAAAAAGACTGGGAATGGTATCTTGGTCGTCTTTTCGAAAAAGGCAAATCCCTGGATGCGCTGGACAAGTGCATCGACGAACAGAAACAGAAAATCGGAGATCCCGGTTTCAGGCATAAAATAGTCCTCACAATGCTCACTCCTATCAAAGGACTGAAAAACTGGGGCGAACTTGACGGTCGCCAGCTCGACTTCAACAACGAAGCCGATATGCTCGCCGCTGCCGACTGGTTCATAGACCGCCTTGTCAACGGTTTCGAAGCCGGTAATTACAAGAACCTCGAGCTGACAGGCATATACTGGCTCGACGAAGACCTGTGTCATACCGGCGATCTATCGGGAAAGGTGGGAAAACTCGTACACAACCACAACCTCGAATATATATGGATTCCCTATTACAAAAGCCGAGGCTACATGACATGGAAAGATATGGGATTCGACATTGCCTACATGCAGCCAAACTACTTCTTCAACGAAATGAACGAAAAACGGCTTGACGAGGCTTGCGATTTCGCACGACGTTTCGGACTGGCTATGGAATTCGAAACCGACCGCGCTGCTTTGTCCCAGGACCCAAAATGCAAGGCCGACAAAATGGACGCATACGTTGAAGCTTTCGACCGAAACGGTGTTTGGGACAACTGTGCCGTGGCTCACTACACCGGTGGCAATCTGCTCGTCGACTTCATCCGTAATCCGTCTCCTCAGAATCAGGCCGTGGCCGACCGCTACTGCCGAAAGATAGTGGAGCGACAGAAAAACGCCAGACTCACTCCCAAGGCCGACAACAAAAAAAATAAAAAGAAAAAATGAAACGTCAATCTTTGTTGATACCATTTGCCGCAATTACGGCGCTGTCTTTGTCTTCCGCAACTGTGGTGAGCAACGGCAGAGGGCTGTTGTCGTTCGGCGAGAATCTGAAGAACGGCGACACCATACGAATCAACTTCAGTCGCTGCATGGCCAACAAGCTTTTCACGTTCAGCGACGTTTGGCTAAACAACATACCGATGAACCACACCGAATCCGATAACATCGGACCTTTCGGTATCACTGGCAAAGGATGGTCTGGCGGCAACCATCTGAACAATAACATGCGATCGGCTCGGCACGACAGCGTTCACGTGTGCGTCGACGGTGTGCCTTTCGACATTTCCAAAGCCGGACGTATCGAAGGTGCTGTGCTCACAGTAGAGGCATTCAACACCCTGTTCGTTCCTGAAGACACCGTTGTTTTCGCCCTGGAAAGAATTGTCTATAACGTCTCCGGTAACAGCATTGAGGTGAACGGATACCACACTTTCAAGACCGAAGAACCGCTAACCGTGAATCCGTACTACGGCATGCAGTCTATGGCTATCGGCGAGACGGAAATCCTTACTCCTGGCGGCGCATACAGCTCCTGGACGCCCATAAAGGATGTCGACAGATTCACAAAAAGCACCGCGCCCTATTTCTGCCTGTTCGTAGAGCACATGCCTTGCGGATACCAGGCCGCATGGATGGATCCCGAGGTAGACCTTGGCGACAGGCACATGGTTAACAGCGACGATGTCGTATTCATCGGCAACTCGTGGAGTAAATCGTATCACAAGCTAATAGGCAAAAAAGCCGTAAAGAACGGCGACACAACCCAATGGCACGGTGTATACACATGGTTCAGAAAACCGCTGACCGACAATGCTCGCGGAGGCGACGGAAGCTATTCGTACACCGGTTTCATAAAAGGCACGCCATTTGTATTCAACGCCGAAACTACTGGAAAGGTTAATGTCGACAGTGTTCCGTCGAGTGTCGCCAATCCGCAGGCTCCATCTAAAATACCTTTCGCGTACTCCGAAAACGGCGAAGTTTTCATAACTTCCGACGCTCCAAATGCCGTATGCTACAACTCTTCTGGCAGAACCGTTCATACCGGTGCCGGGCGTTTCAACTGCCCTAAAGGACTGTATATCGTTACAGACGGTGAAGGCGGTTCAACAAAATTAATCGTAAAATAAAGAAAAAATGAAGATACGTTCCTTCCTTATCTGTTTTGCAGCCGTTGCGGCGTTCTCACTCTCCGCTGCCGACCTCTGCCACGGCACACCTGCCGCATCCGATACACCTGGCTCTGCTGTCAGCCCGGAACAAGTCTTTCCTGAGCGCAGATTCAGGATAATGAGCTATAACCTGCGTTTCGGCGAACGAGCTTCAATGGACGAACTGGCCGAAATAATAAAGGCCGAGAATCCCGACTTTGTATCGCTGCAGGAAGTTGACGTCATGGCAGGACGTATAGCTGCTGGCAAGAACCGTGGACTCAACTACATAAACGAGCTGGCACAGAAAACAGGCATGTTCGGATATTTCGGACGCGCAATCGACTTTGCCGGCGGCTACTACGGAATAGGAATACTGTCGCGCATTCCTGCGAAAGACATCCAGACAGTACCACTCCCTAACCCAAAGAATGCCGAGGCGCGTGTTATGCTTAAAGGCACATTCCTTATCGACGGAAAGCAGCCGTTTGTATTCGCATCCACACATCTCGATTTCACGGACCTGAATACAACCGAACTACAGGCTCGATATCTCCTCCCAAGGCTAACCGCCGACGGAATACCCGCAATAATTGGCGGCGATTTCAACGCCACGCCTGCAGATGCCGCTGTACGCTTCATGGCCGAAAACGGAGCTGTATTGTCCGGCAGCAATCCTACATTCCCTTCCGACAGGCCCCGTTCCAAAATAGACCATCTGTTCGGATATCCGGACAATGCTTTCATCCTTGAAGAGACTCACGAAGGAGCCCCTGAAAAGAATGCCTCTTCCGACCATCTGCCAATCATATCCACAGTTATTCTTAAATCCCAGAAATGAAAAAAACTATAACATCGTTCACGCTTGCAATCGCGCTGCCTCTGTCGGCTCAGGTTCATGTACAGTCAAAAAACCTCTCGCTGTTGCTCGACGCACAGCCCGGCAAAAAAATAGAATGTGTATACTTCGGTCCTGCCCTGCACAAAGGCGACATCCCATCGGTAATGAAATCGGAGAATCACGTGGACACCTACCCGGCATTCGGCATGACGCCGACTCAGGAATATGCGTTCGCTGCCACTCACGCCGACGGCAGCATGGCCACAGAAACGGTAGTGGAAAATGTGGAACAGACACGCGACGAAGCAGCCGGCAGCACTCTAACAAGAGTAAAGCTTAAGGACAAGATCTATCCCTTTTTCGTCGACGTATGCTATCTCACGTACGACGACAGCGATGTTATCGAGACCTGGACAGAATTCAGCCACAGCGAGAGCAAACCCGTTACCCTCACAAGATTCGCATCCGGCTATCTGCCCGTACGCCGTGGCAACACATGGATCAGCCACTTCACGGGCAACTGGGGAAACGAATGTCAGCTGATACAGGAACCTGTTACACCCGGAATCAAAAAAATTACCAACCCCGACGGTGTGCGTAACGGCCACAACGCACATGCCGAAGTAATGTTCTCGCTCGACGGCAAACCCGACGAACGCTGCGGACGCACTATTGGCGCCGCTCTGTGCTACACCGGTAACTACGATGTTACCGTAAACACCGACGGAACAAACTATATCAAATTCTTTGCCGGAATAGACCCCGCAAACTCGGCATATACCCTCCGGAAAGGTGAAAACTTCACCACTCCGGTGCTCGCTTTCACATACAGCGACCGTGGCACATCTGGCGTAAGCCGCAACTTCCATAAATGGGGACGCCAGCACAAAATGATTCATGGCGACAAAGAGCGGAAAGTACTCCTGAACAGCTGGGAAGGTATATATTTCGATATAAACGAACCCGTCCTTAAAGATATGATGCACGACATCGCCGACATGGGTGGTGAGCTTTTCGTGCTCGACGACGGATGGTTCGGCGACAAATATCCCCGCGACAACGACAAACAGGGACTCGGCGACTGGATGATAGACCGACGCAAACTGCCAAACGGAATCGGAAATCTTATCAAGACCGCCGACAGCCTCGGAATAAAATTCGGAATTTGGATCGAACCGGAGATGGTCAACGAAAAAAGCGAACTCTACGCCAGACATCCCGACTGGGTTATCAAGGCTCCCGGACGAGACATCGTGTACGGACGAGGCGGTGGTCAGATGGTGCTCGACCTGGGCAACCCTGCCGTTCAGGACCATGTTTTCGCTGTCTTCGACAATCTGTTGTCTGAATATCCCGATATCGACTATATCAAATGGGACGCCAACATGTCGGTACGTAACTTCGGCTCGCAGTACCACGACGCGGCGCATCAGAGCCGCCTGTACATCGACTATCACCGCGGGCTGGAGAATGTATGGAAACGCATACGCGCCAAATATCCCGACGTAACCATACAGGCTTGCGCGGGTGGTGGAGGACGCGTCAGCTGGGGCGTAATGCCTTACTTCGACGAGTTCTGGGTAAGCGACAACACCGACCCCATCCAGCGAATATACATGCAGTGGGGAACAAGCTACTTCTTCCCTGCTATGGCTATGGCTCAGCATATCTCGGCTTCCCCATGCCACGCAACATATCGCACATCGCCATTCAAATACCGCGTGGACGTTGCAATGAGCGGACGTCTCGGCATTGAACTGCAACCGAAACAGATGACGGATTCCGAACGGGAATTCTGCAAAAAGGCAATTGAGACATACAAACAGATACGCCCAATTGTACAGCTCGGCGAACAGTACCGCCTGCACTCACCTTTCGATAAAGACGGAATTGCGGCCCTTATGTACGTGGACGAACCCAAGGACCACGCAGTATTCTTCTGGTACAAGACAGAATACATGCACGCTCACCGCTATCCTCGTGTACCGATGGACGGCCTCGATCCCGACAGAATGTACCGCATAACCGAACTCAACAGAATTGACACGAAACCCCTGAGTTGCGAAGGAAAGGAATACTCCGGAGCCTATCTGATGGCAAACGGACTCGACTTCCCCGACCGCCATGTCCTCGACGCCGAAAATCACACCGATTTCCAGTCTCGCATTCTGCGACTCGATGCCGTGAACTGACACACCGGAAAGAATAACCCGCATATAGCCCGCAGGACCGATGGCTCAGCCCATCGGTCCTGCTTCCGTCTTCAGTCGGCATTTTTGGTATGTTTTACCGAAATATTGTGAAGAAACTTCCATTTTTTATTAATAATTTTGCATACGAAAAATTATATCTGAACGCTATGAGAATTAAAGCATTACCAATCGCAGCTCTGTCGCTGCTCCTTATGGGATCTGCTTGCGCCAAGTCGCAGGCATCAAACGAAGAAAACGCCTCTGCGGAGACTTCCGCCGACACCGTAGAAACAGCAAAAGTATATTTCACCTCCGACATTTCTCCCGAAGGCCTCCTAAAGGTATACAAAGCCCTTGGTGTAAATCCCGAAGGAAAAGTGGCCGTAAAGATTTCCACTGGCGAATCGAAAGAATCGAATCAGCTAAGCCCGGAACTTATTGCTCCGCTTGTACGCGAAGTTAACGGTACGTTAGTGGAATGCAACACCGCATACAACGGTAGCCGTCGGCACACTGCCGACCACCTGCGCACAATTCATGAACACGGCTACGACAGCATCGCCGTTGTAGACATTATGGACGCCGAAGGCGAAATCGACATTCCCGTGAACGACAGCACTCACATCCACTTCGACCGTGTGGGCAAGAATCTCGCCAACTACGACTTCCTGATCAATCTGGCTCACTTCAAGGGTCACGCGATGGGCGGTTTCGGCGGCGTTCTAAAAAACCAGAGCATAGGAATCGCCAGCTCCGACGGCAAAGCATACATCCATACCGCCGGTGTCCACGACAAAGCAGAGGACACTTTCGATAACCCAAAAGGACAGGACGCTTTCATCGAATCTATGGCCGCTGCTGCTCAGGCAGTACACAACTACTTCGGCGGAAAGGTGCTGTATATCGACGTGATGAATAACATGTCGGTCGACTGCGACTGCAACGGCCATCCCGAAAAACCGATGATCAAGGACATGGGTATTCTTGCTTCCACAGATCCCGTGGCGCTCGACAAAGCATGCCTCGACCTCGTGTTCAACCACCAGTCCACTCCTGGCGATGACAGCGCACCTCTTATCGAGCGCATCGAAACACGCCACGGCACACACATCATTCCCTACGCCGAGAAAATCGGTCTGGGCTCTACAAATTACGAACTGATAGACATCGACAAGAAGTAAAAGGCCGATGAAATACCTTGTACTCGCAATAATTGGTGCGTCAACAGCCGGCACTGCATCCGCCTCCACTGCGTTTTCCGATACAATAAACACTCTTCGCGAGGTTGTTGTAACCGGAACAAACCACGGGGAGTCGCGGAACCTGCTGCCATACACCGTCAGCGTGGTCGGCGACCGACAGCTCCAGGAAAGCAGCCGTCCGCAACTGCTGTCAACGCTCTCGGGCATGGTTCCAAGCCTTTTTGTTACGCAACGAGGTATTTTCGGCTTCGGTGTAAGCAACGGCGGCGCCGGCCACATCAAACTGCGCGGCGTCGGAGGCGACCGCGCAAGCGGCGTGCTCATGATGGTGGACGGACAGCCACAGTTCGCCGGTATCTACTCGCACCAGATCTCCGATTTCTACAGCAAGGATTACGTTGAGCGCGTAGAGGTGCTCCGAGGTCCCGGTTCGGTCCTTTATGGCTCCAACGCAATGGCCGGTGCTATAAACGTTATCACCCGAAAGGCGCCGGACGGAGTTAGGACCACACTGCAAAGCCAGTATGGTTCGTACAACACCTGGCTGTCCACGGCCACTAATACCGTGCGTGCCGGCAAATTCTCGTCTTTGGTATCGCTAAGCTATAACCGTACCGACGGAAACATCAAGGGCATGGACTTCAAACAGGCCGACGGCTACGCCAAGGCAAGCTACGACTTCAGCAAACACTGGACAGCCGCCGTGGATTATACCCTTATGAATTTTCGCGGCAACGACCCAGTCTACCCTACCCTCTCGAATCCCGAAAGTTCCGACGTATACCACCAGAACGTTACCCGTGGCGAAACATCGCTGACAGTTACCGACAGCTACGGCACCACATCGGGCGCTGCTCGCGTGTACTACAGCTACGGCAACCATTATGTCGACGACCCGCGCCACTTCCACAGCACCGACGACCGTTTCGGCGTCATTCTCTATCAGAATTTCCGCCCGTGGCAAGGATCTACAGCAACGATAGGCTTCGACTTCGACGTCTACGGCGGCCGCATCCCAATGTCGGGAAACACTGCGCATAAGCCCGGCTCGTTGTCCACTATGGACCACAAGAAGATTGTAGAATACTCGCCGTACATAACGCTTTCGCAGATGCTGTTCGCCGACCGCCTTAGCCTCAGTGCTGGCCTGCGTATAGCCAACAGCGACAAATTCGATACCCAGTGGGTGCCACAGTTCGGCTTCTCGGTCAATCCCGGCCTCGGATGGACCGTGAAAGGCAACCTCGCTATGGGCTACCGCAATCCGTCGTTCCGCGAGTTGTACCTCTACCGCATGGCAAACCCCGACCTGAATCCTGAGAAAATGATGAACTACGAACTCTCCGTCAGCCGCTCGTTCTCTCGCCTTCTCACCGCAGAGCTTACCGCATACTACAGCCGCGGCAGCGATATGATTCAGGTTCTGGACCAGAAAAACCAGAATACCGGCCGATTCATCAACAAAGGCATAGAGCTCACGCTGCACAGCAATCCGTTGGATAATCTTTGGCTCAATGCCTCCTACAGCCTGCTGCACACGTCGCTCGACAACCTTGCCGGCGCACCACGGAACCAGTACTTTCTCGGTGCTGAATGGCGTCCCCTCACGTGGCTCGACATCACAGCTGATGTAAAGGGCGTTGCGGGCCTGTATGTTTCCGATGGCATCGACCGACAGAACTACGCGCTGCTGCACATAAAGGCAAGTTTCGACGTATGCCAATACCTAACCCTGTTTGTCGACGCCGACAACCTTACCGACGCACGCTATACAATAAACCGCGGCTATACAATGCCCGGCATAACAGCTCTCGGAGGCTTCCGTCTCAGTTTCTGACATTATCCCTCCAGCATACAAAACTCCGGCGCCTACGCACCGGAGTTTTCTTTTACAATGCGTAAATCTTTTTGCAGTTTTGGGTGAAATTTATTAACTTTGCGTATATCTTGAAAAACTGAACCACAATCATACTTACTTACGATGAAATTCTTTGCACACTTTCTTTTGGGGAGCGCCCTGGCGTTCTCGACCCTTACTGCATCGGCGGCCACTTTTGTAGGCGAGCGTTCCGATTTCCGCGACGAGACCATATATTTTGCCATGACCACACGTTTCTACGACGGCGACCCCTCCAACAACGTCTGCGGCTGGGACCATCAGGACGTGCAGATTGCCAACGGCGACCCCGACTGGCGAGGCGATTTCAAGGGCCTTATTGATAAGCTCGACTACATCAAAGCGCTGGGTTTCACCGCTGTATGGATTACTCCCGTAGTGCAGAACTGCTCCGGCACCGACTTCCACGGATATCACGCAATGGACTTCTCCAAAGTAGATCTCCGCTACGAAAGCCGCAAGGAATGGGGCGCCGAACAGGACGTAAAATTCCAGGACCTGATAGACGCAGCTCATGCACGCGGCATGAAGATTGTACTGGATATTGTGCTGAACCACACCGGAAACTTCGGCGAGACGCATTTCGCACATCTGTTCACCCGAAGCCAGGATATACGCAACCAGGCCAACCCGAAAAATGCCATCAGGCCCAACTACGACAAACTCCCGGCCGACTACAACAGCCTCGACGGCAACGCACAGTACCAGGCCCGATTCCCCTACCTAAAAAATTCTGACGGCACCAACAAAGATTCGCACAACTACTGGCACCACGTAGGCACAGGCTGGAACTGGGACTACCCAAACCGCTGGTGGGGACAGATTGCCGGCGACTGCGTGGACCTGAACACAGAAAATCCCGCCGTGGCCGAATACCTGGTGGAATGCTACGGAGAATTCATCAAGATGGGTGTAGACGGCTTCCGTATAGATACCACCGGGCATATCTCGCGCCTCACGTTCAACACATCATTCATTCCGCAGTTTCTTGCCCTGGGTGAACAGTACAAAGACAAACGCCCCGGTGGCACGCCATTCTTCATGTTCGGCGAATGCTGCGCCCGCTACAGCGAAGTTACATACCGCAACCAGCCCAACCTGTCGAGCTATTTCTACACATGGAAATCGCCGCAGGACCTTGTGAACCAATGGAACCGCGACGCCTCGTTCTGGGACAACATTTACATTAAAGAAGGTGATGACGACGGGCGCTACGGCAACATGGCGCTCTGCGAGCAGGAACCATCGGTAACACGCACCTCGGATAATGTATTCATGAAAAACGGCGAGTGGCACGAGCCTGACTACAGCGACTACTCCGGCTTTTCGATTATCGACTTTCCGATGCACTACAACTTCAACAACGCCGGAGCTGCGGTAAACATCGCCAAAAGCGGCGACAAATATTACAACGACGCCTCATTCAACGTTGTATACGTAGATTCGCACGACTACTGCCCAGGCCCCAACGACGGCACACGATTCAACGGCGGCACAGCCCAATGGGCCGAAAACCTGTCGCTGATGTTCACGTTCCGCGGAATCCCATGTATATACTACGGTTCCGAGGTAGAGTTCAAGAAAGGCATGAAAGTTGATGCCGGCGGCACATCGAATCCAGTAAAAGACTCGGGCCGAGCATACTACGGTAATTACCTTGAAGGAAACGTAGAGGCTTCGGACTTCGGCGAATATACCGCCGACGGGAACGTTGCCACCACACTCGGCGGCGACCTTGCCCAGCACATAATCATGCTAAACAAAATACGCGCTGCTGTTCCTGCACTGCGCAAAGGACAATACACGTTCGACGGCTGCCGCGCCGACGGAAACGGATATGCCTTCCGTCGCGCATACCGCGACAGCTACGCGCTCGTTGCCGTTAATGGCGGAGCCACATTCTCCAACGTTCCCGAAGGCACCTACACCGATATCGTTACCGGCGCCACATATACCGGAGGTGGCTCTATAACCGTAAAGGCTCCGTCGACAAAAGGTCAGCTGCGTGTACTCGTAAAAGACTGGACAGGCGGCAAGCTTGCCGAAGACGGTAAATTTATTTATACCGACAAACCTGTTGCCAAGGGCGGTAATCCCTCGTTCCCCGACGTACCCGCCAGCCGCTTCTACACCGCCGACGACGCCATCGACGATGCCGCCGTAATCCTTTCACCTGCCGGAGGATCGTTCACAACACCCCAGCTTACCGTAACCGCCTCGCTCAACACCTCGGCTGTATCTGGATGGTATCGAATTGCCGACGGAGCCGAAACAGCGATAGAAAAAGAATCGCCGGCAGTATTCACAATCGGCGCAGACATGAATTTCAACGAAACCGTAACTGTACAATGGAGCGCTACCGACGAAAACGGAAACACATACACAGGAAACGCCACATACCGCAAAGCCGATCCCAACGCCTCCATCACAATATTTGTGAAAGGCAAAAACGGCGCCGACATTTCCGGCACCAACCTCTACGCCTGGGGGAAAGACAGAAACGGCTCATCCATCGAGCCATGCGGAAAATGGCCCGGAACAGCGCTGAAAACCATCACCACCGTAGATGGCGAAGAATTCTACTGCCACACATTCACCGATATGGATGCCGTAAACATAATCTTCAACAAGAACGGCAGCCAGACCCGCGACATAGTCAACGTCTGCACAAACACTTATTATGAATACGACGGAGCCTCGGATGCGGCCGAAATACAGATGTCGGGGATCACCCCAACACAAACGTCGTCCTTGCGTGCCCTCGTACTCGGCGGAGTCCTTCATATAATTTCGGATATCGAAGCCGATGTCGATATTTACAATCTAACAGGCATCGCCCGCCGCATTCATATATCGCCCGGAATAACTGCAGTCAAAGACCTCCACGGATTCCACATTATCCTGGAAAAAAAGATAATGCTTCCGTAACCGCCATACACAAAACATACCGCGCCGCAGAACTCTGATATTCTACGGCGCGGTTCTGTTTTACCATTAAAGAAATCAGCGCACAGCGGTCGAATCGGAGGAAGCGCGTTGCAACAGAATATACGAAGCGCTGTCGGTATTGAGCGTAAGTACCGAATCATTACGGAACTCTGCAACCTTTACCTTGGGAATAACGCGGCTGATATAATCCTCCATGCGCATGTCCGGACACGCCATCCGTGTCATCATACCGGCACCGAGAGTGATAGAGTCGCCACGGAACGTATACTCACCCGCAATAGTGTTGCATCCTGTGGAAATGAAATAGCCTCCATCGGCACTGAATTCGAAATACGGCGCATCCTCGGCCGACACCTCGGCCTTTGAAACATGAGTGGAATCATTGACGAACACCTCGGCAACATTCCAGACCCCCACGAGCGAACTATCCAAAGCAGCAACCGTTTCAGCCTCATCGGCTGTCGTACTGTCCGCACTCTTGTGAGCGCACGAACCCATAAACATCGCCGCAACCATAGCCGCGGCCGAAAAAAGTACAATCTTTTTCATATCATTGATTACAATACTTCGGTAAATTCTTACCGATAAATTAAAATTAAACAATAGAATCAGTGT
>CALEUL010000040.1 GCA_937921035.1 uncultured Porphyromonadaceae bacterium
TCGGGCGTGCCAAGGACTTGCACCTGTTAGACTGAATACATGCTGGGCGAACATAAAAAGCAGGAGCCGCTTTCCGCGGCTCCTGCTCAATATTTGTCGGAAGTAATATCAGCCGATGAAGTACATGCCCATCGGACTTGCCTGGGCAAGGTTGAGAAGCTCGCTGTAAACACAGCTTACAAGGCCTAACAGAAGAATGCCGGCAACGGTAATCCAGAGGCCAAGACGCTCGGTGCAGCTCGACTTAAAGGTGGGAATCACGCTCTCGTCGGTGGAGATAAACATTGCCTTTACTACGAGCAGATAGTAGTACAGCGACACGATAGTGTTGATAAGGGCTATCAGCACAAGAACGTATATCGCAACACTCCCCTGATTGATTGCGCCGGTGAAGATGAAGAACTTGCTGAAGAAGCCTGCGAACGGGGGAATACCTGCAAGCGAGAACATAGCAAGCATCATGCACACAGCCAGACGGGGATTGCTGCGGTAAAGGCCGTTATAATCGTCCATCGAAACCTTGCCTGTAGCGTTCTCGATTGCGCCGATAACGCCGAACGCAGCCAGGTTGGAGAAGATATACACAAGAATGTAGTACATCATCGCTGCCATGCCCATTGCATTGAAAGCTATCACGCCAAGCATGATATAACCGGCCTGCGAGATGGACGAGAATGCGAGGAAGCGCTTCATGTTGCGCTGACGGATGGCGAAAAGGTTACCTACTGTAATGGTAAGGATAATGAGTGCATACAGCATCCATTCCCATACCTGGCTGTAAACCGAGCCGAATACCTGCGCCAGAACTACGAGGAAAGCGAAGGCTGCGGCACCTTTCGAGATAACCGAAAGATAAGAGGTAACATTTGTGGGAGCGCCCTGATAAACGTCGGCTGTCCACAGGTGGAAGGGTACAAGCGACAGCTTGAAGCCTATGCCGGAGATTACAAAAGCGAGGGCTACGACAAGCATGGTGCTTATCTGGCCGTTGATGGCAAAGTAAATCTTCTCGAAGTACAGCGAACCTGTGAGAGCGTATACATACGACAGACCCATCATGAACACTGCCGAGGAGAACACTGCGGTAAGAACGTACTTAACGGCTGCCTCGTGGCTTTCGTAGCGGTTCTTGTCGAGAGCAACCATTGCTGCGAGGGGCAGCGATGCACTTTCAAGACCGATAACGAACATAAGGAAGTGGCGCGAGGAAATCATAAGGTACATACCGAAGAGCGTTACAAGCAGAAGCTCGTAAAATTCGCCGCGGCGAACAACCATAGCCTCGCTTCCGGCCCATTTTACCGACTGTATCAGCACAATCAGCACGCCGATGTTGAGAATATTCTTTATAGCTGCGATAACAGCCGATGTCTCGTACATGCCGGAGAAGGCAACTACCGTGCCGCTCTGACCCAGACAATGGCTGCAGAATCCTGCGGCCGTTACGGCGAGCATCAGCACAACAGTGAAGACAGGCAGACCTTTCTGCGCACCCTTCGGCATGAAAGTGTCATAGAGGAAAACCAGCAGGAACACGACCAGGAGGCCGATTTCCTGTTTCATAGCTAAAAATTGAGAGTAATCCATTGCAATTCTTTCCAAAGGGGTTTACATTCCGAGCACGCGGAAAATTTCCGGTGAGAAGGTCGTTTTAATCAGATCAGAGAAGAAGTTGGGGAAGCAACCGATGGCAGCCACACAGATGATAAGGGTTGCTGTGGAGAGGCGTTCCCACCATGTAGCGTCCGTAAGCTTGCGGTGTTCCTCGTTATAGACAGGACCGAACAGCAGTTTGCCCACAACTCGCAGGATATACACCGCCGTGATAACGATGGAGCAGCATGCGATGAGGGTGAACACCAGTCGGAGCGAACCGGCACCGGCCAGGTAGTCGGCCATACCGGCCTTGAAGGAACCTACAAAGATTGTCATTTCGGCAACGAAGCCGCTGAGGCCGGGAAGACCGAGCGACGCCATACCGGCGATAACATATCCTACCGACAAGTAAGGCATAATCTGCATCATGCCGCCCATCTGGGTGATTTCTCGGGTGTGGGTACGGCCATAAATCATACCGATAAGGGCGAAGAACAAGGCCGTCATAAGACCGTGGGAAAGCATCTGCATGATGGCACCGGTCATTGCCGTGGTGTTAAGCATCAGAATGGCAAAGAGCACCAGACCGCAGTGCGATACCGACGAGTAGGCGTTGATGTACTTGAGGTCGGTCTTGACGCAGGCGCAGAAAGCACCGTACACCACCGAGATACCTGTAAGGATAAGGAAGATGTACGAAAGTTCGTGGGCCGCATAGGGCATCAGGTAGATAGCCACGCGGAAGCAGCCGTAGCCGCCGAGTTTCATAAGTACGCCGGCGTGGAGCATCGATACCGCCGTGGGTGCCGAAGCATGACCGTCGGGACTCCATGTGTGGAAGGGGAACATGGCGCCGAGAACGCCGAAGCCTACGAAAGTCATCGGGAAGAGGAAGTTCTGCCAGTTGTGAGGAATGGCATCGTTCTTGGCAATCTCAAGCAGATTCCAGGTAAGAGCGCCGCCGTCGCCTGCAGAGTGGTAGTAGATTCCTATCAGGCCAAGCATGAGGAATGCTGAGCCGCCCATGAGCATAAGCGTAAGTTTCATGGCCGAATAGTTCTTGCGGCCCGAACCCCACACGCCGATAAGCAGGTACATGGGAATGAGAGCGACTTCGTAGAACATGAACATTGTAAAGAGGTCCACGGTGATGAAGAAGCCGAAGACGCCGGTGCTAAGAAGCACAAGCCAGAGGAAGAACTCCTTGGGCTGGTCTATTTTCCACGAGGCAAAGGAGCCTGTGAGAAGAATTACCGACGAAAGAATGAGCATTGCTATCGAGATGCCGTCCACACCTACTGCAAGATTGATATGCAGAGGCGCGAACCATGTCCACGAATCCGTGTACAGCATCGGCGACACGGTATCGGTCTGACGCAGGCCAAGATAATCCACCAGAAGGTAGATCGACAGGCCCAGCAGCGCCAGAGAGCCTGTTACGGCTACGGCGCGGATTTGCTTGACATTGCGGCTGAGGCCCAGCAACGCCAGCATCACCACGGGGATGACTACAAAGTAGATTAATATATTGGAAAACATGTGATAACTGTTTTTGGGTTTATAGCACCGTGGTTAATCATATCAGACACAGGACTGTTATGCCGCCCAGAGCGAGTACTCCGATAAGATAGTACCATACATACATCTGCACCTGACCCGACTGCATGGGCTTGATGACATCGGAGAGCTTGTTGGTGATAGTGGCGAAAGAGTCCATTGTACCGTCGATAATGTGGCGGTCGAACCATGCCAGCGGACGGCATATGCAGCCGAAGATAATGCGGTGGGTAATGAACATGTAGAGTTCATCCCAGTAGAAGCGGTGATGGCTCCACGTCCACAGGCGTGGCATAGCGTTCTTGAACTTCTCGGGAAGACTGTTTTCCTTGCGGTACATAACCGCTGCAAGGCCGATGCCGGCGATTGCCACAATAAGGCTGATGGTTGCCACGCTCCAGTCGAAGTGCTCCATAAAGTCGTAGGGGTGTCCGTTCCAGCTTACGAAGTTGCCGAAAGGAATGAAACCGGCAACGCAGGAAACTGCGGCGAGGAATACCAGCGGCAGGGTCATGGTCCAGGGCTGGTCGTGCGGAGCGTGATGGCCTTCCGGTGTCTTGTGTTCCTTCCACCAGAAGATGAGGAAGTACAGACGGAACATATAGAAGGCGGTGAGACCGGCAACGAGCGACATCCATACGTATGCCACCCAGTCGTAGCCGAGACACGAACTCAGGATTTCATCCTTGGAGAAGAAGCCCGAGAACGGGATGATACCGGCGATAGCCAGACAGCCGATAAGGAACGTGATGTGCGTTATGGGCATAAGCTTGTGCAGACCGTGCATCTCCGTGTAGTCGTTGGAGCCGATGGCATGGATAAGTGCGCCGGCGCCAAGGAACAGCAGGGCCTTGAACATTGCGTGGGTGAACAGATGGAACATAGAGGCCATGTAACCCAGACCCTCGTGGAATTCGGGACGGGCCACGCCAAGCGAAACCATCATGAAGGCAATCTGCGATATTGTCGAGAAAGCGAGCACGCGCTTGATGTCCACCTGAGTGCAGGCGACAACTGCGGCATAGAATGCCGTGATGGCACCGACAACGGTTACAATCACCAGAGCGCTGTTCTCCATCAGGTAGAGCGGGAACAGACGAGCAACCAGATATACGCCAGCAACAACCATAGTGGCGGCGTGGATAAGTGCCGACACGGGAGTGGGGCCTTCCATAGCGTCGGGCAGCCAGATGTGCAGGGGAAGCATAGCCGATTTACCCATGCCGCCCATAAAGATAAGGACGAGTGCCCAGGTGAGGACGGAAGCTCCCATGAAGGTGGGTGCCGCGCTGTTCTGGAATATGCTGCGGATGCTCTCGGCAGTACCGATGTTTACCTGTGTAACACCTGCGATGCCCTCGACGGGAACAGAAGTGAGTTCCGTAAAGTTAAAGGTACCGGTATAGTACGACAGCACCAGAATACCGATGAGGAAGCCGAGGTCGGCGAAACGGGTTACGATGAATGCTTTCTTGGAAGCGGAAACTGCGCTGGGTTTGCGGTAGTAGAAACCGATGAGCAGGTAGGACGAAGCGCCCACAAGTTCCCAGAAGATGTACATCTGGAAGATGTTGGGAGCTACAACCAGACCAAGCATCGAGAAGCTGAACAGGCTAAGGAACGCATAGAAACGCTGGAAGCCATGCTCGTACACACCGTGATGGTCGCGCATGTAGCCAAGGCTGTACAGATGCACCATAAACGAGATAGTGGTGATAACCACCAGCATCATCGCAGAGATGGGATCAAGAAGGAATCCGAGGCGGATAACCAGCTTATCGGTGAACTGAAGCCATGTCTGGTTAAAAACAAGGTACTGCAGACGCTCGCCGGCAGCATTGACGAATTCGGGAGCGCCGCTGAAGAAATATACGTATGCGGTATAGTAGGAAAGCAGCAGGACTGTTCCCATGCCGAGGCAACCGAGCACGCCCGCAAGTTTGTGGCTCATCTTCATGCCCAGCAGGCCGAGCAGAAGGAACATGAACAGCGGGATGCTCAGAATCAATAATGGTATTGCAACATCCATAGTGCTTAGAATTTCATTTCGTTAAGCGAGCGTACGTCTACATTGCGCACAGCCCTGAAAATGTTGATGATAATCGCAATCGCAAGTGCTGTTTCGGCGGCGGCGATGGCAATGGCGAACAGTGTGAAGAACATGCCCTCCATCTGGCCGGGGAAAAGGAAACGGTTGAACACAACAAAGTTGATGTCAACGGCGTTTAGCATCAGCTCGAGCGAGATAAGCATCGCAATCATGTTTTTGCGCGTGATGAAACCATACACGCCGCAGCAGAACATGAACAATGCCGGCAGAAGATAATATATTGCAGTAAGTTCCATAAATATCAACGTTTACGGGCAATTACAACACCGCCGATTATACATGCCAGAAGCAGGACACTGACGGCCTCGAAGGGCAGCAGATACTGGCCCTGTCCGGTACCCATAAGAGTCTGGCCTATCAATTCCATATCGGGGTTGGACATTTCCGGTTTGGCTGCGAATGCCACTGCGCAGCGGCTGACCAAAGCGTAACCGGCTATAAGCAGTGTGGCAACGGCAGCCACGGCCCCGAGTAAGCGCGAACGAGAGGTAAGGCGCTCGCTGTTGTCGCCGGGATGGCTGGTAAGAAGGATGGCGAACACGAACAGCACCACTATACCGCCGGCATATACAGCTATCTGCACGGCGCCGAGGAACTCATAGTCAAGCATGAAGTACATTACGGCGGCGGCAAACAGGGTAAACAGCAGATAGGTGGCGGCACGCAGGATTTTGCGTGTCGTTACGGCCATCACTGAGAATACTACCATCGACAAAGCGACGATAAAGTACAAGATTAAACTTCCTGTTGATTCCATATCGGTTTATTTATTTTCATCAGTCTGAGGCTTCGGAGCCTGTTTGGCGGCGTCGCCGTCTGCGGCGGGTTTGGCGGCGGCCTTCGCTGCGGCTGCAGCTTTGGCGGCGGCTATCTTGGCCTGACGCTCGGCTTCGATTTTGGCAAGCTGTTCAGGCGTTGGCTCCGGCTCTTCCTCCTCGGGGAGGTAGTTGAGCTGTTTTACCAGCGCATCGCGGGTGAATACGGCCTGCTCGAAATCGTTGTTGAAATGTATCGCGCCGGTAGGACAGTTGGTAACGCACAACTGGCAGAAGGTACAGCTTCCGAGGTCGTAGAGATATTTTACAAGTTTTTTCTTCTTCGTACCCTGCATCGTGGTTACCATCTTGGATTCGATGGTGATGGTACCGTTGGGGCAGTTGCGTTCGCAGACGCCACAGGCAATGCACTTGTGCTTGCCGTTATCGTCATAGTCGAACAAAAGCTGCGCGCGGAAGCGTTCGGGCCACTTGTATGTCTCGCGGTCCTCGGGATAACGCTCGGTAATTTTTGGGGTTACGAATTCTTTGCCGGTTACTTTCATGCCTTTCAGAAGGCTTACGATACCGGATCCTAATGATGAAAAGTATTCTGATACACTACCCATTACGTGGTGATATATTGATTTTTACTTCTTTGGAGGTTCTGTACTGGTTCTGTCAATCGCGTTTCTGGCCTCCGACGATGTCGAGAAGCTCGGTTGTTATACCCTGCTGACGCAGCTTGTTGTATTCAAGCTGCAACTGCTCCAGCAACTTCTGCGCATTGTCGTTGGCGCTCTGCATGGCCATTACTCGCGCTGCCTGCTCCGATGCCCGGTTCTGGGCGAAAGCCTCCTGCATCTGCGACAGCAGATACATCGGCAGCACGGTATGGAAAATCGTGGGGGCGTCTGGCTCAAAAAGATACGGACGTCCGCTGCCCTTGCTGCCTGCGGCGAGATCGTCCTGCGAGATCGGCAGGTAGGTGGAGCTTGCAAAACGCTGGCGCCCGGCCGAGAAGAAGTGCATGTACTGCAGCACTACGACATCAAGGTCGCCGCCAAGGAAGCGCTTTTCGTATGTCTGCGCGAAAGCCTTCACAGCATCGCCCTCGCTCTTGGAGTCGATGCCCTCGGGAGACACTACGGTAAGCGTCGGGTCGTTTACCGCGATTTTGTGTGTGGCTCGCACAAGTTTCTTGCCGACGGCGGCGATTTCGATTTTCACATCATTGCCATAGCGGCTGCGCAGATCGGCCAGAACGCCCAATGTCTCCTTGAAAATGTTTACATTGTAGGCGCCGCAGAGGCCGTCGTCGCTGCCAAGCACTATCACGGCCACCTTGCGGACCTGCTGACGCGGTACAGTCAGCGGCGAGCTGACTGCCGCATCGGAGCTGAGAAGATTGCCGATGATAGTCTGCACACATTCGCGGAACGGATGCAGACGCCGCACCGTCGCCTCGGCTTTGTGCATTTTGGCCGAGGATATCATCTTCATCGCGCCGGTAATCTTCTCGGTAGAAGAAACCGACCCGATTCGTCCTTTAAGTTCGCGTAAGGTTGCCATGTCTGTGCGGGTTTATTTAACAGAGACTCATGCTTTGAAACGTGCTGCCACATCGGCGGCAGCGGCTGTCAGTTTCTCGCCCATGTCATCGGTGAGCTGGCCCTTTGCCAGAGCGTCCATAACGTCCTGGTTCTTGGCGTGCATCAGCTGGAGGAACTGTTGCTCGAATTCGGCCACCTTGGCGATGGGCACATTTTCCAGCAGACCGTGAACGCCGCAGAAAATCACGGCAATCTCGTCCTCTACAGGCATGGGATGGTACTGCGGCTGTATAAGCAGACGTTCGTTCTTCTGGCCTTTGTCGATAACGCGGGCGGTAACGGCGTCCATATCGCCGCCGAATTTTGTGAATGCCTCCAGCTCGCGGAACTGAGCCTGGTCGATTTTCAGCGTACCGGCAACCTTCTTCATCGACTTCACCTGTGCCGAACCGCCCACACGCGATACGGAGATACCCACATTGATGGCCGGGCGGATACCGCGGTTGAACAGAGCCGTCTCAAGGAAGATCTGACCGTCGGTGATGGAGATTACGTTCGTGGGGATGTAAGCCGAAACGTCGCCGGCCTGCGTCTCGATGATAGGAAGCGCTGTAAGCGAGCCACCGGCCTTCATTATGGGCTTCAGGGCCTCGGGAAGGTCGTTCATCTGCGATGCAACCTCCTGATTGTCGATAATCTTGGCGGCGCGTTCAAGCAGACGGCTGTGGAGGTAGAAGATATCGCCGGGATAAGCCTCGCGGCCCGAGGGGCGCTTGAGGATAAGCGACACTTCGCGATAGGCAACGGCCTGTTTGGAAAGGTCGTCGTATACGATAAGCGCGTCGCGGCCCGTATCACGGAAGAATTCGCCGATGGCGACACCCGCGAAGGGAGCGAAATAGCGCATGGCTGCCGATTCGGAGGCTGTGGCGGCAACGACTACTGTGTAGTCCAGCGCGCCGTGCTGGCGCAGCGTCTCAACGAGGGCTGCGATAGAGGATGCCTTCTGTCCGATGGCAACATAGATACAGTACACGGGCTTGCCTGCGTCAAAGCCCTTGCGCTGGTTGATGATGGTGTCGATGGCAATGGCGGTTTTACCAATCTGACGGTCGCCGATAATCAGCTCGCGCTGGCCGCGGCCGATGGGCACCATCGAGTCGATTGCCTTCAGGCCCGTCTGCAGAGGCTGCTTTACGGGCTGGCGGTAAATAACGCCGGGAGCCTTGCGCTCCAGAGGCAGACGGATAAGTTTGCCGGAGATGGGGCCGCGGCCGTCGATGGGTTCGCCGAGGATATTGATGACGCGTCCGAGCAAGCCTTCTCCCACAGGGATGGAAGCAATTTCGCCGGTACGGCGCACCGTCATGTTTTCTGTAACTTTGTTGACGTCGTTAAGGAGCACGACGCCAACATTGCTCTCCTCGAGGTTCATGGCCACGCCCTTGACGCCGTTTTCGAATTCAACAAGCTCGTTGGCACCCACATTGTCGAGGCCGTAGACGTGAGCTACACCGTCGCCTACTTCGAGGACGGTGCCCACTTCTTCGAAAGCCACCTTCGAGTTGATGTTCTCGAGTTCTTGTTTCAATACCTGTGAAATCTCGCTGGGATTTATCATTGTGCGTATTGCTTTCTGAGGGTTTTGTAATTATTTGACCAGACTTAGGCGCAATTGTTTCAATTCATTGCTTACCGAAGCGTCCAGACGCTCCGAATTAACCGAGACGGTGAAACCGCCGATAAGAGATGGATCGACCGTATAGTCGAATTCCATAGTTCCTTTGCCGATATGCTTGGCAATTATATTTTCCAACCGCAATTTCTCCTGCTCGCCCAATGGCGCCGCGCTGCTTACGCGCACAAGATAAATCTGGTGCTTTGCGCGGTACAGGTTCACAAAAGCTATGGCTATATCGCGAGCCATGCCCATGCGCCCGTTCTTTTCCAGCAGGCGGAGGAAATCTTCGTAAGTCTTGTCGGGAGTGGCACCGGCGCCGCAGACGGCTGCTGTGAGCAGCCTGGTCTTGTCGGCGTCGCCGACGAAGGGATTGGCCACAGTGGCGCTGAGGCCGGGCGTCTGTGCGAATGCCGCGGCAAGGCGCCCCATGAGGCTGTAGAGCTGGTCGTTTTCCGACCGCTCTTCTCCCACCTCATAGAGGGCTTTGGCGTAGCGACGTGGTATCAGGCCTTGATCCATAACGCTTTACTTGTGGTTTTCTTCTATCTGATCCAGCAGGCTGTCGACCAATTTTGTCTGTGCGGCATCCTCCTTCATCTGATTATGGACAATCTTGCCTGCGATTTCGAGGGCAAACTCGCTCACCTGGTTGCGGAACTGGGCCTGCGCTTCCTTCTGCTGCTGCTGAATCTGAAGTTTGGCGTTTTCCATAACCTTGGCGGCTTCCGTCTGTGCGGCCGAGCGTGCCTGTTCGATAATCTGTGTCTTCATCTTGTCGGCCTCGCGCAGAATGTCGGCTTGCTGGCGGCGTGCGTCATCGAGGTATTTCTCGGCGTCGCTGCGCGCGTTGTCAAGCTGCGCTTTGGCCTCCTGGGCGTATTCCACCCCCTTGTCGATGAGGTCGGCTCGACTGTCGACGGTCTTGAGGATGATAGGCCAGGCAAATTTCCACAATGCGAGGAAAAGGATGCCGAAGGCTATGAACATCCAGAATACAAGACCGAAATCGGGCGTGAATAGTTCCATTAAAGGGGCTGATTTACGGGTGGATTAGAGGAAGAGGCAGAGGGCGCAGACAATAACGGCGAAGAGTGCCACACCTTCTACGAGGGCTGCGATAACAATCATGTTGCTTCGGATATCGCCGGCGGCTTCGGGCTGGCGGGCGATGGCTTCCATTGCGGAGGCACCGATCTTACCGATACCGATACCTGCGCCGATTGCTGCGATTGCTGCGCCGAGGCTGGCGCCGAGACCCAATACGGGTGCGAGTGCTGCTAATACTCCAAACATAGTTGTGATATTTTTAAGGTTACTTATTATTGATTACATTAAACAAGGGTGTCGGCTATCTGGCGGCCGACGTCGCCTTTATGCCCGGCCAGCTCTTTTTCTTCCTCATGCTCGTGCGCGAGGCCGATAAAGATGGTGGACAGCATCGTGAATACATACGCCTGGATAAAACTTACCAGAACGTCGATAAGAAGCATAAAGATGGAGAAGATAAGCGATATCACCGTGGCGCCGCCTCCCGCTACCGGGCTGATTGCCGAGAAGATGAAGATAAGCAGCGTTAGAGTTATCACAATCATGTGGCCGCCCATCATATTGGCGAAAAGACGGATTGTGAGGGCCGCCGGCTTGGTGAACATGCCAAAAATCTCTATAACGGGCATAATGGGGAGGGGACATTTAAGCCACAGGGGAACGTCGGGCCAGAAAATCTCCTTCCAGTAATGCTTGTTTGCAAAAAGGTTCGTGGCTACGAACGTGCAGATAGACAGCACAAGTGTTACCGCGATATTGCCGGTAAGGTTGGCGCCGCCGGGGAACACTACAATCAGTCCCATCAGGTTCATAACCAGTATGAAGAAGAACACCGTCATGAGGTACGGGGCGAAACGGCGAGCGTTATGCCCAAGGATTGGCTTCACAACACCGTCGTATACAAACGTTACACAGGCCTCGATGCCACCCAGACCCTTGCGTGGAGCCTTGAAACCGTTGCGGCGGTGAAAAGCCGCCAGCCATAGCATGAGGCCCCCGACAATAAGAACGGTGATGAACAGCGCACAAACGTTCTTGGTTATGGAGAAATCCCACGGACGGATCTCACCCTGCGGTGTTACTGCCACAATCTTGCCGCTGTGCTTGCTTTCCGGTCCGCCGATAACAAAGGTAACGCCATTGTCGGTATACTCCTGGCCATGTTCCAGCCGGGCCGACGAAAAGCAGTGCCACGTGCCGTCGCAGTAAAGGATTACGGGCAGGGGAATGCGGTGATGATGGTCGAACGGCACTTCCCAGCCGTAGCCGTCGAGCAGGTGCTCGAACATCAGCTCCTTTGGATTCAGGGCCGAAGCGCTGTCAGAGGATTCCGACGCACGGGCTGTGCCGCCGATGACGGCCACCAGCAGAAGAAGAAGGATAAGTTTTATGCGCTTCATCGTAGATTGCCTGTTAATAAACACACACCGTAACCACATTACTGTCTATGTCCGCAATACCCCCGGTAATGCCGGTGGCCTGTTCGGCGCCCGCTGCATCGGTGTAGCGCACCGTGCCTGCGGAAAGGGTGGAAAGCAGCGAGGCATGGTTGCGCAGCACGGTGAATTCACCCATGCTGCCCGGCAGCGTTACCTGCTGCACCTCTCCGGTGTAGAGGACCGCGTCGGCGGATATGATTTTCAGTGTCATGGCTGGTTGTTCAGATTATCATTTCACTTCGGCAAGAAGTTTCTTGCCTTTCTCGATAGCATCGTCGATTGTACCCACATTCAGGAACGCCTGTTCGGGGTATTCGTCCATTTCGCCGGACAGAATCATCTTGAAGCCGCGTATAGTCTCGCTCAGAGGCACCATTACGCCCGGAAGACCGGTAAACTGCTCGGCCACATGGAACGGCTGCGACAGGAAACGCTGGGCGCGGCGCGCGCGGGCAACAACAAGCTTGTCGTCATCCGAAAGCTCGTCAACGCCAAGGATAGCGATAATATCCTGAAGCTCGTTATATTTCTGCAGCAGCTGCTTAACGGCCTGTGCGGTGTTATAGTGCTCCTCGCCGATGATATTGGGGTCGAGAATTCGCGATGTAGATTCCAGAGGATCGACGGCGGGATAAATACCAAGCTCTGTAATCTTACGGCTGAGCACCGTCGTAGCGTCAAGGAAGTTGAACGTTGTGGCGGGAGCCGGGTCCGTAAGGTCGTCGGCAGGCACATAGATTGCCTGTACAGAGGTGATGGAGCCGTTCTTGGTAGAAGTGATTCGTTCCTGCAATGCACCCATTTCCGAAGCAAGAGTAGGCTGATAACCTACGGCCGAGGGCATACGGCCAAGAAGTGCCGACACCTCGGAACCGGCCTGGGTGAAACGGAAGATATTGTCGATGAACAGCAGCACGTCCTTGCCGCCGCTGCCCTGATCGCGGAACTGCTCGGCAACGGTAAGGCCCGAAAGAGCCACACGCAGACGCGCGCCCGGCGGTTCGTTCATCTGACCGAACACCAGCGTTGCCTGACTGTCCTTGAGTTTGTCTTTGTCAACGTCGGCAAGGTTCCACTCGCCGCGTTCCATGCCTTCGGCAAATTTATCGCCGTATTTGATTACGCCGCTCTCAATCATCTCGCGAAGCAGGTCGTTGCCTTCTCGGGTACGTTCACCAACACCGGTGAACACCGAGAAGCCGTCATGGCCCTTGGCGATATTGTTGATAAGCTCCATAATCAGCACGGTTTTGCCTACGCCGGCGCCACCGAAAAGGCCGATTTTACCGCCCTTGCTGTAAGGCTCGAGCAAGTCGATTACCTTGATGCCCGTAGAAAGGATTTCGGTACCTATCGTAAGGTCCTCGAATTCGGGAGCGGGCTGGTGAATAGGACGCATGTTCTCGTGCTTGAGAGGCTCGAGCTTGTCGATAGCCTCGCCTACCACGTTGAGCAGACGGCCTTTAACCTGTTCGCCGGTGGGAACAGCGATAGGGCGTTCGAGGTTGACAACGGGCATGCCGCGGCGAAGGCCGTCGGTACTTTCCATTGCAACGCAGCGCACTGTGTCCTCGCCGATGTGCTGCTCAACTTCAAGAATAACTTCGCCGCCTTCCGGACGGTCGATCTTTAATGCGGTATATATGGGCGGTATCACGTTGTCTTCACCTTCGAAGATAACGTCGATAACAGGTCCAATCACCTGGGCTATTTTGCCTTTGATGTCGCTCATGGCTTATTGGTTGTTTCTTGGTTTAGAAGTGCCAGTTATTGATGATGATAAGTACCATCAGAACCAGGTTCACCAGGTTGATGGGAAGAAGGTATTTCCATTCCAGTGAAAGCAGCTGGTCGATTCGCAGACGGGGGAACGTCCATTTGAACCAGATGATGATGAAAGAGAGAAGGATGGCCTTGCCGATGAACCATACAACCGAGGGGATGTAGTCCATGATGGCGTTGAAAGTATCCCATCCGGGGATATGCAGGGGCATCCAGCCGCCGAAGAACAGCAGTGCTGCAACGCCCGACACAATAAAGAGGTTAAGATATTCGGCCAGATAGAAGAAGCCGAAATGCATACCTGAATATTCGGTGTGATAGCCGGCGGTAAGCTCACTCTCGGCCTCGGGAAGGTCGAACGGGCCGCGGTTGGTTTCGGCGGTACCGGCGATCATATATATCACAAAGGCTATAAGAGCCGGAATGTGGCCCTTGAAGATAAACCACAGATCGCTCTGCTGCTCTACTATACCCGTTACCGACATTGTGCCGGCGAGGCATACCATCGTTATTACCGACAGTCCGACAGACAGCTCGTAGCTGACCATCTGGGCGCCGGAACGCAGAGAACCGATAAGGGTGAATTTGTTATTGGACGACCATCCGGCCAACAGGATTCCCAGCACGCCGATAGAACTTACAGCGATAAGGAAGAAGATGCCGATGTTGAAGTCGATTATCTGCAGACCGTTGCCCCACGGCAGCACGGCGAATGCCAGCATAGACGCGATGATTACCAGATAAGGTGCCAGCGCGAACAGGAACTGGTCTACATGGTTTAGGTGGATAATCTCCTTGATGAGCATCTTGAACATGTCGGCGAAACTCTGGAGAAGGCCCCAGGGGCCCACACGGTCGGGACCAAGGCGGCACTGGAAG
Organism: uncultured Porphyromonadaceae bacterium; assembly: GCA_937921035.1. Lineage (GTDB taxonomy): Bacteria > Bacteroidota > Bacteroidia > Bacteroidales > Muribaculaceae > CAG-873. The sequence continues at coordinate 14,400 of CALEUL010000040.1, forward strand.
GCAGCGCAGAGCTTACGCTCGTAATAAATGTAGAAGAGAGCCAGCAGTGCGTAGACAAGGAGCAGTCCGACGCCTACAAGCAGACACTCCACCGTTACGGAGAGCCAGCCGGGCATAATGGAACGCAGCGAGCTGTCCAGCCAAGAGGTTATATAGGAAAAATCCTGCATAGTGCTTATATTACTTTTTTTTGCGGTTTTCTGATTGGTCTTTGGCTACTTATCGGTCGATATCGGGAACAATATAGTCCATCGAACCGCCGATAGTTATTAAGTCGGCTATTTTCTGGCCACGGGTGATATGGTCCACCACAGCAGCCTGAGGCAGGCATGGCGGAGCAATCTTCAGGCGGTAGGGCTTTGTGGAGCCGTCGCTCTCAAGGTACAGGCCGAACGCGCCGCGGCAACCTTCCGTGAGCTGGAACCAGCTGCCGGCGGGCAGCTTGATAACCTTGGGAACCTTCACGCAATATTCGCCTTCGGGAATATTATCTACAAGCTGTGCCAGAATCTTGGCGGATTCCTCTATCTCGCGCATGCGGCATTTGAAGCGCGCCATCGAGTCGCCTTCGGTAGCGACAACTTCCTCGAAATCGAGCTCGCCGTATATGCTGTAGGGGAAAAGTTTACGCATATCGCATGCCCAGCCCGACGCACGGCCCGAAGGACCTGTAACGGCGTACGAGATGGCATCCTCGCGGCTGAGAACACCTACACCTTCCATACGGTTGCGGGCGATAACGTTGCCGGTAAATACCTCGTTGTACTCTTTCAGGTTTGCGGGAAGAACGGCGAGGAGGTCTTTAACATCCTTCTGGAAATCGGGATGGAGATCCTGCATAACACCGCCGATGCACTCGTAGTTGAATGTCATGCGGGCACCGCATGTTTTTTCCATGATATCCAGAATCTGCTCACGCACGCGCAGCGTGTAGAACAGCATCGTGGTGGCACCGAGGTCCATGCAGTAGGTACCCATGAAAAGGCAGTGCGAGGCAATGCGCGACAGCTCGTCCATCATCACCCTTATCACCTGCGCGCGGCGGCTGATTTCGATACCGGCGGCCTTCTCGTAAAGCATGCACAAAGCGTGGTGGTAGTTATGGGCCGAGAAATAGTCCATTCGGTCCATAAAATGGAGCGTCTGCGGATATGCAAGGTTCTCGCAGAGCTTTTCTATGCCGCGGTGGATATAACCGCAGTACAGGTCGATTTTCTTTATTTCCTCGCCTTCAGTAGCGGTACGGAAACGGAGCACGCCGTGCGTTGCCGGGTGCTGCGGGCCGATATTGATAACGAAATCGTCTTTCTCGAACACGCGCACTTCCTTTTTCTGGAGCTTGCCGTCGCTGCCGATGGTGTAGGTATCGGTGAAATCGCTCTGTCGCTCGCTTTCAGTGCTGATGGGATTGAGTTCGGGATTATCGTCGTAGTCCTTACGCAGAGGATAGCCCACCCAGTCGATATCGAGGAAAAGACGGCGCATATCGGGATTATTCACAAAAATAATTCCGAAGAAGTCGTAAACCTCACGTTCGTAGGTCGTGGCGACGGCCCATAGGTCGGCCACAGAGAAAATATAAGGTTGTTCGCGTGTACCCTCGGCAAGAACTTTCACACCCACAAGGGTGTTGTACTCGGTGGACATCAGGTAATATATGCAACCGAGGTTCTCGGTCCAGTCCATACCGACGATAGTTACGAGGTAGTCGAATTTAAGTTCTTCGTTCTCGCGGAGCAGCTTGGCGAAATCGTGCCAGCGGGCATTGGGCACCGTAACCATCGGGCTGTTGCTCTCGGCCAGCGATGCCTCGGGGAAGAGCTTTATAATCTTATCAGTGATGTTAGCCATATACAGAAGATATTTCCTGATGTTTAATCCTCAACGCCGGCAACAGGATGCTGGGCGAGGAACTCCTTTTGTTTTTCCTGACGGTTTACGCCTCCGAAGAAACGTTCCACCTTCATCTTGCGCGAAAGCTGCATGATACCATAAATCATGGCCTCCGGACGCGGAGGACAGCCGGGAACGAACACATCCACAGGCACGATATCGCCTATGCCTTTGGCCACATGGTAGCTCTTGCGGAAGGGACCGCCCGAAATGGCGCAGCCGCCGCACGCAATAACGTACTTGGGCTCGGCGAGCTGGTCGTACAGACGGCGGAACACGGGCACCATGCGGTTAACGATCGTACCGGCTACCATCATAAAGTCGGCCTGGCGGGGGCTCGAACGGGCAACCTCCCATCCGAAGCGGGCCATGTCGAAGCGGGCGGCGCCCAAGGATACGAACTCAATGCCGCAGCAGCTGGTAGCGAAGGTAAGTGGCCACACCGAATTGGAACGGCCCCAGTTGATAAGTTTGTCGAGCTGGCCCACAATCACGTTGGTGCCGTTGGCGTTCAGCTCCTTTACGAGGCTCTCGATGTATTCGTTATCTTTCCATGCGTCGTAGGGCATGCTTTTGGTGGTTACTTCCATTCAAGTGCTCCTTTCCGCCAGGCATAAACAAGACCCAGCACAAGAACGCCGAAGAATACGGCGATACTGATTAAACCATCTACGCCAAGCTCACGCATGCGCACTGCCCAGGGGAACAGGAACACGGTCTCGACGTCAAACATAAGGAATAGAATGGCAAAAAGGTAATAGCCGACCTTGAACTGCGACATACTTTCGCCGCGTGTGGGAATACCGCACTCGTATGCCTCACCTTTCTGTGGGTTGAACGAGCGGGGCGAAATCATCTTTGCAATCCAAAGGGCCAAAAATACCAGCGCAACGCCGGTAATCAGCGCCGTAATGGCGAGCGTGCCGTTGTTCTCTATTCCGAATATGGCTGATGTTATCATATTTTGGATATTAATAATTCTACTGTACATTATGGGGCAGCGGCGGAAATTTACACCGGCTATGAGGAGAATATTACTGATACTTAGAACCTTAGGTACATAGCAAAGACCTAAGGCACGGGCACACTGCCGCTATTGTCTGCAAAGTTAGGATTTTTTTTGTTATAAATCGTTATAAGGAAGGCAAAATTTTCCCCGGCCCCCTATTTTTTACCCGATTTTTTTCGTTTCCTTTCGCACTCGATAGGCCCTCCCCCAAACCTCTGGCCTGTTGGCAAGGATTACAGCGGCAATGGAGGTGGCGGTGAGGAAAAGACCCGACGCACTGATTAGACCGGCGTAACCGCCCAGGCCTACAAGCACGTTCAGGCCCAGAAGCGACAGAACATATACCGAGTAGCGCAGACGCCGCACAAAAAGATACAGCAGCAAAAATACAAGCGTATGTAATATCAGTCCCAAGTAGCCGATTGTAAGGTATATCTGTGCCGGCACTACCTCTATGCCCGTGGCTATCTCCTGGTTCTCCGACAGGTCGGGATAGTATTCGTTTATAATCGTATAGCGCATCAGCTTGGTTTTCTCGCGGTGCAGAAAGCCAAGGCCATACGCCTGACGGTGCTCACGCGCCAGCAATTCGAATTTCGGCAGTATCTGCGCCATACGGCCCGACGCAAACTGGGCAAGATCCTCGTCATCGACAGCCTCGGTGAGCATCCTTATCTGCTCTACCGACGACTTTATTCGCAGAGCCGACTTATTCTCGAACCTGTTTTCCTTGGTTACCGGCAGCACACAATCAAGAAAATAGAGCGCGAAGGCCGCACCGACTACAACAAGCGCATACTTGAATATTTTCGACGGTTTGACTACCAGGAAGAAGTACACAACCACATAGCCGATTATTACCGTGAATGTGAATGTGGACATAAGGCCGAGCAGCAGCACCGCCCATTGCCACAGACGTATTTTGTACATACGCGCAATAGGATAGATGGCCAGCATGAGCATATACATGCCCGGTGGATATTTTCGGAAGGGCTGCATGGACAGCGGCCGCCAGTAAAGGTCGTAGAAACGCGACACCGCTCCGCCCGAAATACTCGTGTTGGGCACAAACAGATTTCCGCATATCACGAAGGAATCCAGAATATAGAAAGCACCCACAAGCACGGCATAGATTATTGCCTTGCGGAAAAATATGTGTATATCGAAGTCGGCGCCGCTGAATATGGCTATGGGGATGATAATGTACAGAATCGACATGTACATTCGCATAATCAGGAACTGGATGGACATGCTCTCCAGCGACAGTGATGCGAACACGAACAGGCCGGCGATGTACACCAGCAGCAAAAGCAGAATTTTGTTGAGCAGCGGAGGCCGGCGGTATAACAGCCACAGCAGCACACTGCCGAACAAGGCGATATCAGACAGGAAAATACCCGTCTGCCCCTTGTCCACAAAACCGAAGTTGCCCCAAAGCAGCAGGAGCATAAAAGAGAAGTCGTAGCGGTCGTGCCTCCATCTGTTCACCAGTATCAGTGCTATCAGAATGAAGGCAGGATAGAACGACAGGCCGAACAGAGAAAGGCTCAGCAGGAAATACAGCGGCATGCGCCAGTCGTTCCACGTCGTGGTGAACGGTTCCTTGGCAATGGCGCTCCAGCGGCCTGCCGCGTGTGTTGTCAGTGCTTCAGCCACTTGGCCTCCTTATTCCTCGGATGTTTTCTTATGCGCGTAGCCGTAGCTCTTCTTGGCGGCGGTACCGTTGATTACGAGCGACAGTTTCTTGAGGCGTTTCTGCTCGAAGATATCGTTGACGGCATCGAGGTCGCGTACCGACGTATAGTTGGCGCGGCATACATAGATGGCGGCGTCGGCCACACGGTCCAGCGTGAACGTATCGCTCACAAGGCCGATAGGAGCTGTATCCACAATCACATAGTCGTACATCGATCGAAGTTCGGCAAACATGTTGTCCACCTTGTTCGAGATAAGCAGTTCGCCGGGGTTGGGTGGTACGGGACCGGCGCAGATAACATCCAGCCCCTTTACGCCGGGCGCGGGATTGATAATCTGCTGCAGCGACACATCGGACGATGACAGGTACTGCGACAGGCCGCGGCCGGGCGACATGTTCAGATACTCGGCCAGACGCGGATTGCGCAGGTCCATACCCACAACTATCACTTTCTTGCCCATCAGAACAAGCGAGGCGGCAAGATTTATGGAAATGAACGATTTGCCTTCGCCCGACGAGCTTGATGTTACCAGCACTACCTTGTCCGTGGCGTCGTTGAGCACAAACAGAAGATTCACGCGCATAAGGCGGAAAAGCTCGGTGGCCGGCGACGTATCCGTGGGCGACACAACCACACTGCGTCCTGTGGTATCGGTGCACATCTCGCCAAGAATCGGCACCTCGGTGATGCGTTCCACATCCTGGCGCGTTTCAAAGCGGTTGCATATAAGACGACGCACATAGAGGAACATCGGCGGAATGACAAAGCCGAACAGGATACCAAGAATAAGAATCATCTTCTTACCCATGCCCAGAGGCTCGCTCATGGTGTATGCCTCGTCGATTATCTGTGCCTTGGGCTGTGTGTTGGCCTCCATCAGCTGATTTTCCTCGCGGCGCTGCAACAGGAACAGGTACAGACTGCTCTTAACCTGGTTCTGACGGAAAAGATCCTTGAATTCGCGCTCGCTGGTGGTCATGTTGGACAGCTGGCCGGCTGTGCCGTCGAGCTCGCGCTGCAGATCGCGCACTACGGCGGTCTGCGACTTTGTCAGACGGTTGAGCGACGTGTTGATATTGGATCGCAAAGCATCCAGGCGCTGGTCCATAAGCTTGACGTTAACATTATCGGGATGCGCGCTGTTGAGGAGCTGCTGGCGACTGATGATGGTATGGTTGTACTCGGAGAACATCTCGGCGAAGTTCTGCGAATCCATCATAAGGGGAACAAGATCGTATTCGTTTGCCGGATCATTGATAAAATCGGACATCAGCTTGTAAACCTCAAGCTGCGTGCGCGCCTCAATCATCTTGGCCTCAACCTCGGCCTTCTTTTCCGTCTGGTAGCGGATTTCTGTGGTGGGGTCTATGATACCTTTCTGGTGCTTGAGCGACTCTATATCGTTGTCAGACTGCGCAAGCTCGTCGGAGAGAAGCACCAGACGGTCCTCGATAAACTTACCGGTGCGCTCCGATTCGCGGCGTTTCTCCATAATACCGCGCTGGTTGTATTTCACAAGAATCTCGTTGAGCACATCCTTGCCGTATGCGGGCGCGGCCGTCTCCATGCTCAGAGTAATCACATTGCTTCGCTTCGAAGCTATCTCGGCGCCTACTTCATCGTCGAGAACCTCGGCGGCGGCATCGTAGCCCGTAAGCGTGATTCTGGTATCCAGTTTTTCGCCGGGTACAAAATATTCCGTACTGGCCACAGTAAAATCGCCCCAGGGAAGCTTGACTGTATACGGCAGCTTTACGTCCTCGACATTGGCGACGGTCTTTTTCAGAGCCTTCACCTTGATGTCGGCCTGTCCGTTTTTATCCACATTCACTCTGAATTCCATTCCCACACCCAGCGTATCCAGCACACCGGCGCCCGTCTGTACTTCCACGGGATAGTGAGGATAGGCGAATTCCGTATTCATGAAGCCGCGGCGAACATAGTGGCGCTGATTCAGCCCGAGATCGCGTGCGACATCGCGGTACAGCGAGTGCGACGAAACCAGAAAGATTTCATCCTCCACATATGCGTCCGATCCGAACAGCGAGCTAAGTCCGCCGCTCATTGCGTTGGGAAGCTGGGAACTGCTGTTGTCGGTAGAAATAAGTATATTGGCGTTTACGGCATAGACGGGCTTCTTCACCTTAGTAACGAAGAACGCCAGACCGCCGCACACAAGCACCGAAATAACAAAGAGATACCATTTGGACAGATACTGTTTCAGCAGTGCCGTTATATCGATAAAATCATTCGAACTTTTCCTTGCCATATCGGTAATTATTTAACGGTGAGTGCAATCACGAGTGATGCGATAACAGATGCGGCACTCACGATAGTCGAGGTAACCGACAGTTTGTAAGCGTTGTTCTGGTTATATTTGGAATTATCCTGACGAATGGAGTTTGGCGAAACATACACATAGTCGTTGGGCCGCAGATAGTAGTACGGCGACGACAGTGTCTCCGAGCTGTTGAGGTCCAGGCGCTGGAATGTGCGTTTGCCGTTTTCCTCGCGTATAACAAGCACATTGGAGCGCTCGCCAAACTCGGTGAGGTCGCCGGCAGCGGCAAGAGCCTCGAGTACGGTCATGCGGTTGCCTGTAGCCTGTACGGGCTGCGGAGTGGTTACCTCGCCCGCTACCACTACTGTGAAATCGCGCATGGCAACAGTTACAATAGGATCGGCCACATCCTTGGATATCTTGTCGGTAAGCAGTTTCTGAAGTTCCTCAACGGTCAGGCCCGCTACATGAATCTTGCCGAGTACAGGAAAAATGATATCGCCCGCAGTATCCACGCGGTAACCCATTATAGACGGATTGGAACTTACGCCGGAGAGCGACGGTGTGGCTATATTGCTGAAGGGCATGTTGTACTGCGCGGTGGCGCGGGCATCGGTAGACTGCACCGTTATCACAAGTTCATCGTCGGGCTCTATCGTACTGAGATAAGGCATCGCGGGCAGGTCGCCCGAGGTTGACGTTAGGTCGGAGAAATACGGAAGGGCTGATTTCGGCGACGAGCAGGAAGCCAGTAAAAGACTCAAGGCGACTGCGGATAGTATATTTTTTAAGTTCATTCCGTCAGAATAAAGATTGGTGTTAGAAAGATAACGGCGTCTTTTAAGAAATATTATAATTTTACATTCAAAAATAGCTGTTTTAACCGAACATGGCATGAAGCCGCCGGAAACGGTTCAGCACTTCCGGCCCGAACTTCGCCATAGACGCCTCCACTCGCTCCAGACTCTTGCGTTTGCCGTCGCCCCCCTTGGAATAGAAGCAGTCGGCATAGCATATCAGTTTCTCGAGGGTTGTTTCGGGCATATAGCACCTTCCCGGAGGGAACGGAAGCCCGGAGGCAGCGATTTCGTCGGCCGTAAGGCCCGCGCCGGTATGCCGTTCGGCCACGCGGGCATACTTCTCGTCCGCTCCGGAGGCACGAAGCATGTCGGCGCCAACAGCACCGTGTGTCAGATAGGGCTGGGTGCCGTAACAGTCTATTCCCGGAGCATCGGTGGCGATAATTCCTATATCGTGCAGCATGGCGGCTGTCTCTATTTCATCCGCAGGGATATCCAGCCTGTGGCGGCGTGCGATATCGATGGCGGCGGTTGCTACCGAGCGGCTGTGCGAAAGCAAAATCCCGCGGACTTGACGCCCGGCGGGATATATGCTGTCGATAATTTCTTGCCAGGACGTCATTCAACGATGGTGTTCCAGCCGTGGATGTCTTCTTCCTCGCCCTGGCGGATAGCGTCGAGGCGACGGACAAATTCGGTGGTTACAGGGCCGGGCTTGCCGTCCTTGCTGATTATGTATTTCTTGCCTGTGTCGATGTCGTCGATTTCACCTATGGGCGAGCATACGGCTGCGGTGCCGCAGGCTGCCGCCTCGCTGATTTCTGCAAGTTCGTCTACGGTGATGTGACGTTCCTCCACCTCCATGCCCATTTCGCGGGCAAGCTGCATAAGGCTCATATTGGTGATAGACGGGAGTATGGAATCCGACTTCGGTGTTATATATTTGCCGTCCTTGATGGCGAAGAAGTTAGCCGGGCCGCATTCGTCGAGGTACTTCTTCTCCTTGGGATCGAGGAAAAGCACTGCCGAGTAGCCCATCTCGTGAGCCCTGTGTGTAGCGGCCATAGAAGCGGCATAGTTGCCTCCCACTTTCCAGCGGCCGGTACCGCGCGGTGCCACACGGTCGTACTCGCGCATTATGCATATGTTGGTATTCTTGAAGCCGCCCTTGAAATAAGGACCCACAGGCGTTACCATTACGATGAACAGATATTCGTCGGCTTCCTTAACGCCGATGCGGGGTGTGAGGCCGATTTCCAGAGGACGGATATACAGCGAGGCGCCGCTGCCGTAGGGCGGGATGAAGCGCTCGTTCAGTTTAACCGCCTTTACACACATTTCCTTGAACAGTTCAACGGGTATCGGTTGCATCAGCAGGCCCTTGGCGGATTCCTGCATGCGCTTTGCGTTTTCTTCCAGACGGAATATGCGTATTTTGCCGTCCGCTCCGCGGAAAGCTTTAAGACCCTCGAAAATCTCCTGACCGTAGTGAAGCGATGTCGCGGCCATATGGATGTTGATAGTATCGGATTGAGAAACTTCAACCGCTCCCCACTGTCCGTCGCGGTATACGCAGCGCACGTTATAGTCGGTGGGATAATAGCCGAAAGGAAGCGAGCCCCAGTCTATTGTGTGTTCCATGCAATTTTTGGTTTTATTAATCGATGCAAAGATAGGCAATAAAACGGATTTGCACCAATGCTTTGCAACAAGAAGTGTTAAATTATCTCGAATTCGGTCAATAATGGATAGTGATCGGAGGCTGTGAGACGTCCTTTTCGCAACCACAGCGGTTTAAGACTGCCGCGGCTCAGGATATGGTCGATACAAAAATAGAAGCGGTCGTCGTGATAGGTTATCATCGGTCCGAAGCCCACGCGCGGATAAACGTCCTCGAAGCCCGATTCTCCAAGGTGCCGTATGGTGTAGCATCCCTGAACGTCGTTAAAGTCGCCGCACACGATACAGTCCGGACCGCCGTAAAGCCGTATCCATCGCTGCATCTGTATAGCCTGGCGAGCGCGGCCCTCAGCAGCGACTCGCAGTTTGTGCAGAAGCTGCGAACGCACGTCGGAGAACGGCTCGCGCTTAAGACCGGTAAGATTCACATACATCTCCTTGTCGTCGGCATTGAGCGAATACGAGTACAAATGCACGTTGAATATGGTTACAAGCTTGCCTGTGGGCAGCGTAATGCGGTATGCGCCTATGTCGCCGGACACAAACGACTCCTCGGAGTTGTCCAGGTGTATCGGCTGCACCGGATACTTTGAAAGGAAAGCCTGCGCCTTGCCGCTTACAATAACGTACGGGTACAGCGAATGCAGTTTGTCGAGCTGTGCGGGGGTGATGCCGCTACGCTTGCCCGGAGCAAAACCGGCAACTTCCTGCAGGCACACCACATCGGCGTTTGTCCGCAGGATATAATCCAGAGCCGGACTCCCGTCCTTGGTTATCGAAGTGTCCTCTGGCTCAAAATTAAGCACATTATACGTCAGCAATGTAAACGTTTCGGCACCCTCGCGCGGTTTGTCGGTGCCGATATGCAGGGGGCAGTATGTCAGCAGCGGACCTCCGCACAGCAGAACACCGGCAAGAAGAATAAAAAGACCTTTGCGGTTTATGAACAGCTGAAGCACAGTAAGGCCGAACATTACCATAAGTACTATCGGCAGCCCAAGTGGAAATATGCCCCATATACCGCCGCTCTTCAGCGGCGACACCATGCCTGCATAACTTGTAAGGCACAGCGCACCCACAACAAGCACATCCGCAATAATCAGCAGCACATCCACAATGTGCCGCCACACCGGCTTTCGCGCTTTCGGTGCACTTGCTTTGGCACCCGCACCGCGCCGCGAAGGCTGCGAGCCACCTGTCCGGCGCACTGTCCTGGGTCCGGCACTGTCTTTGGTTGCAGCCATGTCAGAAGAACCAGCCGTTATTGAACGTTCCTTTGCGCTTCCAGTACAGCAGGAGCAAGAAACCGAAAATCATACCGCCGAGGTGCGCGAAATGGGCCACACCGTCGGCCGAGCCGGAAACTCCGTACAGCAGCTCAAGAACAAAATAACCCGCAATAAGCCATTTGGCCTTGATGGGCACGGGAATGAAGAAAAGATAGATGCCCACATTGGGGAACAGGAAGCCGAACGCAAGCAGCACACCATAGATGGCACCGGAGGCGCCCACCATAGGAGTGTTGATAAACGCGTTGAGGCGTGCAAGGTCGGGGTCGGAGTAGTTGTAGCCGCTCTGTATCACGCTCCAGCCCTCCTCGGCCACACGTGCCACCACGTCCGGCGGCAGCAAGTCCGATACATTGCTGATATATATCGCGAATACGCCAAGCTGCACCAGCGCCGCGCCAATGCCACACGAGATGTAGTAGAAAAGAAAGCGCGACGATCCCATCGCCATCTCGATAGTGCGCCCGAACATAAACAGGGCGAACATATTGAAGAACAGATGCATGAAATTGCCGTGCAGGAACATGTACGTGAACAGCTGATAAGGCTTGAAAGCCGGCGAACTGAAATAGTAGAGCGACAGGTATGTGTCGAACCATCGATGCGCCGCGGGCATAATAGCCATAACTGCGAATACCAGAATATTGATAATCAGCAGATTCTTTACTACCGGCGGAATATTGGAAAAGAATGAGGAACGTTCGTTATACATCAATATACTTATTAGGAGGTGTCGGCACTGGCGCGCCGGCTTTTATTCACCTGCAAATGTACAAATTTTCCGCCAAACGACAAAAAGAGGATTTTCGTGGAAAGCGGGATAGAGAGTGGAGAGCGGAGGCTCTGTGTATAGAGTGGGGCCGAGAGGAGATTGAGCGGAAGGTGGAGAGCGGTGAGGGAGGCTCTGTGTAGAGCACGGAGATGGTGGAGCGCAAGGAGATTGAGCGGAAGGTGGAGAGCGGAGAGGGAGCTCTGTGTAGAGCACGGAGAGGGTGGAGCGCAAGGAGGCGAAATCAGAAGGAAGGGAAGGCTTGCCGGAGGCAAGCCGAGGCGGCTGAAAGCCGCTATCAACCCCGGAATAAGCCGCCAGGCGTTTCCGGGGACAGCGCCCGAAAAACAAAATTTTTCCCGGAGGGAATACAC
>CALEUL010000041.1 GCA_937921035.1 uncultured Porphyromonadaceae bacterium
TTTTAGCCAGTTTAGACTATAAAAAGAGACTGTCCAAACTTGTTAGACAGTCTCTCCTTTTATCGGATAAATATAGTTTCAGTTCACTTTAAAACGGGTAGAACCTTCCTTGAAATACGCAACAATCTGGCGTGCGGCGGCCAGACCGGCGTTAAGATTGGCTTCGGCAGTCTGTGCGCCGCTTTTCTTGGGGGTAAAGAAAACACGGTCGGAGAAACGTTCCGCAAGCACAGTGGCATTGCCGGGCTTCACGTCGGCAAAATATTTGATATCCGGACGTTCTTCCATCACCTCGAGAAGTTCTGCCTCGTTAATCACTTCCTTGCGGGCGGTATTGATAAGGATAGCTCCTTTGGGGAGCACGCCGATAAGCTCCTTGCCTATGCTGCCTACTGTTTCAGGCGTAGCGGGAATGTGAATGGAAACGATGTCGTTGCCGGCATACAGATCTTTCAGAGACGGAGCCACTGCCACGCCAGCCGCCTCGATAACTTCGGCGGGACAATATGGATCTATCGCACTCACATGCATACCGAAGCCTTTGGCGAGATTGGCAACATGACGGCTCACCTGACCGAAGGCCTGAAGACCGATACGCTTGCCCGAAATCTCAAAGCCAGTAGAGCCTGAATATTTATTGCGGGCAGCCATGATGGCCATTCCTATAACAAGTTCGGCAACGGCATTGGAATTCTGGCCAGGCGTGTTCTCCACAACGACACCGGCCTCTGCGGCAGCCTTAAGGTCGATATTGTCGTAACCGGCACCGGCGCGTACAATAATCTTAAGTTCCTTGGCAGCATCGATAACTGCCTTATCAACTATATCGCTGCGCACAATCAAGGCATTGACATCGGCGACGGCCTCAACAAGCTGGTCGTGGGATGTATATTTCTCCAAAGCCACAAAAGTATAGCCGGCAGCCTCTACAATCTCGCGGATACCTTTAACGGCGGTTGCCGAGAAAGGCTTTTCTGTTGCTACAAGTACTTTCATGACTGTCAATGTGTTGATTCAAAATCATGCATAGCATCGACAAGCACTTTCACGCTCTGGATTGGCAGGGCGTTGTACAGAGAAGCACGGAAGCCTCCGACAGAACGATGGCCTTTGATGCCAACAATACCGCGGGCGGTGCAGAAATCCACGAAAGCGCTTTCAAGCTCCTTGTATTCGGGAGTCATTACAAAACATACGTTCATAATAGAGCGGTCGGCCGGGTCGGTTACCGTACCCTTGAACATCTTGCTGTCATCGATAGCGTTGTACAGCAGAGAGGCCTTTTCAAGGTCGCGGCGCTCGAGTTCGTCAATACCGCCGAGCTGCTTGTAGTAGCGCAGGGTCTGAAGAGCGGAGAAGATGGGGAGCACCGGAGGAGTGTTGAACATGGAGCCCTTCTTCACATGGGTGCGGTAGTCCAGCATGGTGGGAATAGGACGGTCTACCTTGCCGAGAGCATCCTCGCGCACAATAGCTATGGTAACGCCTGCGGGAGCGAGGTTTTTCTGAGCGCCGGCATATACCGCATTATATTTGCTGAAATCTATGCGGCGCGAGAAAATATCCGAACTCATGTCGGCAATAAGTGGACACGAAGCATCGGGATCCTTGCGGATCTCGGTACCGTAAATGGTGTTGTTGCTTGTGTAGTGGAAATAATCCATGCCTTCGGGAATTTTGTAGCCCTTGGGGATGAATGTATAGTTGGCATCCTTAGACGAAGCCACAACGTCAACCTCGCCGAACAGACGCGCCTCCTTGATGGCATTGGAAGCCCATGTGCCTGTATCGAGAAAAGCAGCCTTGGTCTTGAGGAAATTATAAGGAATCATGCAGAACTGCATGGAGGCGCCACCTCCGAGCCACAGAACTTCAAAACCGGCGGGAATATCGAGAATTTCCTTCACCAGAGCTGTGGCCTCGTCTATAACGGCCTGGAATTGCTTGCTGCGGTGCGAAATCTCGAGAAGCGAGAGACCCATGTCCGCAAAATTAAGAACGGCGTCGGCCGTATTCTGAATGGTGTATTCGCTCAGAATCGAAGGACCGGCATAAAAATTATGTTTCTTCATATCAAAAGATTTGGTTACTGTAACATGCGCACGGGCGCCATGCTGCAAATATAGCAAACGTTTTCGGAATATGCAATAGAGACTTCCATAGATGCCAAAAATATAAACGTCTCCGCCATCGGGGTGTCGAGGCAGAGACGCTGGATGTGTTGTGTTCCGCTGTTCAGTTAAGGACTATCACAGGCATGCCGGCGAGAGAGGCATCGGAGAACGCTGCACGCGCAAACTGGCATATGCGCTGGATAGTGGCGGCCTTGGGTTCGGCTGTGTCGTTCATTTTGGTTTCTACTGGAACGGAAATACCGTCCGAAGCGGGGGTTAAAAGAGTAGAATTTTTCTCCATAGGCACAAGGCTATCTAAGGTGAGCAATAAATGGATACATTCCCGGGAAATGCTTGCTTTCCATCGGTTTTCAAATGTCTAACGGCAAATCGGGAGATTTTATTGCGGCCGAGAAAAAATTCTTTAAAAAAATTGCGTTTCGTAAAAAATTTCAATTAAATTTGCGAGACCAATCAATCTTCACAACATTAAAGACTTCTACATCTTCGCCGGTTTAACAACAAGTTAGCCACCAACTTATGAACAGACTATTTTTCGACAACCTTGACCTGAGTATACTCCACGCCCTTGCCGAGAACGCACGAACGCCCTATCTGGAAATAGCACGCGAATACGGCGTATCCGGTGCCGCCGTACACCAGCGCGTGCAGCGCCTGATGGCAAACAAAGTTATTACCGGTTCGCGATGCACAATCGATCCCACCGCTGTGGGTTTTAACGTTATCGCATACCTCGGAATATGCGCGATGCCGGGAACCGACATCGAAATCCTTGCCAACGGGCTGCGTGAAATTCCTGAGATCACCGAATGCCATATCGTTACCGGACGCTACGACATAATCGCCAAAGTTCATGCCCGCGACAACCGCAGCATGCTCGAGATTATCCGCGACCGCATGCGTCCCCTGAACATAGCCTCCACCGAAACGATGGTATCGTTCCGCGAGGCATTCGTCCGCTCCGTACCCATTTCCAACGATTGACGGAGGTTGAAAAACACAAACCGGCGTTCCCGAGCGATTTTTATTTACTTTTATAATAAAGTGGCGCGGTTATCTCGAATTTTTTGTATCTTTGCACTTTGAAAGTGTGCGTCCGTAGTACGCGTAAGCGGGCTCTGCACGCACCAGTGTTTTATTGTCAATTATATTATATAACCTAATCAATATCAAAAATCATGGATATCTCGCATATCGAACACATCGGCATCGCCGTTCCCTCGCTTGACGAGGCAATTCCCTTCTACGAAAACATCTTAGGCTTCAAATGCTTTGCAATTGAAGAAGTAGCCGACCAGAAAGTGCGCACAGCATTCTTCAAAGTGGGCCAGACCAAAATCGAGCTTCTCGAAGGCACCGCCGAAGACAGTGCCATAAGCAAATTCATTGCCGCCAACGGTGGCCGCGGAGGAATCCAGCACGTAGCATTCGCCGTTGAGGATGGTGTTGCCAACGCTCTGGCAGAAGTTGAAGCCAAAGGATGCCGTCTTATCGACAAGGCTCCCCGCAAAGGCGCCGAAGGTCTCAACATCGCTTTCATTCACCCAAAATCTTCCGTAGGCACACTTGTTGAGCTTTGTGAAGACCCCAACAAGAAATAATTATCATACTCATAGTCGCCGGCGCTCCTCTCAAGCGCCGGCATCAACTTCATTTTAAATTATGAGCAGCCAACTCGAAAAAGTAAAAGAACTCATCGAGCTCCGCGCCCAAGCGCGCCTCGGCGGCGGCGAAAAAGCCATTCAGAAACAGCACGAACGTGGCAAATACACAGCCCGCGAACGCATCGCCCAGTTGCTGGACGAAGGTTCCTTCGAAGAACTTGACATGTTCATGCGTCACCGCTGC
This sequence comes from uncultured Porphyromonadaceae bacterium, assembly GCA_937921035.1. Taxonomy (GTDB): domain Bacteria; phylum Bacteroidota; class Bacteroidia; order Bacteroidales; family Muribaculaceae; genus CAG-873. Next base: position 3,984 of record CALEUL010000041.1, read on the forward strand.
ACAAACTTCGGACAGGAAAAGAAATCCTACTTAGGCGACGGCGTCGTTACCGGTTACGGTACCATTGACGGCCGTCTTGTTTATGTTTTCGCACAGGACTTCACCGTATTCGGCGGTTCCCTCTCCGAAGCAATGGCTCAGAAGATCTGCAAAATCATGGATATGGCCATGAAGATGGGTGCGCCCGTTATCGGTCTTAACGACTCCGGCGGCGCCCGCATTCAGGAAGGCATCAACGCACTTGCTGGATATTCCGAAATTTTCCAGCGCAACATCATGGCTTCCGGTGTCATTCCCCAGATTTCCGCAATCCTTGGCCCCTGCGCCGGTGGTGCCGTATACTCCCCCGCCCTCACCGACTTCACAATCATGGCCAAGGGTATCTCGTACATGTTCCTCACCGGTCCGAAGGTTGTAAAGACCGTTACCGGCGAAGACGTTACTCAGGAAGACCTCGGTGGTGCAGAAGTCCACTCCAAGAAGAGCGGCGTTTGCCACTTCGCTGCCGAAGACGGCGAGGATGCTCTCAAGATCATCCGCAAACTATTCAGCTACATTCCCCAGAACAACCTCGAAGAAGCTCCTCTGGTTGAATGCAACGACCCCATCGACCGTCTGGAGGACTCCCTCAACGAAATCATCCCCGACTCGCCCAACAAACCGTACGACATGTACGAAGTTATCGGCGCAATCATCGATAACGGCGAATTCCTCGAAGTTCAGCGCGACTATGCAAAGAACATCATCGTCGGCTTCGCACGCTTCAACGGCCAGTCGGTAGGTATCGTAGCAAACCAGCCCAAATACCTTGCCGGCGTACTGGACTGCAACGCATCCCGCAAGGCTGCCCGCTTTGTACGTTTCTGCGACGCCTTCAACATTCCTCTGGTAACACTGGTAGACGTTCCCGGCTTCCTTCCCGGTACAGGTCAGGAATACAACGCCGTCATCCTCCACGGTGCGAAACTGCTCTACGCCTTCGGCGAGGCAACTGTGCCCAAGGTTACCGTTACACTGCGCAAGAGCTACGGCGGCAGCCACATCGTGATGAGCTGCAAGCAGCTCCGCGGCGACATGAACTACGCATGGCCTACTGCCGAAATCGCCGTTATGGGCGGTGCCGGCGCTGTCGAGGTTCTCTACGCCAAGGAAGCAAAGACTGCCGAGAATTCAGCTCAGTTCCTTGCAGAAAAAGAAGCTGAGTACAACAAACTGTTCTGCAACCCCTACAATGCAGCCCGCTACGGCTACATTGATGATGTTATCGAGCCGCGCAACACCCGCTTCCGCATCATCCGCGCACTGCAGCAGCTTGCTACCAAGAAGGTTACCAACCCCGCCAAGAAGCACGGCAACATACCCCTCTAAAAATGAGTATGAAGAAATCTGTATTAACAATCATATTCGCTGCGCTCGCCCTCATGGCCTCCGCACAGAGCCGCCAGGCCCTGCGCATAAACGAGGTGATGGTTGTCAACGACAGCAGTATGGTGGACGAATACGGAAACCACGTGGCATGGATAGAGCTTTTCAACTCAAACTTTGCCCCGCTCCAGATTTCCAGCGTCTTCCTTACCAACGACTCCACGCAGCCCCGAAAATATCCCGTGCCATTAGGCGACGTCAACACAAAGATACCCAAGCGCCAGCATGTCGTATTCTTTGCCGACGGAGAGCCTAACCGCGGAACGTTCCATACAAGCTTCAAGCTTGTTCCCGGCCAGGACAACTGGATCGGTATTTACGACGCCGACGGCCTCACCCTTATCGACGAGGTTACCGTTCCCGCATCACTGCTCCCCAACCAGTCGTGGGCACGCACTGCCGACGGCGAAGGCGAATGGGCCCTCCGTACAGGCGGCGAAGCCGACTACATCACACCTTCCAGCGCAAACGTAATCAAGGACACCAACCGCAAAATCGAACTGTTCGCCGAACAGGACGAGAACGGTTTCGGCATGACAATCATGGCAATGTGCATCGTGTTCAGTGCCCTGCTTCTGCTCTGCCTCTGCTTCTATGCTATCGGTAAGATCGGTGCGGCAATATCGCGCCAGAACAAGATGGTGGCTCACGGCGTAAACAAGAACGAAGTATCCGTAGCAGATGTCAAGCACGACTCCGGCGAAGAAATCGCTGCCATAGTCATGGCACTTAACGAGCATCTGAACGCACACGATGCCGAAAGCGCCATCCTTACCATCAACAAGGTGAAACGCGCCTACTCGCCCTGGAGCTCGAAGATCTACGGCCTCCGCGAAGTTCCCGGTGTACATCACAACACTAAGTAACCCATAGATTTGCAAAAATGAAAGAATACAAATACAAAATCAATGGCAACAATTATACCGTTGCCATAGGCGACATCGACAACAACATCGCCCAGGTAGAGGTGAACGGTGTGCCGTACAAAGTAGAGCTCGACCGCCCCGCGGCAGCTCCCGTAAAAGTTGCTCCCCGTCCTTCCGCAGCTCCCCGCACATCGTCGGGCGAGAAGATTATCGCCAGCAAACCCGCTGCCGCAGGCAAAGGCACCGTTGTGGCTCCCCTGCCAGGTGTGGTAATCTCGGTTAACGTCAAGGTTGGCGACACCGTAAAGGCTGCCGATACCGTTGTTATGCTCGAGGCCATGAAGATGGAGAACACCATCCGTGCCGGCCGCGACGGCAAAGTAACCGCTATCAACTGCGCTGCCGGCGACTCCGTTCTCGAAGGCGCTCCGCTTGTAACAATCGAATAAGACCCCGAAAATAAATAATTATGTCTTTCGGAGATTTCCTTTATAACAATCTTGTGCAGTTCTGGGAACTGACAGGTTTCGCCAACGCACAGTTCGGCAACTTCGTCATGCTTCTCGTCGGCCTGTTCTTCATCTGGCTTGCCATAAAGAAGAACTTCGAGCCCATGCTGCTTGTGCCTATCGGCTTCGGTATCCTCATAGGCAATATCCCCTTCAACGCTTCCGCCGGCCTCGAAATCGGCATATACGAAGAAGGCTCCGTTCTTAACATCCTCTACAACGGCGTAGCCGCCGGATGGTATCCACCACTCATTTTCTTAGGCATCGGCGCCATGACCGACTTCTCGGCACTTATCGCCAATCCTAAGCTTATGCTCATCGGTGCGGCCGCACAGTTCGGTATCTTCGGCGCATACATGGTTGCCCTCGCCCTCGGCTTCTCCCCCGACCAGGCCGGTGCAATCGCCATTATCGGCGGTGCCGACGGTCCCACGGCTATCTTCCTTTCATCCAAGCTCGCTCCAAACCTGATGGGCGCAATTGCCGTGTCGGCATACTCCTACATGGCCCTCGTGCCTGTGATCCAGCCGCCGCTGATGCGTCTGTTCACAACAAAGAAAGAGCGTCTTATAAAGATGAAACCCGCCCGCGCCGTCTCGCAGAACGAGAAGATCATCTTCCCCATCGTCGGTCTGCTCCTCACCTGCTTCGTGGTTCCCTCGGGTATCCCTCTGCTGGGTATGCTGTTCTTCGGCAACCTCCTGCGTGAGTGCGGCGTTACCACACGTCTTGCCAAGACCGCCAGCAACGCCCTCACCGACATCGTTACCATCCTTCTGGGTATGACCGTAGGCGCCTCCACTCAGGCCTCCCAGTTCCTTACACCGCAGACTATCTTCATTTTCTTCCTCGGCTTCATGGCATTCATCATCGCTTCGTCGAGCGGCGTGCTTTTCGTCAAGCTGTTCAATCTCATCCTGCCCAAGGACAAGAAAATCAACCCGCTCATCGGTAATGCCGGCGTATCGGCAGTGCCCATGTCGGCACGTATCTCCAACAACCTCGGTCTGGAATACGATCCATCGAACTACCTGCTGATGCACGCTATGGGCCCCAACGTGGCCGGCGTCATCGGTTCAGCTGTCGCTGCAGGCGTCCTCCTCGGATTCCTCGCATAAAACAGCATTCGACCCCAAACAGGCCCGGAACACCCTCCGGGCCTGTTTTTTTGCACTCAAGTAGAGACCGGAGATATCGACACAGTAATAATGGCCGGAGGCCATAAATCTAAATAACCGCGGACGCTTGCCGTCCGTGGAGCAACCAATAACTTGATATACACCTGACTTCGTCACTTTGGGGCTGTTCTAAAAAGGCACCATTGAATATCAG
>CALEUL010000042.1 GCA_937921035.1 uncultured Porphyromonadaceae bacterium
TTTTAGCCAGTTTAGACTATAAAAAGAGACTGTCCAAACTTGTTAGACAGTCTCATCTTTTTTTATATGCCAAACACTCCCTATGCTCAGTTTCCGCGTGTCTCGCTAAGAAACTGATCAACCGTACGGAGAACCTTGTTCTGCGAACTGCGTAGCCTGATCGACAGCACAACAAGTATAATAAGCGAAGTCAACGCCGCAAAAATTATCGTGAACCATCTCCCCTCCACCGGAATACGGGAGGTTGCGAAGAAATCGGTAAAGAACCAGACACACCAGGGTATCATTACCAGTGTTTCCACCGCCATCTTCCACGGCTCGCGACGCTTCTGACGGCTCACCTTCTCCGCAATCGCCACCATAGGCATCGTGGCGAGGTCTTTCTTGCCAACATAATACACCTTATCGAAAATACCGGATGCGCACATCAGAATGGCTGTAACAACAGCAAAAGCCCATGAACACAACCCAACAGCCGCAGCTCCTATGAATACAAGCGAACATACCGGCGCAATGATATAGAACTGACTGTTCACGAGTTTTATTACAAAGCCTGATTTACCTATAAGTACCTGCCGCAGTAGTTTCTCGTTAACTATTCTCTGCTGCGACAGCTGTTCCCGCAGGTTTACCATTGCGTGTCGCATCTGCTCGAGTTCCGGAGAAGAATCAATTATAATATTTTCGTCCATAGTGTATATCTTATCTGTCGTTATTCATTCGTTTAAGTTTCTCGCGTATCCGTACCAGGCGCACACCAACAGCCTTGGCCGAAATGCCGATAACGGCGCCTATTTCATCGTAAGGCATATCCTCCAGCCACATCAGCACAACGGCCCTGTCCGCAAGATCAAGCTGCTGTATGCGGCGGTGAAGCTGTGCTGTCTGCGCGCCGGCCTCTGTTTCCTCTATGAAAAGCGACGGATCTATATCCGTGGGAATGGAAGAGCGTTTTTTCTTCTTCCGGTCGAAAGAGATGCACGTGTTCATACTCACACGATACACCCACGTCCGTACCGAAGAATCTCCCCGGAAACTGCCGTAGCCGCGCCACAAGTTTATCAGGGCCTCCTGAAAAAGGTCGTCTGCATCTGCCTGATTGTCCGAAAACATATAGCAAACGGAATATACCGTAGCCTTATGCTCCTGAACAAAAGACTCGAATGCCCTCTCTCTGTTATTCATCGGGTAATTAATAATATTTGTTTCTATTGGTTAGACGCTGCTCCTCCGCGTAAAGCTACACAGTACAGCGAAAAAAAACAAAAAAAAGGACGGAATAAATTCCGTCCCAAAATACGTTTGACGTGGCTCTGCGCATGAGCCGGGCAAAACCGTTTTACTTTTTCGAGCGAACGCCGTAGCGGCTCATGAACTTGTCCACACGACCTGCGGTATCGACGAGCTTCTGCTTGCCGGTGAAGAAGGGGTGCGACGAGCTTGTGATTTCAAGCTTCACTAAAGGATAGGTCTTGCCTTCAACCTCGATGGTTTCGCGGGTGGCGACTGTGGAACGAGTGATAAAGATTTCGTCGTTGGACATGTCCTTGAATACCACTTCGCGATAGTTTGAGGGATGAATGTCTTTTTTCATTGCTGTTCTCTTTAATACGTATTAATCCAAATTAGAAATAGCGCTGGTAAGACGCTCTTTTTCGTAATGGCCTGCAAATTTAGCATTTTTCTGCGGGATATGCAAACTTTGACCATCTCGTTTATGTTTTTTCGTTTCAAAAGAGGTAACTTTGTGGATAAATAGATAATCCGCCATGATTATAGACTTCGATAACGCCATTCGCCAAGCAGCTCCCGATCTCGCCGTACTATATATGGAGGCCGACATCATCAACGCCCCAACCTCCGACGGGCTGTGGGCCGAAATTGAGGCCGAGGAGGCCGCTATACGCGCCAGATACGCAATGGAGGACATACGCCACCGCCCTGCTATCGACGCCACGCGCCGCGCTTACAAGGCCCTCGGAAAAGAGCCTAACCGCTATCGTCCGAGCGCCGAAGCGCTCTGCCGCCGTGCCGTCAAAGGGATGGAGCTTTACCGTACCCTCACGGCAATCGACCTTATCAACCTCGTGTCCATGCGCACTGGCGTATCTATCGGCGGTTTCGACGCCGACAAGATCGAAGGCGGCGTCCTCACTTTGGGAGTTGGACGCGAGGGCGAACCCTACGAGGCTATCGGACGCGGCCAGCTCAACATTGCCGGGCTTCCTGTTTTCCGAGATGCCGTCGGCGGAATAGGAACGCCGACCTCCGACAACGAGCGCACGAAACTGTCGGAGAATACACACCGCATTGCAATGACCGTTAACCTCTACGGACAAGGCGACCACTCGCCCGAAGAAATAGAACAGCTTATCCGCGACCTCCTCGCAAAATACGCAGGATCCACCAATATAGAATCTTTTATCAGAAAAACACAGGAATGAAAATAATCGAATGCCGCGGCGCCGACCGCCGTGCTGTCGCCGAAGCCGCACAAGCACTCAGGGACGGCAAGATAATCATATATCCTACCGACACACTATATGCCTTTGGTTGCGACGCACTCAACGCAAGGGCCGTAGAGCGACTGTGCCGTCTTAAAGGAATCAACCCCGACAAGAACCTGCTCTCTATCGTATGCTCCGATATTTCACAGGCGGCGGAATACACGCGCATCGACAACCGTGCCTTCCGGAGCTTGAAAGAATACCTTCCTGGACCTTATACTTTCATCCTGCCGGCCGCCACAAAACTGCCCAAAGTGTTCCGCAGCCGACGCAGTGTGGGAGTGCGCATACCCGACAACGATTTTGCGCGCGCTCTTGCCGAGGAGATGAACAATCCCATAATGAGTTCATCGGTCGAAATCGACGACGCCGAGCTCGCCGACCCGCGCATGATAGCGGAACAATACGACGGTCGACAGGAAATAGAGCTTGCCATTGACGGCGGCGAAGGAAGAACTGTTCCAAGCACCATAGTAGACCTTACCGACAGCAACGCCCCGGCAGTAATCCGTCAGGGCGCTGGTGAATTCGACTGAATCAGTGCTTATTTCGTCAGGGTTTGCATTTCCCGACAGGAGGCTCGCTCAGCGATATTCTTACAACCGTCGTCCGGTCGAGACTGCGGGCGATTGCACCCTCGAAATGATTCATATATTTCGGAAGAAAGCGTCGGCACAGTAAGCGCAACGCTTCCGTCTTTTCTATATCATCCGTTACTATTTCGGCTCGCCCGACAGCGATGGCCGAATGATAGTGTTCGGTGAAGTTAAGTTTCTCTTCCTCGAACACAGGCATACACCGGCTCACAGCCGACAGGCTGACCACCGGATTCGCTTTGATGCAGTCGATTTTCTCGCCTTCTGCCGCACAATGAAAATAGAAAGTCTCTCCATCGCGGCGCACAAGCGAAAGAGGCACCCCATATGGAGTGCCGTCAGGCCGCGTCATGCTCACGGTTACGTATGGCGCCTTATCAAATACTTCCAAAGCCCACTCGGCATCCCGCTGCCTCGAGGCTTTCCGCATCGCCTTCATAAGACCCAAGCCTATACCGTCGTTTCAGCCTCGGGCTGCGGAACGTTGTCGTGTGCGAGCGGTTTCTGGTCCTCCGCAAGCATAAACTTGTAAATCTGGCGCGTGTCAGCCTTCCCGAGGCGATAGTACGAGCCTATCATCTCGCCCTTGTTCCTGTGCAGCCGCTCCACCATCGTGTCGATGTCCGGTTCCTCTATGCCGAGGTCGCGGAAAGTGAGCGGCAGGCGTAGCACGGCGCTTATGAAAGCGCGGAACTGCGCTGTTGTCTCGATAGCGGCAGCCCGGTCGTCCTTACAGTCCACGCCGAACACACGGCGACCCAGCTGAGCAACCTTCGACGGCTTGCAGTGCGTCATAAAGGCAAGAAAAGCTGGGAATACAACAGCCAGACCATCGCCATGCGCTATGTTCGGGTACAACGCGCTGATTTCATGCTCCATTGCGTGCGAGGCCCAGTCCTCGATGCGTCCGCAACCGGCAACGCCCACATGTGCCTGCGTACCGGCCCACTCGATATTGGCGCGAGCATGATAATCGGTTGGATCGCTCAGCGCCCTCGGTGCCTCGGCAACAAGCGCCATTATTATGCCCTCGGCTATGCGGTCGGTTGTCTCAACACGTATTGTCGGAGAAAAATATCTTTCCAGCACATGCGATATCATGTCCATGATGCCCGTTGCCGTCTGACGCGCAGACAGTGTAAAGGTCATCTCCGGATTCATTATGGCAAAGCGCGGACGCAGAACACTGTCGGTGCGCAGGCTCAGTTTAACTGGCACTGCGTCATCGCCGTAATGCGTGATAACGCTGTTTCCGGAACCCTCGCTGCCTGCTCCTGGTATAGTCAGTACTACACCTACCGGAAGGGCTTCCTTTACTGGTGTTTTACCGGTATAGAAATCCCAGAAATCGCCTTTATACCCCACTCCAGCTGCTATGGCCTTTGCCGTGTCTATCACAGAACCGCCCCCGATGGCAAGCAACCCGTCGACATGGGCCTTGCGGGCCTTTTCGATTCCCTCGTAAACAAGCTTATCGGTAGGGTTGGCGCAAACGCCACCCAATTCCACATAATCGATACCTATCGTGCTGAGCGAGTTTTCTATACGTCCGAGCAGTCCGCTTGTCTTTGCATATTTTTTGCCGTACACAACCATTACCTTCGTCGCTCCGGTCAGAAATGTAAGCATGCCGACTTTTTCTTCGGCGCCGCGGCCGAATTCGAACAGCGTGGGAGAATAGTAACTGAAATTATCCATAATGAATGAATTGAAAGCTGATTGAATCACATTTAGAACACCGGAAAAAGCTCAAATGTTCGCAATTCTACTCTTATACAAGCAATCAGGAACCGGAAAAATCCGGTTCCTGAAAGTATGCCTGCAAAAACTTCCTCCGGATCAGAGGTTGCTCTTTGTCTTGTTGGATTTGCGGAAGAACAGCTTGTGGTCGATATATTCCTGCGTCGCAATAAGTGTGGGCTTCGGAAGACGCTCGTAGTAACGGGAAATCTCGATCTGCTCGCGGTTCTCGCTCACTTCCTCAAGGTTGTCGTTATAGGGGGCGAACTCCTGTAGTTTCTTTTCAAGGTCGCTCTTCATCTGGGCGGCAATCTGATTTGCGCGGGTGGCGATTACGCAAACGGTTTCGTAGATATTACCGGTTTGCTCTGCAAGCTGGATTGTGTCGCGGGTAACGGTATTCAGAGGAGTGTTTGTTTTTTTGTAATCCATCATAAAATATTTTTAGAATGACAGGTTTGACTGTTTCGGAATGGAGAGATTCGGCACTTATTCTTTCACGTAGCGGCGGGCGATTTTCAGGATATTGTCTGCCTCCTGGCGATTGGGGGTGTCCGGATAGTTATTGATAAAGGAGTAATATTCGTCTATAACGTCGCGGAAGCGGTCTACTTTGCGTTCCTCTATCGAGTTGACTGCTTCCTGATAGCGGGCCTTCAGGATTAGCATTTCAAGTTCTTCCTTATATTTTGAATAGGGATAGTCCTTCACTGCGTTGCGGGCGACGATAACGGCGCTCTCGTAGTTGTTACCCATGTAGTTGCCGAGGTTGTAGTAGAGCTGGGCGTTCATAAGCTGCTTGAGCGTGAGTTTGTCCTGTAGCTCGAAAATGGCATTTTGGGCAATCGAAACCTTGTCGCTCCGGGGAAAATAGTCAAGGAAAGCCTGCAACTCTTCTATCGCCTTTATTGTGCCGCTCTGGTCCAGCTGTGGGTCCGGAGAATCAAGGTAGTAGCCGTAGCCGCTGTAGAATCGCGATGCCTCGGCGTATTTGCCTTTGGGATAGCGGTTGTAGTAGCTTTTGAAATATACCGAGGCCTGCTCGTAGTCGGAGTTCTCATAGTTGCTCATGGCTAAGAGATAAAGCGACTCCTCGGCCTTGTCGGAGCCTTTGAATACGGCGATGCAGTCCTGCAGAAGGGTCGCGGCCTGCACGTATTTTTTCTGCTCGAATGCGCGCTTGGCGTAATCGAACTTATAGTTGTAGTCGTCGCTCTTCTGCACTCGCTGATACTCCCCGCATGATGTCAGCAGGAGGACGGCAAGGAAAAGGATGAGGTAGTTACGCATATCTGTATGGATGCCTTTTGGCATTTCGAATGACAAAGTTACGAATTATTCCTTTTCCGGCCATAGCAATCTGTGGATGATTGCCCCTTTTTCCAAATAATTAACAGAAAATGGACGTATCGACGGCTCACTTAACTACATTTGCGGGAGCTCCGGCAAGAAAAGCACGGACATTTCCGGTGGCGATGTCCATCAGACGCCGACGGGCCTCAGTCGACGCCCACGCTATATGTGGGGTTATGAAGCAGCGGGGTGCCGACAGAAGGGGGCATGTCGGATGTGGTGGCTCGTTGCAGAGAACATCGCAGCAGAAGGCTCCAAGATGGCCGGAACTGAGCGCATCGGCTACAGCCTGTTCATCAACGAGCGGACCTCGGGCGGTATTGATAAGAATAGCTCCCGGCTTCATCAGCGATAGTCGGCGGGCATCAGCCATACCGCGGGTTTCGGGGAAAAGCGGACAGTGGAGACTAACTACATCCGATACCTCGAATAGACGGTCAAGATCCATTTTTTCATATCCGGCCGGTAGCGCCGTCTGCGGTTTGCTTGTGTACACTGCCACATTCATACCCAGCGCTGCTGCTATCGATGCAACTGCCGAGCCGATATTGCCGAAGCCTACTATACCGAAGGTCTTGCCTGCAAGCTCGTTCCAGTCGTTCAGTCGATAGGAGAAATCTGGGCACGAACACCATCCGCCACCTCTTACATCGGAGGCATATCGCTCTACCGACGACACTGACGCCAGAAGAAGCGAGAAAACATGCTGCGCCACCGACGAGGTGCTGTACGACGGAATATTCGTAACCACAACTCCGGCTTTCACCGCCGCGGAGGTATCGACAATATTATATCCCGTAGCAAGCACGCCTATGTAACGGAGTGCCGGTAGGGAGGCTATTGTGGCTGCGTTCAGCGGAACCTTATTGGTAAGCACTATTTCGGCGCCGGCACAGCGGGCGGCGATATCCCCCGCGGCTGTGCGTTCGTAGTAGGTAAAATCACCAAGGCTGCGCAGACCATCCCATTGAGGGGCCTCGGCTGGAAAAACTGTCGCGCCGTCAAGGCACACAATCTTCGGTTTCATCGTCTTTGAATAAAAAAGTTTCTCCGGCGGCATGCGCCATCCGGAGAAACCCTATTTTAAAATATTGTTACTTAATCAGATACTGCGACGAAATGGATTCGTTGTTGTGCACGCGGTGGATTGTGTCGGCAAAGAGACGTGCCACGGATAATATGGTGCACTTGGGGCAATCCTTCGTGTAGGGAATGGAGTTTGTGAAAATCATCTCGGTAAGAGCCGAATCATTCACTCGATCGGTTGCGGGATCCGACATGATTGCGTGCGAAGCAAGAGCGCGTACCGATTTTGCTCCGTTCTCAATCATCAGGTTCGCTGCCTTTGTGATTGTGCCGGCCGTATCCACCATGTCGTCAACAAGGATAACGTTCTTGTCCTTAACATCGCCGATAACTGTCATCTTCGCAACCACATTGGCTTTCGCACGCTGCTTGTGGCACAGAACCAGGGGTACGTCGAGATATTTCGCATAGCTGTTGGCTCGTTTCGCGCCGCCTACGTCGGGGGTGGCAATCACCATATCCTCAAGCTGGAGACTCTGGATATAGGGGATGAATACCGACGATGCGTACAGGTGATCCAGGGGTACGTTGAAGAAGCCTTGAATCTGGTCGGCGTGCAAATCCATTGTGATAACACGGTCCACACCTGCGGCGGTGAGCATGTCGGAAACAAGTTTGGCTGCGATGGAAACACGGGGTTTGTCCTTGCGGTCCTGACGGGCCCAGCCGAAGTATGGCATAACGGCAACTACAGAGGCGGCCGAAGCACGTTTGGCGGCATCAATCATCAGGAGTAGTTCCATCAGATTGTCGCAGTTGGGGAATGTGCTCTGCACAAGATATACTTCGCAGCCACGAACAGATTCTTCGAAGCAGACTTCAAACTCTCCGTCTGCAAAATGTTCGATTTTCATTTTGCCGAGTTCAACGCCAAGTTCTTTGCAGATTTCTTCGGCCATATAGCGTGATTTTGTACCGGAGAAAATCTTGAAAGGATGAAGGATGGTATCCATTGATAGAAATGTATTGATGTTGGTTACTTTGTCTTTTTTTCCGGATGAACGGCAGCTTTCTTTTCTGCTGCCTTGCGCGATGGGCGCGGTTTTGTTACTTTCAGTGCCACCGGCCTTTCTGGTCCGATATCGGCACGTTTTATTTTCCACAGCACTGCCCCGTGAGCGGGAACTTCGACGCGGCATGGCGAGGTGGCAGTGAAAAGGATATCGGCTCGACGCCCTGTCAGAAGCTCTACGGCGTCTTTGGCGATTCCCTGAGGCATATCTGTGGCAAGGAATGCATGCGCGGGTATGTGTATCGACAGTTCGTCATCTGTTCCGCCGAAATTCACGGCCACAAGAACGACATCCTCGCGAGTATGACGCATAAACACGAAATGACGGTGAGGATTTACACCCGCATGGTCGAGATTAACATACATCAGGTCGTAGAAACCGCCCTCGCGGAAAGCGGCTTCGGCGTTGGCAAGATGAAGCACGCTCCTGTAGAGCGCCCGAAGCTTCTTTTCTGAGTCCGAAAGAGGCCCGTCGCATTTGCCTCGGTGGAGCCACCGCCTGACTGAAGCAACGCTCCAGTAATCGAATATGGTCGTTCGGCCGTCATGACCGCTGTATCCTTCCGCATCTGTGCCCGGCTCGCCGAGTTCCTGTCCGAAATATATCATCATCGGACCGGTATTCATCAACGTAGCCACTACCAGCGAGGGTAGGACGCGCCAGGGATCGCCTGCATAGAACGGCGAGGCGAAACGCTGCTCGTCGTGGTTCTCCAGGAAGTTTAGCATCTTCGGCGCAATACCCTCAACGGCCTGCCAGCAACCCGTGAGGCGCGCGGCTGAATGATTCTCGGTTTCTATGGCACGCAGGGCGTCGTACAGATTAACTTTGTCGTACAGATAGTCGAACCCGCCGTAATCTATGAATGGTCGGTACAGGCCCATATCGTAAATCTCGGCTATGAACACTATTTCGGAGTAGCGCTCCTTCACCTGCGGAATTGCCCAGTGCCAGAATTCCAGTGGCACCATATGAACCATATCGCAGCGGAAGCCGTCAACTCCTTTGGATGCCCAGTAGCGGAGAATGTTCAGCATTTTAAGCCACGTGTCAGGAACAGGATCGAAATGACGCGAATGGTCGCCGTAATCAACGCCGTAGTTAAGCTTTACGGTATCGTACCAGTCGTTCACGCCGGGGAAAGCGGTAAAACAGTCGTTGCCGGAAGCTTTTGCCGGAAACTCGACATAGGCCCCGGGGCCGTAGCCAAGATCTACATGCGGCGCGAACTGCTGGCGCGTTATATAGTAGAAATTGTTCTGCGGGGCAAAAAACATCTCCCTGTTATCGGCCACGCCGAAATCTTCTATTCCTTTGGGTTTCGCATCCGAGAAATACTCGCGCGCAACATGATTTGGAACAAAATCCATAATCACCTTCATTCCGGCCTCGTGCGTACGCTCAACAAGGTCTTCGAATTCGCGTACTCGGTCCGGAACGCTCGTGGCAATATCTGGGTCGATATCGTAATAATCGGTAATCGCATACGGACTTCCGGCTTTGCCCTTCACTACATGCGGGTTGTTCCGCCGTATGCCGTATGCGGTGTAATCGGCATCATGCGAATGTTCAATCACTCCGGTATACCACACATGTGTAACTCCCAGGTCCTTTATTGCTGCAAGAACGCGCGGGGTGATATCGTTCAGTTTTCCCGCTCCATTCTGTTCCAGCGTACCGCCGACAACGGGTGTCTCGCAATAATTTGTGAACAGCCGGGGGAGCAATTGATAAATGATTGGCTTCTGGGTATCCATATTCATAAGTTTGTGTTGGCCGCATCCGTTTTCCACAGACCGCCCTTCTTGAGGGCCGCGCGGGTATGGATGTAGCCGCTTATCACGAGTTCTTTAATATTCTTGAGGTCGAAAGGTTTTATCGATGCAATCTCCGGAGTCGTTACAACCACATCACACATATCCATGTCCTCGCTCTGGTTTGCTTTGGTCATTAGATTGTATGTGCGCAATGCCACATCGATAATGGATTTATACCTGCTTTCGTTGCGCAGGGGGCTGACGTTTACGCCGATCAGCGTGCGGCACTTGTCGCGAAGTATCCACGCGGGTAGGTTCCGCAGAACGCCGCCGTCTACATAATGTTCTCCGTCGATTACCACCGGCGGGAAAACAATGGGTATGGAACACGAGGCAAGCATGCGTGGGCCTATCTCGCCTTTGCTGAAAACATGCGGCTCGGCCCTGTCAAGATTCGTGGCTCCTATATACGTGGGTAGGTTCAGATCTTCGAGGTTCCTCTTGTTGCCTATTGCGGCGAGGATAAAATTCATAAACTTGGTGATGCTGAAAATGCCGCCCTTGCCCATGCTCAGTTCGGCAAAGTCGCGGAAGCCCGTGCGGGCGAATATATCGGCGATTTTCAAAGGCCTTACACCGGCGGCGTAAAGAACTGCTATCACACTCCCGGCGCTAACGCCGGCTACTACATCAGGTTTCAGGCCGGCCTCCTCTATTGCAAGAAGCGCACCCACATGTGCGAATCCGCGTGCGCCGCCTCCACTGAACGCCACTCCCAGTCGGTAGGGCGTCTCCGGGGAAGATTCAGTACCTATTTTGGCTGTCATAGTCGTAGTCATAAAACTCGCTGGCTCAAAACCAGTGCAAATTTAGTCAGAAAAAATATATTGTTCAATTTTTTATGGGATTTTTATCTATCTTGAACGCTTTTTGCCGCGCGAATGTTGTAACTTTGCAGAAGCTTGACTAAATATTACGATTCATCGGGCAAGTATGAACATCAACGGGCAAAAAAAAGAATCTTTTTTCGCTAAGGCGGTCGGCAAAGGCAAAAGAATTGCCGATTATGTTTCCGTGGGGCTGTGGAGCGATCCCCGGCGCGACTGGCGTATAAACATTCTACGCGTGCTCAATCTGTCGGTGAACTCATTCCTGAACCGCGACATTCAGACGCAGGCCTGCGCGATGACATACCGGACGATGCTTGCTCTTGTGCCTGCTCTTGCTCTGCTTATCGGAATCGGTCGGGGATTCAACATTCAGTCGCTTATACAGGACGAGCTGTACTCAATGTTCCCGGCGCAGAAAGTCGCCATACACTACGCTATGAATTTTGTGGAGAGCTATCTCTCGCAGACTTCCGAGGGTATTTTCCTCGGAGTGGGTATCGTATTCCTCCTGTATACACTGATTTCGCTGTTAGGAAACGTTGAGGACACTTTCAACTACATCTGGGGCGTTAAAAGCACTCGAAGCCTGTGGCGCAAGATAACCGACTACACTGCCCTGCTCCTTATAATGCCTGTCCTGATGATCTGTGCCGGAGGTCTGTCACTCCTCCTCAGCTCAACGCTGGAGACATATTTTAAATTCACCTTCCTTACTCCGGTCATATCCGTACTGCTCGAAGGTTTGCAGTGCCTTATCACAATATTGGTATTTACCGCCGCCTATCTTCTTATACCTAATACAAAAGTTAAATTCCGCAACGGATTCATCGCGGGATGTATCGCCGGCATTGCCTTCCTTGTGCTCCAATGGCTCTTTGTTACCGGCACCCTGTATGTAACTCGATACAACGCTATATACGGCTCCTTTGCTTTCCTGCCTTTGCTGCTCCTTTGGGTGCAGCTTGCTTGGGTTATTTGCCTTGCTGGAGCGATAATATGCTATTCCTCCGAAAACGTTTTTGCCTTCAATCTCGCCAAAGAAGTGAGCTCGATATCCAACCACTACCGCGACATGATTACCGTGGCGATAGCCTCCGTGATTACAAGGCGGTTTCTCGATAATCTCCCGCCGCTTACGGCTCACGATATCATGAACATCTACGACCTCCCGGCTCGCCTCGTTACAGGTGTTACCGACAGGCTGTGTTCTGCCGGCATTTGCAACAGGGTTCTTGTTCCGGATAAAAAGGACGAATACGGATTCCAGCTTGGAACCGACCCGGGAAAACTTACCGTGAAACTTCTCCACGACAAGCTCTACAATCTTGGCACGGACAATTTTATCGCATCCTTTCCTAGAAATTTCCCGGGGGTGGAAGAATTGTTCCTGAACATAGGCGACGCTTTCGACAGCGTTACCGACGACACTCTTGTCGGTGATCTATACAGCAAAAAACCTAATCACTAATAAAACCAATAACAAATTCCAACACTCATGAAAAAAGCAATAGCTACAACAGCTGCTCCGGGAGCTATCGGTCCCTACAGCCAGGCTATCGACGCCGGCTCATTCGTTTTCGTATCCGGACAGATTCCCGTAGACCCCGCAACAGGCAATGTCCCCGACGGAATTTCCGCTCAGGCTGCACAGTCCCTTAAGAACCTCGCCGCAATTCTCGATGCCGCCGGCCTCAGCACTGCCAACGTTGTGAAAACCACCGTATTCCTGGCCGATATGGGCGATTTCGCCGCAATGAATGCCGAATACGCAAAAGCTTTCGCCGAACCGTTCCCCGCTCGCAGCGCAGTAGCCGTTCGTGAACTGCCCAAAGGCGTTTTAGTAGAGATTGAGGCTATAGCCGTACGCTAACAAATAATATGGTTTTATGTAAGGGCATGTCTTTGGCATGTCCTTACATAAAAAATTTTTTTACTGTCGGTACGGTTCTGCGACTCCATCATTTTTCCGTTCTTTTTGCATTACAATTCATAACCAACTAAACACTACGGTGTTTTCAGTTCTTTTCATTACATTCACTGCTGTATGATTACGGCGCTTATCATTATTTTCATCGTCGGCTATATGGCTATAGCCCTCGAACACCCAATCAAAGTTGACAAAACGGCATCGGCGCTGGTGCTGGGTATGCTAATGTGGATACTCTACGCCCTTGGATCCGAATCAATCGTTCCATCTGTCGCTGGAACTAAATTCAGTGAATTCCTCCTCAACAACCCGTCCCTGGCAAATGCCCCTGTCGCACAACAGACTCTGGAGTATGTCCTCAATGTCGATATAATCGAACACCTCGGCGACATTTGCCAGACAATCCTGTTCCTGCTCGGAGCAATGACTATCGTGGAGCTGATAGACGTCCACGGTGGATTCCGTGTTATAACAGACCGCATACAGACACGCGATAAAAAGCGTCTGCTGTGGATTGTGTCGTTCACTACATTCTTCATGTCGGCAATTCTCGACAACCTCACCACTTCAATCGTGATGCTGATGCTGCTGCGAAAGCTCATCGAGGACAGGCATGAACGCTGGCTCTACGCCGGTGCTATCGTCCTCGCCGCAAACTCGGGCGGTGCTTGGAGCCCTATAGGCGACGTTACCACGATTATGCTGTGGGTCAAAGGCAATGTTACGGCCGCAAAGATTATTACATTTGTGCTTTTGCCATCGTTGGTATCTATGCTCATACCAGTTTACATGCTCTCGAGGCGTCTTTCGGGAACTCTGGCGCCTGTAGACAACTCTACTACCGAGAACAAGTTCCTCTCGTCGCGCGAGCGCAACACAATATTCTTCCTCGGCGTAGGTGGACT
Organism: uncultured Porphyromonadaceae bacterium; assembly: GCA_937921035.1. Taxonomy (GTDB): domain Bacteria; phylum Bacteroidota; class Bacteroidia; order Bacteroidales; family Muribaculaceae; genus CAG-873. The sequence continues at coordinate 13,775 of CALEUL010000042.1, forward strand.
CATTTTCGTGCCTGTATTCAAAAGTGTAACACACCTGCCGCCATTCGTTGGCATGCTGTTCATTGTTGGCTGCCTCTGGATTTTCACCGAAGTATTCTACAATCATAAAATGCTCCAGCCAACCAAGGAACTGAGGTTGCCAAAAGTTGTGAGCCGTGTAGACATGCCTTCCATTCTGTTCTTCCTCGGCATCCTGATGGCTGTCGCCGTTCTGCAGGCATGCGGCATCCTGTCATGGTTCGCAAGCGTGCTCGACACACATCTGCACAACGCATACATAATCGACATAATTCTCGGCGTCATGTCGTCGATTGTAGATAACGTTCCTATGGTTGCCGGTGTTATGGGTATGTACCCCGTGGCCGATCCCGCTGCTACTGGCTATGCCGCCAACTTTATTGTCGACGGCACTTTCTGGGAGCTTCTTAGCTACTGCGCCGGAGTCGGTGGCAGCATCCTTGTAATCGGTTCCGCTGCAGGCGTAATAGCTATGGGACTCGAAAAAATCACATTCGGATGGTACCTCCGCAACATCTCTTGGATGGCACTCCTCGGCTATCTCTGCGGTGTCCTCGTATACTTCCTGGAGAAACTGCTCCTTTGCTGACAATACAAATCAATCCATAACAAAGGCGGGACAACTTATCACTGTCCCGCCTTCATTATTATTTGAGCAATTATTATTTGCCGTATTTCTTTGCCTGCTCCTTGATTAGGGCTTCGTCCGCGAAATAATTTATCTTCATTGCATCACGAACTTCGTCGAGCGTCTTGCCGGCAGCCTTCCGGGCATCCTCGGAACCCTTGCGCAGAATCTCGTACACCTCGGGAATACGATGTTCCCAGTAGGAACGGCGTTCGCGTATTGGCGCAAGAAGCTCCTCCAGAACATTAACAAGAAGTTTTTTAACCGTACCGTCGCCCAGGCCTCCGCGCTTATAATGCTCCTTCATTTCCTGTAGGTTGTGATATGCGCCGTCGGTATAGCGTTCAACCTGTTCGTCGGTGGCAAATGCGTCAAGATAGATAAACGGGCAGTTGCCTTCAAGGTGTCCGGGCGAATCTATTGTAAGATGCTCCGGGTCGGTGTACATGCTGTTCACCTTCTTCTTAACCTCCTTCGGGCTATCGGAAAGATAGATGCAGTTGCCTAAGGATTTACTCATTTTCGCCTTGCCGTCCGTACCGGGCAGACGCAGGCATACATTATTCTCGGGCAGCATGATTTCCGGTTCTATAAGTGTCGGACCATAGATATTGTTGAAACGGTTTACGATTTCGCGTGTAAGCTCTATCATCGGGGCCTGGTCTTCGCCGACAGGAACGGTCGTAGCCTTGAATGCCGTGATATCCGATGCCTGGCTCACAGGATAGCTGAAAAAGCCCATTGGTATGGATTTCTCGAAGCCGCGCATCTGAATCTCCGTTTTAACTGTTGGATTACGCTGAACGCGCGAAACCGACACAAGATTCATGTAGTAGAATGCAAGTTCCGTCAGTTCCGGCACATGAGTCTGAACGAAAAGCGTGCTGACATTCGGGTCCAGACCTACCGACAGGTAATCGAGCGCTACCTCAATTACATTCTGACGCACCTTTTCCGGATTGTCGGCATTGTCGGTAAGAGCCTGCGCATCCGCTATCATGATATAGATTTTATCGTAGTTGCCGGAATTCTGCAACTCAACTCGTCTGCGGAGCGAGCCAACATAATGCCCAAGATGCAGACGCCCTGTCGGACGGTCGCCCGTTAGGATAATTTTCTCTGTTTTCTCTGTCATATCTTAATTTTTATAATTATGCAAGGACGTTATTCGCAAAACTGTTTATTTCGCAAAATTACAAAATATCTTCCGAACAGCCGCAACCAACCACCGAAAGTCTCTCACCCGTAAGCCTCGACAACATATAATTCGATTTCAGGGTAATCGGCCGACACTTTCTCCAGCACTTCCTTCACGTCAGCCCATTTCAATCCGCCCAATCCGGCCCCGATTGCCGGAAGAGCTATTTTCATTACATTCTCCCGCACGGCCAGCTCAAGCATCTTAGCCACAGACTTCTCTATATACTCCAGGCGTGCCTTTGTCCTCCATGTTACCTGTGTGCCAAGATTATAGACATGTCCGCCGCCATAGTTGTAATCGAAAACATCGCCGGGACCAAACAGATGCTCCCCGCACAATCTATGATACTCTGCATACATCTCAGGGTACTTGTATTTAAACTGCAAAGCAATTCCTTTGCCCATCGCGCCGGCGCAATTACAACCGTGAGCATAGCTGCTCACACCCGGAATTTTGAATATATCTCCTCTTTCTATATATTGTATCATATTCAGATTTCTCTATACGACAACGGCCCGGCATTGCCGGACCGTTGTCTGATATGGTTTCGATAATTAGTATCAGATTCCGAGTTTCTTGCGTACTTCGGCGGTAACATTGACAACATCTGTACCGGTATAAAGAAGCAGGCTCGGTTCGTTGGGAAGCACAAAGGTATAGTTGCCTTCGGCGCCTACTGCCTTCACTGCATCGGAGAATTTAGACTGTATGGGAGCCATCAGGGTTTCCTGCAGACGCTGGATATCCTGCTGCGCGGTGGCACGGAACTGGTCCACTTTCTGCGCACGCTCCTGAATTTCCTGAACGCGGCGTTCCTTGATCGATTCAGGAGTATTGGCATCGTTCTGGATGGTCTGGTAGTCGGTATAGAGTTTGTTAACCTCTTCCTGAAGCTTCTGGAACTCAGCTTCATATTTCTTGGAAGTCTCCTCAAGCTGTTTCTGCATTGCGGCTGTTTCGGGCATTGCCTGTATAACCTGGTCAATGTCTACAATTGCAAATTTCTGTGCCATAACGCTCAATGGTAGAATGAGGGCAATAGCGAGAAAAATCTTTTTGAACATGATTGTCTGTGTTATGTATTTTAATTAATTTTTTTCTGACTGCAAATATAGCTAAAATAAGCGATACGCAAAAATAAATATCAGTTGGAATAGCCAAGCTTGGCCAGTACGTCGTTGCTGATATCTATTTTAGGCGACGCGTAAACTATATCGGAGGCCGACGCACGGTCGAAAACAGCCTGCACGCCACGTTCGTCGGCAACCTTCTTCACTGCATTGTAAACATCGTCCTGTATAGGCTTCAGTAGTGTCTGACGCTTCTGGTAGAGCTCGCCTTCGGGGCCGAAGTATTTGTACCGCAGCTCTGTGCCTTCTTTTTCCTTGGCAACGATTTCTTCCTCCCGTTTCTTAACCTGTTCTTCGGTAAGGAATACTTTGTCGGCAAGATATTTCTGATACATGTCCTCGGCCTGTTTGCCGACGGCCTCTACTTCCTTCTGCCAGCGCTGCGACAGCTGGTTCAGCTGCTCGTTTGCCATTTCATAGGAAGGTATGTTCTTGAAGATATATTCCATATCAACAAGCGCGAACTTCTGCGCGGATGCGGCTACAACCGACACCACCGCCAGCAGGAGGGTTATTGCTATCTTTTTCATTTTGCTATGGTATTTTATTCTATACTAATATAGACGTTTAAGATGTTAAAAGGTTTACTTTAGAACTCCTGGCCCAGGATGAAGTGGAAGTGGGAGCCGCCGCGTTCGCCGCCTACCTTGTCAAAGCCATATGCCCAGTCGATACCCATCAGACCGACCATCGGCAGCTGGATGCGGACACCGGCGCCAGCGCTACGTTTGAGCGAGAATGGGTCAAACTGGCCGACGGTCGTCCACGCATTGCCGGCCTCCAGGAAGCCGAGGGCATAGATTGTGGTGCTCTGTTGCAGCATGAGAGGGAAGTGGATTTCCAGACCCATGCGGGTGTAGGCATAGCCGTCGCTGCCCCAGCGGGTGAGCGAGCCGTTGTCGTAACCGCGCAGCGCGATTGTTTCCTGAGCGTACACATACGAGCCCGACATACCGTCGCCGCCGACATAGAACGTCTCGAAAGGCGTTTTCAGATATTTGTTGAAGCTGCCGATCAAACCGAAGTCGAAGCGCGTCATAAGCACGGGAGTCCACTGGGCGCTCGTGGTAAGCGGCGTATAGGTGCGCGATTTGAAACGCAGTTTCCAGTATTCGATCCATTCATACAGCTGTTTCTTGGACTCTACGGTGTTCTCCTCTGCCAGCTTCTTCCAGTCGCGTTTGCCTGTGAAAAGTGCGGCGGGGGGAGTGATTTGCAGATTTAACGAGAACTGCGAACCGCTGCGGGTATATACCGGGTTGTCGATTGAGTTACGGGCCAGCGTAAGACCGAGAACAAGAGCGTTCGAGGTACCGTTGTTCATATAATAGAGGTAGTCCCAGTTCTTCAGGTTATACCAGTTGTAGCCGAGTTCCGCGGTAAAGGTGAAGTAGTCGTCGGGCCATTTCAGACGCTTGCCGAATCCGACGTTTATGCCTACCATCTGAAGGTACTTGTTCGGATCGAGCGACTGCTGGTAGCTGTTCTGATAGTAATCGTTATAGCTGCCGTAATTGTAGCTGCCGGGGAAGTAGCCGTAGCCGGTTCCCCAGATACCCGAGTTCGCCCACGTGTTGTTGTAGAACGTACTGTTCACACCCGTCTGACGGCTATAGTAAGCCGAGACAGAAAGCGAGTTGGGGCGCTTTCCGCCGAACCAGGGGTCGAGGAACGATATTGCGTACGACTGGTAGTAGCTTGCGTTGGTCTGGGCGCTGATAGAGAATGTCTGACCCTCGCCCTGCGGTATGATGCCGCGGTAGGTACTCGGGTAGAAAAGATTCTTTATTGAGAAGTTGGTGAACTTAAGCTGTAGTTTACCGATAACACCGGTCTGGCCCCAGCCAAGCGAGAACTCAACCTGGTCGTTGCTTTTGGTCTCGAGGTTGAATATGATGTCAACGGTGCCGTTCTCTTCGTTGGGTTCGGGCTGGATATCCATCGTTTCCGGATTGAAATGACCGGTCTGCGCAATTTCGCGGGCCGAACGCATAAGGTCGCTTTTGCTGAATAGATCGCCCGGACGCACTCGCAGCTCGCGGCGGATAACCTTCTCGTACAGGCGGTCGTTACCGTTGATGACAACATTGTTCACTCGTGCCTGAGGGCCTTCCATCATACGCATCTCAAGCGATATGGAGTCCCCGACAATTTCACGTTCTATCGGTATAAGCTGGTAGAATAGGTAACCTTTGTCCATGTACAGGTTCGACACGGCATCCTCGTCCTCGCTAAGACGCTTGCGCATATACTTCTGGTTGTACACGTCGCCTGCCTTCATCCCGAGGAAATCGTTGAGCAGTTCGGTAGGATAGATAGTATTGCCTACCCACTGGATGTCCTTGATAAAGTACTGCTGCCCCTCGTCGATGTCGAGGTATACATCCACCGTATTCTCGCTGAAAGGAGCAACACTGTCCTTCACAATACGCGCGTCGCGGTAGCCTTTTTCGTTGTATTTCTCAAGTATGCGGTTAAGGTCGTCCTGATAGTCGCTTTCAACGAACTTTTTCTGGCTGAAGAGCTTGAGAAGGTCTTTCTTCTCGTTTGTTTTCTTCATCGCGTTCTTTATCTTCCTGTCGGAAAGTACCTCGTTGCCGTTGATATAAATCTTGTGTACCTTCACCTTGGAATGCTTGTCGATATTGATGTCTACAATATCCTCGTTCTCTTTGGAAAGGTCCTCGTGGAGGCGGATGTTTACCGTAGCGTTGCCGAAGCCCTTGTCCTTGTAGTACTTCTTGATGATGGCCTCGGCCCTGTTTACGATATTCTGGGTTATGGTATTACCCTTGACAAGCTGCAGGCGCTCCTGCAGGTCCTTTATCTCGCCCTTTTTCGCGCCGTGATAGTTCACTTCGGCGATACGCGGCTGGGGGCGCAGTACTATCTTGAGCCACGCCTTGTCGCCGACAGTTTTTTCCAGTTCGATTCGAGCCTGTGCGAAAAGCGTCTGTCGCATCAACCGCTTCACTGCATTGGTGATGTCGTCGCCGGGAATAGCAACTCGCTCTCCCACTTTAAGGTCGGCATAACCCAATATCAGGTTGTCGTCGTAGTTTGGCGCGCCCTCTATTGTGATGCCGGAAATCTCGTAGGTGCGAGGCATTGTCGAAAATGTTACTTTCGGATTATAGATTGTATCGGCGGGAGCTTGCGCCACCGCATCGAGGAACGGAAGCGCCACAAAGAGCAGGAGAGGAATCAGGAATATCTTATATCGCATAATGAAATGATAATCAATTGGATAAAAGTCCAGGTTCAAGGCTTGGGGTTATTGTTGTCGGAATGTGATACCTGTTCGCCCGTAAGGCCGAAGCGGCGCTGTCGGCGCTGGTACTCCACGATATCGGCACGGAAATCGGCGCGGGAGTAATCGGGCCAGTAGGTTGGTGTTATCACTATTTCGGTATAGGCTATCTGATAGAGGAGGAAATTGCTGATGCGTTTGTCGCCTCCGGTTCGGATAAGCAAATCGGGGTCTGGCATGCCTGCCGTCGATAGACGAGAGGCAAACATCGCATCGCAGACATCGGTGGCCGCGATTTTTCCGGCTGTTGCATCGGCTACAAGGCTGCGGGCGGCCTCTATTATCTCCCAACGGGCGGAATAGCTCAGGGCGAGGACCAGCGTAAGGCCGTTGCAGGCCGAAGTACGGCGCATACAGGCCTTAAGGCGCTCCGAAGCGAATTCGGGCATGCGGGAAAGGTCGCCGATAGAGGTTAGGCGAACGTTATTCTTTATTAGGTCGGGCGTCTCTCGCTCTATTGCCGTAACGATAAGCGTCATCAGAGCATCAACCTCGGCTTTCGGGCGGTTCCAGTTCTCCGTAGAGAATGTATAGAGGGTAAGATACTTCACACCGAGTTCCGATGCTTCCTCGGTGATACGGCGCACAGTCGTTACGCCTTCCACATGACCTTCGGACCGGTCAAGGCCGCGCGCCTGCGCCCAGCGGCCGTTTCCGTCCATAATAATGGCGACATGCGCCGGAATGTATGCGGGATCGGGTATATTGTGTGCTTCCATATCAGTCTACATAATGACAGGTTTCGCATCGCTCGCCGAATTCGTACGAGATGCCAACGGTAAGGCGCGAATACCAGTCGGTATTTTTATAAAATTCTGTCTTGATTTTATTCAGTTCGGAAAGGTCGGGGCCGTCGAAGTTGTCGTTGAACGCCTTCGTCATGGTGAATTCAACTCCAAGGTTTAGGCGCGGCTTCAACTTGAACTTTAGCCCGATACCGAGAGGAAGGGTGGGTGCGAAATGTGTCGTTCCTCCAACAGAGGCCACGGCAACTCCTACTCCTGCCGTTAAATATGGCGTCCACCGGCGAAGACGCTTGTATGTCTCGCCGATTCCGTAGGGCAAGAAATTGAACTCGCCGCGGAAACCAAGGTCGTATACTTGCGATTTGAATGTATACACGGCATTGTCCGGCAATACATTCTGCTGGCCCTCGGTGGTTCCGCTAATGCTGAAAGTGGAAAATACGCCACGCAAAGCCCAGCGCACATTACCGATATAACGGAACGACAGTTCGCCGTCAAAACCGGGTTTATTGAAGATGTTGGAGGTGTTCGCCTCTCCTATATAACCGCTCATGCCCACCTGTGCGCCTACATCGAATTTGTATGGCGCGGACTGTGCCGGCATCCGGACACAGCACAGCAAAAGCAAGGCTACGGCCGCGAGGCCGCGCGATGCATGGTTGACACTGTGGCGGATGATTTTCATTACTCTCGGTTCAGATAATCGGCTTGAAAGCAAGACGGTTCAACACACCTCTCCACACATATGGGCTTAGGCCGTGCTCATCGGTAACACCGCCGTATATATATATGTAGGGGCATTCCCAGGTATCGACTGGTCGTGTGGCGCGCGACATGCCAAAACCACCGAACAGTTCGGCATTGGCAGGGATACGGTACGAGGGTTCGAAAAGCTCCCATTCGGATGTCGATCGGCTCGAAAGGGTAATATTCTCTACAAAGCCCTGAGCCTGACTCAGTGAGGGCATATACGGCGGCAGCTGTATCAGCTCGCCGCCTTCGTTCCACGTGCGCCCGTAGTCGGATGATACATACACGGTGCGGTTGTTGCCGCTATCGTCGGCTCCGCCGAAGGCCATGAATATGGAATATTTCGTGGCGATATACGCGGAACTTACGTTATATGCGAAATAAGGCACTAAAATCATATCTTCCAGCTTTTTGGGTATAGGCTGTATGGATATGCGCGCCCACTCGGAACCGTCGTAGGCCCACGACGATCCGTCCATGCGGTCCTGCGAATCTCGGCCTCCTACAAACGTAGAAATCGGTGATTCGCCAAGAGCAAACGAATATGACAGCAACGGCGATGTGCCGGCTACTGGCATTCCGTCGGGAATTATCGCTGTCTTTCCGGAAGGATATTCAACGCTCGTCCACTCTCCGTCGTTTTCTACCGCGCCAAGTACATTTTCGCCATAGTTGCCGTATATGTAGTTCAGGCTTTTGCCGGTATCGCTCCACGAACGCCCTCCGTCGGTCGAGGCGTAAAGTTTTTGAGGGGCAAGAATATAGAGAACTCCGTTATCCGTGCCGCAGAACGAATTGATATCGGAGCCTTCCGGAACTGTTACCATGTACTTGTCCCAGCTATCCGATACATATCCTCGGGTTGCTATGCTCCACGATGTGCCGGCGTTGGTAAGACAATATATCGAGCTTCCGGCTTTGGCGGTATGCTGACGCGCGGGAGCTGATAGCGCCGACGGAAGTATTGTGCGTGCAGTTTGGCTCCATACCAGAGAATCGCTTTCTTCCTTGTGCACAAGCACAGATATGATATAGTCGCGCGATACAAGCCCGTCAAGCGACGTTACGCTCATCGTAACCGGTCCTCGGGAAAAATCGATTGTATCGCCCGGATTCTCAAGATAGTTATGTATTGAATCCCTGCCGTTATCCATTGGCACTTTCAGCTCTAATTTGCTGGGTGTATCCATCATGGTTATCACGGGAACCAGCTTGTTTATTGGGGTTCCGTAGGGAAGTGAATCGGCATTGAAAATCTCCGCTTTCTCCAGGTCGATGGAGAAAAATATAGTATCGAGATTGGCAAGCACGCTGTCGTTTGCGCTCAGTTTAAAGGCACTTACTCCGGTATTCGACACTACGTCGTACATATAATCATCCGTAGAGCTGGAAGAATTGCAGGATATGAATGTCGAAACCGCAGCAACCGCGGCAATGCTCAGTATTGTGAATTTCTTCATTAGATTACGATATTACAAGATGCAAAATTAAGCTATTTGCACCAACGGGGCAAAATATCTTACTTAAAATCCGTGAAATTGGACGCATTTATATGTTTTTAACGCCCCGTGCAAGCGAATGCCAATAAAATTTAATGCATCTTCTGATAATGCAGGATAGTGTTACGGCCTGTGCTGTACGTATCCGATGGTATCGCTGCCAATGTTGGCGATACCACACGGCCGCGCGGGCCTAAGACTTGAGGCGACACCTCCACAAAGGCTTCATCCCACAGGCCCGATGCAATGAACGACCCGAGTAATCCGGAACCGCCCTCAACGAGTATCGACGTTATGCCTTCTTCCGAATATAACCGCCGTAATACTTCGGCGATTGTGCTTCCGTCGGTAATATGGAGTGTGTCGGCACGCTCAAGCAGAGCGCACACGCCCTTGTCTGCAAGTTTGTGGCGGTCAAAGATAACTGGGCGAGGGCTGGAGCCGTCGAACAGGCGCGTATCAAGCCGAGGGTTATCGGATATGGCTGTACTGGCTCCAACGGCTATGGCATCATGTACGGCCCGACGCCAATGCACTATCTGCGCGCCAATCGCATCTGAAAAACGGAAAGCGGCACCGTCCGGCCCGCGCTCGGCGTCCATAAAGCCGTCGGCGCTAATGGCCCATTTAAGAGTAACATATGGGCGATGATGCGTATGCGCCGTCATGAAACGTATATTCTGGCTGCGGCATTCTTCCTCAAGGCAATGCTCGCACACCTCTATACCGGCGTCCCGAAGCATGGCGATACCTCGGCCGGCTACTTTCGGGTTGGGGTCGCCTGCGCCAACCACTACCCTGCCTATGCCGCACGAAATCAGCAGAGACGCGCACGGGGGCGTCTTGCCATAGTGCGAGCATGGCTCAAGCGTAACATAAATGGTAGACTGCCCCAAAAGGGCCTTATCGGCCTCAGATACCGAACGCACGGCATTAACTTCGGCATGAGGACCGCCGAAACGCCTGTGCCAACCCTCGCCTATCACGCGGCCTCCGGGGGCTACAATCACTGCGCCCACCATAGGGTTCGGCGAAACATGGCCGCGCCCGCATGCGGCAAGCTGGAGAGCACGCCGCATATATTTATAATCGTTTTCTGTAAAATTCATAAATTCACACGGTTATCCGCTGGTTCACTGTTCGGCGCGAGGCATCAGTTCGAAGCTGTCGGCATAAATTTCCGTAATATATCGCTTTATTGCCGTGCGGTCCTCCCACGACCGCGTGCGTAGCTTTCCTTCAATCATTATTTTCATGCCCTTGCGTATATATAGTTCGGCAAACTGAGCGGCTCGGCCTGTCATTACAATGTTGTGCCACTCGGTGTGCGCCGGCAACTCGATATCCGCGCCGTCAGGGCCTTTGCCTCGTCGGCGTTCGATGGTGGCAAGACGGAAACGTGCCGTCGTCATACCGTCAGCCATACGCATCTCGGGATCGTTTCCCACATTGCCAAGAAGGATAACCTTGTTCATGTTAAGTTTCTTTTAGTTAAAAACATTCTTTTCCGTACTACAGGAATTTTGGAGCTTCAAGATAGAATCCCAGACTGATACCGGCGCTGAAACGCGTGCTTGTGCCGGCATAGTTGCAGTACACGCAGATATCGGCAAATGGCAGCGAGTAAACCACGTCGGCCTCGCCGAAGAAGTATATTTTACGGAACCAGCGGTCGTGCATGGCATTGCCGTCTGGACCTTCCTTTATTGCGCGGAAAGGAGCGAACAGATTAAGAGACAGACGACCCGATAGCGACGAATTGTACTTGTAAACAGGTACTGCCGCGAGCGCCACAAAGCTGTCGGCGCGCATTTTGGAATCGAAAATATTATTGGAGGCTGGCGTTGGATTGTATGATGGCGCTGTACTGATTGCGGCATAATAGCTCTCCAGAAGCCCTCGGGTACTCAGCACGGCCTGGCCCTCCAGCCCAAGCGAAAAATGCTTGCCCAGGTCAAGATAGTCCCGCTCGCGCCAGTCAAACCGAAGCCACCATTTTTCATCGGCTGTGCTTTTGTCTGCAACGGCGTTGTAATATTTTGCCTTTCCGGCCAATGCCATAGCCCGTCCGCTGCGGTAATGGCCGCTGGTGGGATAATTGCCGTTGTCAAGTGTCGAGGACGAATAGCTTACGTATGCCTGACCGAGGTCCAGGGCTATATGGTCGCGACCGGCCGTATAGCTTTCGGGACTGCTGTTTCGGTAAAACGTGTTATACTCCCGGCCTCCACCGATACCGACATCTAACGCACCCGTACGTCCAGTGGCCACAGACCATGACAGTCGGCCGAAATATTCGTGATTCACTACAAACGACGGCTCGTTATCGCGGAAAAACAGCTTTTCGCTCTCGTAATAACGCTTGCGCGACGCCACTATCTGATACTTCAGTGCCGAGGGTATGCTCGAATGAAGATAAGCCGAGCCGCTAAGCATTCCGGCCATATAGCTCTGACCTATCCATGCCGATAAATCAGCTGTCAGAGAACTGAAACTCATAGTGCTGTAACCGGCACGCAAATACAGAAAGCTGTTGTTGGAGGATGTTATGTATGCTCCTACGCCGACATCGAATTTGCTCTTTACCGTTGCAAGCAGATTTAGGCGGAACATACCGGAACTGTCGTTAACGGCAGTCGCAGTAGGCACAAAGCCGCTCAGTTTATCCGAAGATATTGCGCGGTAAAAAGCCAGACGAGCCCGGTCTACGCCGATTGTATCGGTACCCGGTGCCGGATGGAACAGATATTCCAGATATTCGTTCTGCCGCGGGGTGCCACCGGTAACTTTGACTTCGGAAAATCGGAGCGCAGGCGTCTGCGACTTGAAAACTGCACGACGCAGTTCCCGCGACCCCGACGGTACACGGGTATGTACTCGTGCCTTTATACTGTCCATCATCTCCATTGTGCGGTCATAGCCTCGCTGGTATATCTCGCGCGCAGCCCCGAAGTCAAGCAGACTGAAATCCGAAAGATTTATCCGGACTTTCACTCCGTCCTTTTCCGGAAGATCGTAGCTTTGTGGCTGGCTCACAAGCATATCAAGCTGGTCCATATATGAATTCTGCGGACCGTCAGAAGACGCCGAAACATCAAAGCCAAGCATAACCGACGGCGCGAATTCGCTGCGCATTACATCTACAGGGAAATTGTCGAAGATTCCACCGTCGTAGTACACGTCGCCTCCGATTTTTACCGCCTGGAATACAAGAGGGAAGCTCATGCTCGCGCGTATGGCGTCGGCGACGCTGCCGCCGGAGAAGACATGCTTCCGCCTTTGGGTCATGTTAGAGGCTACGCACCGGAAAGGAACAAAAAGACGGTCGAAATCACCTCGGCACTGTGCCGTGTACGCTCCAAAAATCTCCATAAAGCCGAACACCATAGGGGTCGGCGAGATCAGAGACTGTGGATTATACCGGTCGCGAGCAGTGGAGTCCCGGCTCCCCAGCGAAAAACTGAACATCTGTGGAGTCGGTTTCTCCTGCGAGAAATAGTAAGTGAATTCCGGGTCGATGCGACCGGTGGACAGATAGCTGAAATAATTGGACGTAATAAGTTCGAGCATCTCGGCCGGTGTATACCCGCAGGCATACAGTCCTCCTACTATCGCGCCCATCGAGGTGCCTGTTATGTAGTCTACTGGTATGTTATTCTCCTCTAATGCCTGCAGTGCCCCGATATGCGCTATGCCCTTCGCACCCCCGCCGCTAAGCACAAGGCCAACCGACTGGTGGCCGCCGAGGCCGTCGCCGGCTACTCCGGGAATAAACGATGCGAAAAGCAGCAGAATAAGAGCGAGGTTCCTTGAATATATCATAACAAAAGCTTGTGAATGAACTAATAGCCCCGTGGCACAATATAAACATGCCGCAACGGGGCTTTGTTCACCGCTTCACTCGGAGCACGGAGCACACCTGTCGGTAATGAGGCTGTCCTTGAAACCAAGGAAATAAAGCACGCCGTCCAGACCAATCGTGGAAATAGACTGACGGGCGGTTCGCTTAACCTTGGGCTTTGCATGGAAAGCTATGCCGAGGCCCGCGGTAGACAGCATGGGTAGGTCGTTGGCGCCGTCGCCAACAGCGATGGTCTGAGCTATATTGATATTCTCTACCTGTGCTATTATCTTGAGTAGTTCGGCCTTGCGCTTGCCGTCAACTATATCTCCGAGATGACGGCCCGTGAGCTTGCCGTCCACAATTTCAAGTTCGTTGGCGTAAACGTAATCAAAGCCGAATTTCTGCTTAAGGTAGTTCCCGAAATATGTGAAGCCGCCCGACAGAATGGCTGTCTTGTAGCCCGTTCGCTTAAGCACCTGCATCATACGCTCAACACCCTCGGTGATCGGAAGTTTCTCGGCGATGTCGCGCATAACGCTCTCGTCAAGGCCTTTCAGCAATGCAACGCGGCGCTTGAAGCTCTCCGAAAAATCTATCTCGCCGCGCATGGCGCTCTCGGTGATTGCTCGAACCTCCGGACCAACTCCGGCACGGTCGGCAAGTTCGTCGATAACCTCGGTCTCGATTAGTGTGGAATCCATATCGAAGCATATCAGACGGCGGCAGCGGCGGAACACATTGTCCTCCTGCAAAGAGATATCGAACCCGTCAGCCTGCGATATTTCCATAAAACGGCTGCGCATGGCATCTACATCATCAGGATTGCCGCGAACCGAGAATTCCACACAGCTCTTCGAGCGAGGCTCTATCTTGTCGGACAGCGGCTGACGGCCGGTAAGACGGCGGATGCTGTCGATATTCAGATGCTGACGCGCTATTTCTGCAGAAACCAGCGCGATGTTCTTAGCCGTGAGTGTACGGCCAAGTATCGTAATAATCCAGCGGCTCTTTCCTTCGCGCGCAACCCAGGCCTCGTAATCCTCTACCGTGATAGGCGTAAAGCGTATTTTAACACCTAAATCGTAACATTTGAACAGTAGGTCTTTCATAACATCGCCGCTCTTGTCGGATGTTGTGCGGAACAGCACGCCCAACGATAGTTTGTGGTGAATGTCGCTTTGGCCGATATCGAGAATCTGGGCGTCGTGACGGGCAAGAATTTCGGTTAGCGCCGACGTAACGCCGGGACGGTCGTCGCCGGATATATTTATAAGAATCAGTTCAATCTCATTCATGACTGGTTTATGTTAGTTTGACAACGCAAAGATAATAATTTTTTTCTATCGCACCACCGGCCTGCGTGATTTAGCCGTACCTGCGTAGTTGGCACCTGAATATTTTCACATTGCGTAAAAGTTTATTTACAATGCGTAAATTTTTGAGCCTTATTTTTCGATTTTTTTGCTATAAAAATAAATTATTTTTGATGTAGAATGTAACATTTTGGGGGTACTTTGCGTCATATATATAAAACATTCCTACAATCCATCACATCATGAAATCACATTTTAACAATCTGATTTACAGCCTGTTTATCGCCTGTATCATTGTCGCCCCTGCGATAACATTCACATCATGCGCAAAATCGGTAACCGAAACCACCACCCACAACCTCAATTGCGTCACCAAAGAGTACAAGAATCTCCCATCATTTGACGAAATCAGCTTATGGGCCGGAATCGATGTAACCTATCGTATTGGTACTGTTAGAGAGGCAGTTGTAACTATTTCAGAGAATGTTGCCGACCGACTTACGGTTAAAGTTGTAGGCAATCAGCTACGTATGGGACTCGAAAATAACACAAATGTGCGCCACTTCAGAATTAAAGCTGTCGTTACCGGTCCGGCGCTTACATCTGTCAAAGTATCAAGCGGTTCTGAATTCAATTTGGCCGAAACTGAAAGTATGAGCATGGCAATGAGCACGTTATCGCTTTCAGCATCAAGCGGCGCAGATATATCCATTAAAGGAAAAATCGATTACAAGAAAGTAAATGGCACAGCCTCAAGCGGTGCCGATATAAAGCTTGCGAGTGTTGTCGCCGATGAGATAACTGTCGCTTCGTCAAGCGGTTCCGACATCGACATTTACGGCATACTGGCTCGCGCGCTTTCTGCCACATCATCGAGCGGCGCAGATATTAGTTTGTCCGGACAAGTCGACCAGGTATCGCTTTCAGCCTCAAGCGGCGCAGATATTTCTGCACACAAACTGTTAGCAGAGACCGGAAACGTGAGCGCATCAAGCAGCGGCGACATATCGTGTTCAATAAAGAATCCTACATCCATACACCATTCTTCAGGTGGCAGTATAAAAAACAAACAATAAAACATTGACTAACAATGCAATACCGGCGGAAGCTCTCGCGAGCCTCCGCCGGAGTATATATGGCTTCAATCACAATTATCTTTCCGAGAAATGGGATGTTAGCGCTGCGGCTATCCACAGGATTATACCGGCTCCGAAAATTGCACCTAATACCGATACAATCACCAGCATCATAGGAGTATCGCCAATAACCTGAACAGACAGGAAGCCTCCCAGTATACCGCCGGCAATACCTAAAACGATATTGAAGGCGAGCATCTTACGGAACTGTGTTATACGTTGCGTCAAAAGCGCCCCGACAACACCTATAAGCCCCCATACAATCCACATCAGCAGACCTATCTTTTCGGGTGTAACTATCAGGAAATCTTCCATATATCTAATTATTTAACAATATACGGCGCTATAAATGCTGCAACGTCAGTATCGCCGGTGAGATCGGCGAACGTCAGCCAGATAATCAACAGTATGATAAGGAATATGGCGCCTATTGCAACCCATACCGATACCCGGTTGCGGCGCTTAGTGGATGAATGAGACATAATTTTCTTCGATTAACAGTTGAACTTGCTTTTGATGCTTTTATTTCAAAACATACCTCCGTTCCACATTGTTCACAGCAATAAAACATATTATTGCACGCTATGATAAAAAACAATGAACGCAGTTTCAAATGTTTTTTTGGCTTGCAGGACAATAAATGCCTTTTTTTGCTTAATTTTGCACAAAATAACCAAAAACGGTACACTATGGAATTGTTTGAACAATTGATAGAAAAGGCTCGCAAACATCCGCAGAGGATTGTGCTGCCCGAAGGCCTTGAAACACGCACGCTTACAGCCGCCGACCGTATTATCGGCGACGGTCTGGCAGAAATCACTCTGATAGGCAACCCCGACGAGATAAAGGCTATGGCCCGCGAGCTTAAGCTCAATAACATTGAGAAAGCAAACATCGTAGACTCCGCCAGCGAAGAGGTAATCGACAAATATGCTCCCTTGCTATTCGAACTGCGAAAGAAAAAAGGTATGACGATGGAGGAAGCTCGCATGATGGCTGCCAACCCGCTTTATCTGGGCTGCCTGATGGTGAAATCCGGCGACGCCGACGGTCAGGTTGCCGGCGCGCTCAACACCACCGGAAACGTTCTGCGCCCCGCCTTCCAGATTATAAAGACTCTGCCCGGCATCAGCGTTGTTTCCGGCGCATTCCTCATGCTCCTTCCCAAAGGTTCCAAATACGGCACTAACGATATTCTGATTTTCGCCGACTGCGCTGTTGTTCCCGATCCTACCGCTCCCGAACTGGCACAGATAGCAATCAGCGCCGCACGCACCGCACGCGACATCGCCGGCATCGAGCCCCGCGTCGCAATGCTGTCATTTTCTACAAAAGGCTCGGCATCAAGCCCCGATGTGGACAAGGTGATAAAAGCTTGCGAAATCGCCCACGAAATGGAACCCGACCTCGTTCTCGACGGTGAACTGCAAGCCGACGCCGCCATAGTTCCCACCGTTGCAAACCAGAAAGCACCCAACAGCTCGCTGAACGGTCGCGCTAACGTACTGGTATTCCCCAACCTTTCCGTCGGCAACATCGCATACAAACTTGTTCAGCGCCTCGGTAACGTACAGGCTGTGGGTCCTATCCTCCAAGGCCTCGCAGCGCCAGTCAACGACCTATCGCGCGGATGTTTCCCCGAAGACATTTACAAAACAATAATAATTACCTGCAACCAGGCAATTGGCATTAAAAACCTCTGAAAACATGAAAATACTCGTTCTCAATTCGGGCAGCAGCTCGGTAAAATATAAACTTATCGACCTCGAAGGCAAAGAAAGTAATACACTTGCCGAAGGCGGTGTTGAAAAAATCGGTCTTCCCGGCGGTTTTCTCAAATTCAAGAAAGCCGATGGCTCCAAAGCTACCGACGAGCTTGGGCTTATCGATCATCAGCAAGCCGTAAAAGCTATTCTTAACAAACTCACCGACCCCGTTGACGGCTGCATTTCAAGCTACAACGAAATCGATGCCGTTGGCCACCGCGTTGTGCATGGAGGCGAAAAATTCAGCGAGAGCGTTCTAATAGACGACGCCGTAAAGGCAAAAATCCGCGAATGCTACGATATCGCTCCTCTCCACAATCCCGCCAACATGACCGGTATCGACGCCATTACGGCCCTTATGCCCGATGTTCCTCAGGTTGCAGTGTTCGATACAGCCTTCCACCAGACAATGCCCGCAAAGGCATACATGTACGCTCTACCCTACAAATTCTATAAAGAAGATGGCGTGCGCCGCTACGGATTCCACGGCACGAGCCACCGCTATGTTAGCGCCCGTGTGTGCGAATTCCTCGGTGTGGACATTACCAAACAGCGCATAATCACCTGCCATATTGGCAACGGCGCCTCAATGGCCGCAATCGTAGGTGGCAAATGTGTAGACACATCTATGGGTCTCACACCCGTGGAAGGCTTGATGATGGGCACTCGCGTGGGCGATGTAGATCCCGGAGCGCTTACATTCCTCATGAACAAGCATAACCTCAGCGCCGACCAGCTGCAGAACATCATAAACAAGGAAAGCGGTGTGCTTGGTGTGAGCGGCGTAAGCAACGACATGCGCGAAATCGAGGCAGCCATCGCCGAAGGCAACGAACGCGCACGCCTCGCCCTCGACATGTACATGCTGCGCATCACCAAATATATCGGCGCCTACGCTGCCGAAATGGGCGGTGTAGACATCATCGTATTCACCGGCGGTGTCGGCGAAAACCAGGCAGGCCTGCGTGCCGATGTATGCAGCACACTCGGCTTCATGGGCGTGGAAATCGACAAGGATATCAACGCACGCACCCGTGGCACCGAAACTGTCATCTCCTCCGCAGCATCGCGCGTAAAGGTATGTGTAATCCCCACCGACGAGGAACTAACCATCGCCCGCGATACCGCCGCTCTTGCAAAATAAGCATCAGCTACCCACTCATACGAATGGCCGCTTACCGCGGCCATTTTTCATATACACTATTGTACACTGAGCAAAAAGCTGTAACTTTGCGACGTTTTTCTAATAAGGTACAATTTATGTTAATTCAATGTGGCGTATTGTTCGCCTTTCTCGCGTTCGGCGAGTTTATTGTATGGCTCACCGGTATTCCGTTGCCATCGAGTGTAATCGGCATGGTAGCTCTTGCGGCGGCTCTAAAGGCCGGAATTGTGAAACTTCGCTATGTCGAGCGTGTGGCTGATTTTCTTGTCCACAACCTCGGTTTTTTCTTTGTTCCCGCAGGTATAGGAATAATGAACTGTCTGGGTATCCTCCGCAGCGAATGGATGCCTATCGTGGCCGCCTCTGTGCTGAGCACGGCGGTGATAATCATTGTTACAGGCCGCGTACACCAGTGGGCTCGCCATAACAGGCTTATGAACCTTAAACGCAGGAGGGCATGCTGATGGACTTTTTAACCGACAAGATTTTTCTGATAGCCCTTACATTCGCCAGCTATCTTGGAGCGCAGTATCTTCAGCGTCGCACCGGCATGCGTCTGCTGAATCCGATTTTAGTTTCCATTATCGTGATGATATGCCTTTTGCTGTGCATGGACATACATTTCGAAACATATCAGCAGGCCGGCATATACATAGACATGTGGTTGAAACCGGCCGTAGTTGCTCTGGGTGTTCCTCTGTACAAACAGCTTGAAACGATAAAGAAACAGATGTTGCCTCTGCTCACTGCCGAGATGTGCGGATGTGTAGCCGGCGTGGTTTCCGTGGTATTTTTCGCGGAACTGTTCGGAGCATCGCGCGAAGTAGTTATGTCGCTGGCGCCCAAAGCCGTAACAACGCCTATCGCAATGGAAATATCGCAGAGTATAGGCGGAATACCGCCGCTCACAGCCGCTGTAGTGGTATCCACCGGTATTTTCGGGGGCATGACAGGATTTAAGATTGTGAAACTCGGTCATGTCAAAAGCCCTATGGCTACAGGACTATCCATCGGTACCGCAGCACATGCCGTGGGCACTTCCGCCGCAATGGAGCGCAGCGACCGTTACGGAGCTTTCTCGTCGCTCGGACTGACTCTTAACGGAATTCTTACAACACTGCTAGCACCGCTCATTCTCAAGCTGATGGGTTATCCGGTGTGATACTACGGGCACAAAAAAAGGGTAAGCTTACTACATCGCACCGCTACAACCTGATACCCTTGCTTCGGTCAAGATCTGGGGGAGTTTTCAGGGAGCTGGTCGTGTAGGACTTACCCGTTTGCAAAGGTACGCATTTTTTCTAAAACAGGGCACTTTTTAGTAATTATTTAACAAAACTTTACAATTGAGTGCCCAAAAATACCTTCGCCCTATATATAAATTATTCGGGTTTTTCCACCGATTTGAGAACAATGCTAATCATGGGTTCGCCACCTTTTTTCTCACTGATTTCAGTGCGGACGGCACCGATGCCCTCGGCATACCATTGGGTATAGTAGCTTTTGCTTACTTCACCACCGGCCGACTGGCGCTGCAGAAAAGTAACCTTCATGCAATCGAATGTTCCGGCGGGTACGGTAACGCTTTCCTGACCGACAACAACATTCTCCCAGAGGTTGGTGGTGATAACCGTCGGGCCAAGGTGAAGGCGTACACTCTGGTTTTTGGCTTTGGTACCGGCAGGTGTCGCAGGGTTGAGCGACAGTTTAAGTTCGCCTTTGACCTTTATGGATTTTTCAATTTCGTCGATCTGCGAATCGGACAGGATTGTGCCTTCGGCTTCGGCCTGCTGCTTCACCATCTCGATAAATTCGGCTTTTGTCTGTTCCTCGCCGGAGAGCAATACCGTTGTGGTATTATCGGCAGGATTGAATGTATAATACGAATACGTTGTGGTTTTGCCTACGAGTGAACCGGGAGTAGGAGCTACATCCTCGAAAGTGTATGTAACAACGCCATCGTCGGCTTTTACTGCATCTTTGAGTGTGCTTACTTCTTCGAATGTTTTGTCGCCGTCATCGGTCTTGGCGGTACATTCATAAGTAAGAACAGTGCCGGGTGTTGTGGCAATAAGCTGTGCGCTTGCCGTCATAACTCCGCCGGCAAGGAACGCGAGGGTAAAGATTTTTTTCATATTACTGATTTTAAATGGTTTCTGAATATTAGGACTACCTCGACAGCGAAAGGTTTAGCGACAGACCGTAGGAAGAGTTGGTTGTGGGATACGAACTTGTGGTAACAAGGGGGGTGTTCACCTGGTGGTCGAAGAACGCGGAAAGGGTGAGTCGCTTGCTCAGCACATAGCTTGCTGTAAGGTTCATCGTGAGGGTATTAGTACCGCTTGTAGGCTGCGTATAATTGCCCTCGATACGGCGTATCAGGGCCTGATTATTCTGGAAGGAGAAGTCGGCGTTTACAGTAAGGTCGTTGCTCACGCCAGTCTGCGACTTCTTCATCTTCAGTACGGTATTGAAATTCACAATTTTGTAGCCAGCGCCGATAGTAATGCCCCTGGAAGTCGCCTCCACGAGCTGGCCGGCGGCTGAATTGAGGGTGAGTGTGCGCTGGTCGCGGTACTCGATGTTGAACTGCAATTCGTTTTTCAGCGTGAAATTGACGCCGATAAGCGGCGCAAAACGCTCGGTTATGGCCACCGACGAGATATTGTACGGCGATGACGGGATGGGATTGCCCGAAAGTTCGTCGAGAGTGAAACCAAGGTCTCCGGAAGCGCTCGCCCAGTTGAGGTACGACGAGAACGAGCCGACCGAATAGGTACACTGATATGCGTGAGACAGCGTGAAGGACTTGAATATGGAACGTAAGTTTCCAAGGTTCACGAGACCGTCGTAAGTGATACGCCAGTTGGGAAGCACCGAAGCGAAGCTGGGGAAAGGATTAAGGTTCTGTTTTGCAGCCTTACGCTTGGTATACGCGGCCACAAAGGCCGGTATAAGCACGTCCGATGATGTTTCGCTTACGGTGCCGACCTCCGGGTTGAAACGGTTGCCGGCATTGGGATTATCGCGCATGAAGCCAGTAGACGGGTAGTTCAGATTACCGTACTGAGCCTCTACCCTGTCGCGTATTTCGGGAATATTGTTCAGGAACTGCTGGAAAGCCGGAGAGAAGTAGCCGTCATCGGCACTCGAAGAACGCAATGCAGTAAGGATGGCGCAATGTGTCTTAGTGTACGAACCCGAGTATGTCGTAGGCATGTCGGCATACATGAACTGAACCTGCGAGTTGCGGTTGTCGGTGCGGTTGAATGTAAGCTGCACCTTGAAACCCTTGAACAGTTCGAAGTTTGTTTCTATGTTCAGTTCATTGGTATGGGACCACAGAGCCGGCGAAGTCTGTCCGTCGTTTGTCTCAAGCCATCCGCGATCCAGCGCTTTCTGGATATAGCTTTCGTCGGTGAAGCCGAATGCGAAGTCCAGGCCCGGCGCCATAGGACCGTAATCGTTGCTTTGGCCGAATATATCGCCGATGTTGGGATTGAACAGGGGCAACGACAGCGAGCGCGTGTTGCGGTAGCGCACGGAAACATTGCGCGGCGAGGTTACGAAACGCAGCGCGTACTCGCCGATATTGCGCATAAGGCTCTTTTCATCCTTCAACACCTCCGTTACGGTGAACTTCAGATTCTGCTCACCTTTTGTAAGCACCTCCACGGTCTTGTTGTCCACAATGCGCGTCTTCACCGCGAAAGGCTTGCCGTCGGTGGTAGTTGCAGAAACCTTGACGTTCTTTACGTTAAGATTATGTTTAATTGTTATTGTGGTATCCGGAGCAAGAGCGTAGGTTCGCTCGAATTTCTTTGCTTTTTTAGGCGCGGCCGTGGAACGGCGCGTATTTGCAAAACGGCGGGTAACATCCTTGAGAATCGGAATTTTATTGTAGAATGTCTCGAAGTTGATGCGTCCGTCTACGGTCCATGCCGCCTGATTGGCGATAGTATTACCGAGTTTCTCGCCGTCGATTGTGGCACCGCGGTCCCATCGGTATGTGGCGTTGTAGCTCACGTTGCCGGTGAGGAAATCGAGGAAAGCAATCTTGCTGAACGGAGCCTTGTACTGGCCCGTGAATGTCTGGTTATAGGCCCAGGGAGTACCTAACGACTTGATACTGGACCATACGGTGTCCTTCCAATCACGATATTTGTCAGGGAAAAGCTTGCGGTTTACGGCGCCCACGGTTTCCTCGATACGTGCCGAAGTATTGGAACTGAACGACAGCGAAAGGCTCTTGGTAAGGTTCCACGTAACCTGCAGCTGGCGGTCCCATAGCCAGTTTTTACTTACCGATACAGGCAGCTGGAACATTACGTCGGTTTCGGAACGTGTCTGCTGCTCGTAATAGGTACGGTTCATGCTTGTGAGGAACGATATATTGTTAGGCAGCCACTGCAGCTCCCACTCGCGCAGGAACTTGACGTTCTTGCTCTTTCCTTTGAGCTTGCCGAAAGGCTTTAACCCCTTTATGAACGGAGAATAGCTGTAGCCGAATGAGCCGCGATAGTCGTTGGTGTACTCGTACTCGGTGGTGGGATCGGTCTTGGACTGCTTTGTGAAGGAAAAATTTACAGTAAAGTTAGCAGGGTCCCACGGCATTGGATTCTTACTCTGCACATCGAACTTAAATCCGGAAAGCGAGAAATTCTGTACCGTATTGCGCTCTATCGCGTATGCGCTCACAGAATCACGCTGTGCGTCGGTCTCGCAATCGTCCAAAGCATCTTTCAGCAGTACGTCCTGGTCGAGAGGGTTGTATTTGGGCGATGTTTTCTCCTTGGTATAAGAATAATATACGGGGGCGCGCAGTTTGGCCTTTTCGGGAAGGAAACGGCCAAGGTCGGCCTGTATGGCTACATTGTACTGTTCGTAATCGTCGAGGCGGCGCTCGTTCAGACTCTGGTCAACGCTGCCGAAACCGGCGGACTCGATATGTGCGCCAAGATTCAGAGTAGCGATGTCGCTCATATTAAGGGTTGCGTTTGCTTTCGCAGCCCAGCCGCCGGCCTCGTTGAAGTCGGTAACCTTGAGTTCGTTCACCCAGATGGTACCCGCCTTTGTAGTGGCAGAATTGTTGCGCACACCAATAAGGATTACGCGTACATCGCTGAGCGAAGGATTGCCGAGCACAGCCATGCGGTTGCGGTCGTTGTCGGGATCGCGCCCCGTGTAGAGGGTACCGAAACCGACACCATCCACCTGGTTACGCTTCTCGCGGTTGCGTTCCTTCTTCAGTTCGACAAGGTTCTGCAGATTAAAGTCCATAAAATTTTGTCGCGGCCACACAATCCACTTATCGGCATCGCTATAACGGTCGTATGTTCCGAAAGGCGTCAGCTCCAGAGGAATCTCGTACTCGTAGAAGTTGTTCTTCACGTCAGAGCCGAGGCGGATGAAAATACTCAGGTCGTTGGAGCGCAAATCGGTTGTGTTGTCTATCATCGCTTCGGCGTGCACCCACATCTGCAGGCGCTTGTAGTTGCGAAGGTCTTGCTGAGTGTTGCGGTAAACGGCACGCGCGTCGCCTGCGTCAAGGTCGGACACTTTCAGCGACATGGCCTGCTCGTTCAGCTGCACAATCTGGCTCTGACCGGGATCGGAAATACGAGTTACGCCGGGAGGCAGAACATAGTTTACAGGCTCTCGCTGGGCGTTTTCCTCGATGTTCACCACCGACATATCCAGCTTACCCTGTGCCGGAGTATCGCCTCGGGTGTTCAGATTAAAGTCGTACGAACGCCATTCGCCGCGCACAAGTTCGAGCGTGGCAAAACGCAGGTGTACCGGTTTCTTGAATCCGGTAAGGAACATACGGGCGAAGCGGATAGTTGAGAAATCGTTTATAGAACCTACCACTTTCTCGAAATCGCTCAAAGGAATCTTGAACTGATACCACTCCATTGTAGGGAATGTACCATCGCGGGCGGCAACGACGGATACCTGTTTGTCGGTAATGAAATTCTGGCCCACAACAAGATCCTCAGGACGGATAGAAACACGGTACTGGAAATAGCGTTCGTACTCGTTGAGCGTGTTATCCTGGTTTATGTCCTCCACATCGGGAACAGCGCGTGCCGACTGATACAGCGGGTCTGAAGCGTCCTCGGGGGAAAGAGCATTTCCTTCCACGCCGTTGTAGCGCTTGTAGCGTTCAAGGATACCGAGACGCTGCTCGTCGTAGTCGTAGCCTCGATAGAAGTGATAGTTGTCGCCGGCAGGATCGTTCAGCGGCGAAAAAGAGTCGCGCTCCAATGAATCGAGCGTCTCGGCCGACACACGACGGCGCACATTATCGGCGTATGTCTGGTATGTTGGGAACTGGAATTCCTGATCTGTATGCAGCCCGTCGAGACCGACATCCTGCGCCAGGCGCGCGCCCTTGTTATTGTCGAATGAATATGTGAGCGAGTTCTGCGACGATACGCGGCCCCACACGGTTTCTTTCATATATTCGTCGTTGCCGTCGTAAGGCACGCCGTTTTCGTAGCTTTTGAGACCATCCTTAAGAATATCCTCGGAAATCTCGCCGAAGTTGATGTACAGGTCTCCGCCCTCCAGGTTGTCGTTCTCAGGATCAAGGAACGGATTTAGAAGCCAGAACTGCACATACTCGATGTTACTTTGCTCGAAGTTGGTATTCTCCATCTTGCGCATTATGCCGCCCCAGCGTTTTTCGGGATTTGTAAGGCGTCCGCGGTAATCCATGCCGGCATCGTCGAGGTTGTACGGTCCGCGCTCGTCGGGATAGTACGACAAGTTGAGCGTCTGCACGGTATTCGATTCGCCATAAGAAGTCTCGCGTCCCGGGAATATCTCGCGTACGGTAACCTCGCGTACGTATGGATTGGAGAGCTGCTTAAGGTCGCTCTTGATATATCCCGGACACATATTGGAGTTGCGCTGTGTGAACAGGCGGTCTATGTAGTACCAGTTCAGCAGTGCGCGATTCTTGCCGTAATCGATATTGTTTGAAAGAGCGGCTTCGGGGAAAAGCGCATCGGGCGACGGATCGTAAGGTGTTGAGGCCAGGAACCACGAATACGGAGAACGGAGGTCTATGCCGGTCTGAGTGCTCTCGAAATCGTCGATGTACGACGATCCTTTGTTCGAACCCGATTTCTGTCCGTGAGGCATGATACGTGCATACTCCGCCACAAGATTCAGTTTGGATGGCTGGGTTGCATTTACCGTAGGTATCTTGTTGAGCAGATTGGTAAGCCACATAAATTCGCCGTTGTAGGACAGATTCAGGCCCATCATGGAGTTGTTCACCACTTCGTCGCCGATGTTTACCTTTTCTATCAGCGCCTTCTCGGAAAAATGCATAAGAGTGGCACCGATGTTGAGGTTCTTGTTCAGCTGATACTGCAAGTCGAGACCGAGCAGCGTTTTGCGCTGCGTGGAGAACATAGACTGGTTCTCGAGTGTAACGCTGATATTCTGGCCCGAGTCGATAATGCTTTGATTCGTAATGGTTACAATACCCATCGCGTAATCCACGGTGTAATCGGAATTCTCGGTAAGGCGCATGCCACCGGCCATAACCACCACGGAACCACGCGGAACGTTCATCGCATTGAGACGTATCTGCGAGCCGGAAGAGGCCATATATTCGCCTTCGAGCACAAACTTGTTCTTGTCGGCAAACTGGCGCGCCACAACTATCGTAGAGTCGTAAAGTTCCTGGTATACATACTGTTCTGCCAACGCAGGGTTATTGATTCTGGATGCGAGATGCGAGCCAAAAGGCTCCACAACGGGGAAAATCACCTTTCCGGTGGCCGCAAGGATAGTGTATCCCTCGATATAATCGAAGAAACCGTCGGGGTTGCTTTCTTCGTTGGAGTCGATGCGGTCCAAATTCATCACCTGCAGAAGGCTCTGGTTGTTAAGACCGGGAACGGGCAGGTAGTTTATTTTGGTGCCGGTAGTATCGGAAAGATATTTGATATTTAGACGGAACTTGTTTTTCTGCAGCTGATAGCCTCCGAGGTTGTACACGTTCTTCATCATCAGGTCCCACATGGGCAACTTCGGCGATGTGGTTGTGCTCTTCAGCATTTTCAGATAAAGGCACTGATCGGTGGAAGTGATGTCGCCGGAGAACTCGCCCACCTGATATACCTGGCCGTTATATGTGTATTCGTAGGCCACGGCAAGGACTTCGTCGGCGTTGAGCTGGCTCTTAATCGAGATATAGCCGAGAGTGCTGTTGAGGACATATTCGTTGGAGCTGAGGAGGCGGGCGCTCTCCACCTTCTCGTAGTCTTTACCGCCGTCGATGCCATAACGCCCGAGAGGTTCGAGCACCTGCGTTACGCGGTTGATGTTTCGTGCCTCGGGAAAATCGGTCTTGATTATTGAAAGCAAATCGTTGGATGTGTTGGACGGATTGTCGCGCGCAGGGTCGGGCGTCCAGTAGTGATTCGCCAGGTGCGAGTTTTCGCCAAGGTCCATAAATCCCACAAAGTTGCGAGCCTGCTCGTATTTTCCGCTCTTGTTGGTAACCCACACCTCGATACGTGTGATTTTTACGCCTGAGGCGACATATGGCAGTTTCGACGCGAAGCGGTCGTAGTTGTCGCGGAAGAAATGGGCGAGGAAATAATGCCTGTTCGACTCATATTCGTCGGCGTTGACAGAGAATTTGGTAGTCTGAGCACCGCCTTTGCTGTTCACCGACTTCGACTCGGAATTCTGCTGTGCCACAAGCGCAGTTGCCGTCAGTTTTCCGAACTGCAGCTTTGTTTTCATACCAAACAGGGCCGTGCTTCCCCTTATGAGCGAAGAACCGGTTGTCATAGAAACGTTACCGAGTTCTATATTCTTTACAATATCATCCTCCTTACCCTCATAAGCCAATTTGAGGTTTTTGCTGTCGAAATCGAAGGTTGCATCGGTATTGTAAGTCATGTTGAACTTCATGCGGTCGCCGACGCCGGCGGCGATAGTAGCCTGGATTTTCTGCTCGAAGTCGAAATAAGTCTTTCTGCGGGCCGACAGCGACAGCGACGGATTATCCGTTTTGTTGCTCTTAATACCCATCTTCACCTGCACGGAACCCTGCGTCTTCAGCGACACGCCGCCCGGGCCGAAAATCTTTTCCAGCGGACCGAGGGCGAAGTTCATGTCGAAGATATTGAATGGTTCCTTCTGCTTGTCGGTTATAAGCGACATGTTGCGTTCCTTGTAATACTGCTGCATGGAACGCCTCAGCTGCCAGTTGTTATACTGCTCGGCAGTGAGCATGAAAGGCGTAGCGATATCTATGTCTCCCACACGCGTACGCACAATATAACACCCCGTTGCGGGGTCGTATTCGGCAGTTGTCTTGATATTGGAAGGCGATGCGAGGTCGTACGCCATTTCATCGCGCATAAGATCCTCGTAGCTTCGCGGAACAGTAGGAGCCACCGGCAAAGGAAGAAACGAACTGTCGGGAACGGCAGGAGGAAAAGCGGCAGGTGGGGGCGCCGGGAAACCTTCGCCACGGGACTGACCTCGGGCGAGCGAAGCACCGCACAGTACCATAGCAAGAGCGACGAATATAGATATTATATATGTATGTAGCTTAGCGCCTATTTCCATTGCAATATGCGAGACCGTTTTTCCGGACGCCGGCACGACAAGCCGAAAAAAACGCCTGCTAATGTTTAACGCCGCCATATGCGTTTTATTGCATACCGTTACAAACGGAAAAGCAGCTTTTTCGCGCATTCAAACCTTTTCATCTTCCATATAGTTATTTATGTAACATATATAATGTCCGGCTACCATCGAGAAAACGCACCGGAACGTAATGCAGCACCAGTTCTATATCTAAATGACATAACCCCAAATTTTCCAAGAAATGGCAAACACACACAACACAGTATCCGAAAAGACGATATCGGGCCGCATAAAGCCCGTATCGACTGCAAACGGAAGCATTACGATGATGGCGATGGCGATTCTGATCATCACATCCATCGTGAGTCTTCGAGGACTGCCGTCCGAAGCGAAGTTCGGCATACAGTCCATCTTCTATTACATATTCGCCGCCATTGTCTTTCTGGTTCCATTCTCGCTTGTATGCGCCGAACTGGCCTCCACATACACAAAGAGCGGCGGTCTGTACCGGTGGGTGTCCGAAGCATTCGGCCCCAAGGTTGGCTGGACGGCAATGTTCCTGGAATCCACCACAATCATTATATGGTTCCCCACTGTACTGATGTTCGGCGCAGCATCCTTAGCTTTTATTTTCTGGCCCGAAAGCTTCGATGAAAAACTCGCCGCCAACAAGATTTATACTCTCGTTGTGGCACTTGTTATCTATTGGGCCGCCACCTTCAATACTTTCCGCGGCACCAAAATGGCCAATAAACTGAGTACAGCGGGCGGCCTGTATGGCACAATCATTCCTGCCGGCATACTGGTTATACTCGGTATTGTGTATGTGTGCATGGGTAAAACCATAGATCTGGATCATGTTCCTTTCATACCCGATTTCTCTCATCTCAGCACCATTGTGCTCGCCGCATCCATATTTCTTTTTTACGGCGGAATGGAAATACAGGCCGTACATATAAACGACATGAAAAACCCGGCACGCGATTTTCCACGCGCGGTACTCGTCGCAGGAGTGTCTATAGTAGCAATCTATGCTATCGGCACCCTCATCATCGGATTCGTTATTCCTTCCGCTAATATCGACTTGCTGCAGTCGCTCCTGATTGCCTATAACCATCTGTTTGACAGCCTTAACTGCCATTGGTTAGGCAACATAATGGCAGTGTTTATCATGTTCGGTGTAATCGGCCAGGTAAGCTCGCTCGTCAATGGCCCTTCTGTCGGCCTTATGGCCGTGGCCCAGTCGGGCTATCTACCCCGCAGCCTCCAGCATACCAACAAGAACGGCATCAACCAGCGAATCCTTTATATCGAAGGCGGTATCGTAACCCTGCTCACACTGGTGCTTCTGGTTCTGCCAACCGTAGAATCGGCATACCAGATAATGTCGCAGATGGCCACCATAATCTATCTTATCATGGTGCTGATAATCTACGCCTCGTTCATCCGTCTGCGACGCACGGCACCGAACAAAAAACGAGGTTTCCGTGTACCCGGCGGCAAATTCGGCGAAGTTGTCGTATGCTCGGTGGGCATTATCGGAGCACTTGCGGCACTTCTTCTCAGCTATCTGCCGCCATCGCAAATAGCTACCGGCAGCCCTATCGTCTACATCGGTATCCTTATCGCGGGCGTACTCGCGTTCGTTATCCTGCCTCTGTGGATATATTCCAAACGCAAACCCGACTGGCGTAACCCCTCCGCACACTTCTATCCTTTCGACTGGCAGATAGAAGGCCGCAAGCCCTCGGAAGTATCCAAATGGACACCAGGATACGAACCAACCGAAGAACAGGTGGATCGTGCGGAAACCGAAGCGATACAGAAACACGCCACACTCCCCCACCAATAACATACAGACACAAAAATCGCCGGAGCATGCCGCTTCGGCGATTTTTATATTAACGTGGAATTCAACAACTACAACGGCATATCGCAAAAAAAACCTATGGCGAAACTATCGGACATTACTAATTATTTCCGTAATTTTGTATCCGGTAAACATTACGGTACGAGTTTTTGTTTGCAATCCATCACTAAAATTCAGTATTTCATCACCAACGACCTAATTCCAAATCATTTACATTTTACCACACTCACATTATTTAATACTAATCCGTCTGACAAATGAATGTATCACGTTTCATCGCTTTTGCCATCGTCTCTGCAGCAATCCATATGCCACAAGTCAGAGCGTCGGAAAGAATCTATTCTGAATCATTAGAACCGGAACCTCTTATGACAGTCAAAATTGACGATGCCTTCTGGTCTCCCAAACTTCAGCAATGGGCCAGCAAGACATCCAATGATATATTGAATAAATTTGAAGGACGCCATCTAACTGACTGTCGGCCCGAAGAACGGCGTAATACTCTTGATAACTTCAGGAATGTAGCCAAAGGCGACCGCGACACACATAATCATGTACACCTACCTTGGTTTGACGGGCTTATATACGAAAGCATCCGGGTATTTCAGACCTGATGACGCAATATCCCGATGATGCTTTAAAAACGAGAATCGACAGCATCGTGGAACTCGTCGCTGCGGCACAAGACACCGAACCGTCTGGATTTATAAATACTTACACACACCTTACAGAAAATAATCACCGCTGGGGCGAAAACGGAGGTCTTCTCAGATGGATGCACGATGTATATAATGCCGGAATGCTAATAGAAGCAGGTGTGCATTATTACAATGCTACCGGAGAAACCAAGCTGTTGAAAGCAGCTACAAAAATGGCAAACCTTATGTATGATTATATGGGTCCTGCGCCGAAGCATAACATTGTTCCGGCACACTCGGGGCCGGAGGAAGCTCTTGTGAAACTCTACCGCCTATATTCTTCTCATCCGGACCTTGCCGAAAAGATAGATGTACCCGTCAATAGCGAGAATTATTTAAGTCTTGCCGAATTCTGGATTGAGCAGCGTGGCAATCATTGCGGACTTCCAAACTGGGGCGGATGGGGAAACGAAAATGCCGAGCGCTGGATAAAGGATAACAAATATGCAGACACAATGCTTTACGGCAATCATTCGAGACCTACATTCGCGCCTTATGCACAAGATTCTGTACAGCTTTCCAAGCAAGAGACCATCGAAGGGCATGCAGTTCGTGCCACACTATATCTTGCAGGAGTAGCAGCTGCAGCAAAAGAAAACGGAAACCGGGAATATATTGAATCGGCTCAGCGACTATGGAACAATATGACCGGCAGGCGCATGTATATAACCGGAGGTGTGGGCGCCATTTCTTTTGACGAAAAATTCGGTGAAGACTATTTCCTGCCGTCGGACGCATATCTTGAAACATGCGCCGCTGTAGGTTCAGGATTTTTCAGCTGTAACATGCATCAGCTTGCCGGTGATGCAAAGTATATGGACGAATATGAACGTGTGCTTTATAACGGAGTGCTTACCGGCATATCTCTCACGGGCGATAATTACACTTATCAGAATCCTTTAAATTCCGATTCTCATTCACGCTGGGAGTGGCATGATTGCCCATGTTGTCCGCCGATGTTCCTTAAATTCATGGGAAATATGCCTGCGAACATATACTCTCACAGAGAAAATGAGATTTACGTAAACCTCTACATCGGCAGCAAAGCCATCATACCGGCCGCATCTTCAGATGTAACTATTAAACAGACCACATCATATCCGTTCGACGGCAATGTCAAAATAGAAGTAAATCCCCAAAAGAAATCAGAAATATCGATAAAACTCCGTATCCCCGGTTGGGCCCGTTCGATAGAAAATCAGGATGGCCTTTATTCGTCTGCTGTGTCGTCGCCGGTGATAATAAGTGTAAACGGCAAAACGATTGACCCTCCGGTTGTCAACGGATATGCCGTGATAAAGCGCAAATGGAAAAAGGGTGATACAATCAATCTCTCGCTGCCAATGCAACCACGCTATATTGCCGCACACAGGAATGTACAGCAACTTTCTGACCAAGTGGCCATTGCATGTGGTCCACTTGTATATTGTCTGGAAAGCATAGACAATATAGACCTTGATAATCTGCACATCGACACAACATCGCCTTTGCTCCTTTCTAATAAAATGCCCGAGCTGGACAATGCTTACGCAGTGAAGGGTAGTGCGTTCGCTTCCGACGGCGAAAAAACTTCATTCACGGCTATCCCCTATTATCTGCTTGGAAACAGAAAGAAAGGCACACCCTACAAGGTCTGGCTACCGGCAGAGTAACAATAGTCAAGAGAATAACTCAATATAAATACCCCCGGAACAACCCAAACGTCGGGTGTTCCGGGGGTAGTCTGTAGAGTTACCACTCTATAATTATTCATTCCAGGCTTTGGCAGCGGACTGATAAATCACATAGGATACGTATAATAGTGAACTGGAGCTTAAGCATAATTAAGGTCAACCTCTATGCCTATCGTGTTGGGAGGCTTCTTCTATGGCGATATTCATTATTTAACTTTTATTTGGATTGCAATACAGATTTTTTGGGTACTTTTGTAAATCAATCAGTCAATCTCTAATATTCCATACATGAAAAAACTTTTCTCAGCTATCGCGCTAACTGTCTGCTCCATCTTTCCGGTTGTTGCCGAGGATGTTGTACTTGAAGGCAAAACATACAGCGCCGACGTTATGATTGACCGCGAAATCGGTCCAGGTATCCGCCACACACGTTACCGTCTGCCATCCTATCCGTTGAACATCAACCTTCTGCGGGTGGATCTGAACAATCCATATAACCGCATCGAAACCACCGTGGCAAACGAAAGCGCCAAGGGCACCGAACGCCTCGTAGATGCAGCCAAGCGCCAAAGTACCGAAAGCCACCGTCCTGTCGCTGCCGCCAACGCCAATTTCTGGGTAGTGGCATCGCAGCCAGAAAACAAAACTTACAACGGCACTACCCGCAACGCGAGCATCCGCAACGGCATTATCGTTACAGAATCCAACCAGAACCACGACCAGTGGGACGGAGGTACGATGCGCACGGGTGTAATGGCAATATCGTACGACAAAACGGCGTATATGGACTATTGCACCTCCACCATAAACATCACATCCGACAAAACCGGCACGCTTGAAGTTAACCAATGCAACAAGGGCGTGCGATCCGACGAGCTGTGCATGTACAACAGTTACTACGGAAACAACCGCGATTTCATGCCAATCAAGGTTGTTGACGGCCTGTATGATTTCGACGACGCCAACGATGCCACCGAAGTACTGCTTGACCTTGCCGAAGGTCAGGGTTGGGACAGCGGCCGCGACATCACCCTCACAGTTGCCGAAGTGCGCACCGACGCAGGACACGGACGCCTCGACGGACACGACTTAGGCCTCGTGGGACGCGGAGCAAACAAAGACAAAATTGCCGCACTCGCCCCCGGCGACAAGGTAGTGCTGAAATACTCCTGGACATACAATCCTGGATCCGACACCGAGGTTACTCCGCTTGTCGAACAGGCAGTAGGCGGCAACGCCCTCGTACTGCGTAACGGCGAACTTACCGCACACAACACCAACGAGGCATATAACTCGCAGGTATATTCACGCACGGGCTACGGCGTAAGCCAGGACGGCAAGACGCTCTACATTATTGTTATCGACAAGTCCACCGATCCAGTATACGGACTCTCGAAAGGATGCAGCACAACTGTCATGTGCGAATTCGCAAAAGCTATGGGCTGCTGGAACATGGGCAACTTCGATGCCGGCGGTTCGGCCCAGATGTTCATTAACGGAAGAATCGAAAACAAGACTACAGAAGGCTCGGCACGCGCCGTAGCAAACGGATTCATGGTTTACAGCATAGCACCCGAGGATGCTGATGACTACAACACCGTTACCCGTCTGGAATTCGACGAGCTTAAAATGCAGGCTCCAGTATACGGAACCTTCAGTCCCAAGATGATAGCCTATAACCGCTACGGCGCGGTTATTGATTACGACTACAAGGACTTTACGCTCAGCTGCGACCCGTCGTTGGGCACATGCGATGGCAATGTATTCACTGCTGCGGGCACACCGTCGACCTCGATACTCCGGGCCACCAGCGGCGACGCCACCACCGAGCGCGAAATGTCGGTTCTGGAAGCACAGCTCAGCCTACGCGTAAAGCCGGTACTTATCGACGCGGCACGCGAATATCCCGTTGAAGTACAGGCCACAATAGGCGAAACGACATACTCCTACAATCCCGCGTCTATCACATGGACCGTGGAAGATCCCACAATCGCCGATATTGATGCTAACGGCGTACTCCACGGAATTAAAGAAGGCAAGACCGCATATACCGGCAGTATCGGCGATTTCTCGGACCGCACAGAGGTAACTGTCGAGATTGCCCCCACAGCAGAAATGGAATACGGCGACTGGAGCCAGTGGACAGTGAAAGGTACATCCGGCATTACCGCCCCGGCCATCGATGCCGACGGCAAAGTTACATACACCTACGGCTCGCCCCGCGATCCCTACATTACCGTTACCAAGGAAACCACTCTCTACAGTATTCCCGACGCCATCTATCTCGAATTCACCCCCTCCACCGACATCCGCAAAATATCCGCCGATTTCCGCGCCGCTTTCAACAGCAAAGCGAACCTCGTCAATATCGAACTTGAAAACGAAGCCGTATTCGAAGCCGGCAAGACCCACAAAGTAGAGTTGCCACTGTCGATGCTTGGCGATCCCGCCGACATCGCCCTATATCCGGTGATGCTTAAATATCTCCGCTTCCACACCGCAGTTTCCACAGACTACAAAGGCGAGCAAAACATACAGCTTGGACGACTCTACGCCACATACAGCAATACCGCGGCAGGAGTTACCGAAGTCGAGGCCACAGACACACGCGCGGCAGTATCACCCAACCCCGTTGCCGCAGGCAGCATTTTCTCCGTCAAGGCCGATGGAATAACCGCCGTTACTATTTACACACTCAACGGAAGCACAGTGGCAAGCACACGATTCAATGCCACCGGCACAGCCGAAATGGCAGCACCGACAGCAGCCGGCACCTACGTAGTGCACATCGAAACGACATCCGGAGCCAGCTCCGCTGTACTATTAGTAAAATAAACACCCACCACACTCTATAATAACCACATGAAAATCCGATTACTCGCGGCAGCAATTGCCTGTTCGGCACTTCCGGCGCTTGCCATTGTGCCCTACATGCCGCTAACACTCCCCCAGGGGGCACATCATCCTGTGCTGAGCCCCGACGGCAAAACTCTGCTGTTCTCTACCGACTCGCACACAGGTCTCAACGCCATCAGCCTTACCAACGGCAAGATAACCGTTGTAGACGAAGGCGCCTCCGCTGGTTTCGAACCGGTATTCTCTACCGACGGCCAGACAGTGTACTACCGCACCGCCGAAATCAACGACGGCCTGATGTACCGCGACGTGCGCTCCTATAACCTCGCCGAAAGAAAAGGGCGGCGACTCGCACAGCCTACGCGCGACAAAGTGCAGCTGTCCGATTATGCCGGCGGCGAATATGCCGAAGCGGACTACAAGACAATCCGCGTTGTCCGCGACGGTAAAGAAACCCGTATCAATCCTTTGGCCGACAGCCACTCCTACCTGTGGGCGTCCCTCTCGCCCGACGGCACTCGCCTGGTGTTCTCCGAACCGTTCCAGGGCGTATTCGTATGCAATTCCGACGGCACAGAAGCTCGCCGCCTCCTAAAAAAAGGCGACTATCCAGCATGGGCCGGCGAGAACACAATAATTGCCGTTATCAGCCACGACGACGGATACCAGATTCTGGACTCGCGCCTCGTAACGGTTGACACACGCACAGGCAATACAACCGATATCACCGCGCCCGACATGCTTGTGAGCGAAGCCACTGCTTCATACAACGGCAAGGTGGTATTCAGCGACATCAACGGAAGAATGTACACCCTTATAATCGACTGACCATGAAAAGACTGTTCCTTATCATTATTGCCATGCTGGCAATAGCGGCCGGCACCGAAGCCCGCAAGGTCAGCGACCTTAAGATTTACATCAATCCCGGACACGGCGGCTACACCTCCAACGACCGTCCTATCCGTATCCATCCATATGCCCAAAATGATTCCAACGGCTACTGGGAATCGAAGAGCAACCTCTACAAAGGACTGCATCTGTATCACATCCTCGATTCTATGGGCGCCACCGTATATATGTCGCGCACCAAGAACACCGAAGACGACGACCGCTCGCTGTCCGGCATCTGCGACGAAGCCAACCGCCTCGGCGTGGATCTGATGCTTTCCATACACTCCAACGCCGGCGAATCCGTAAACTATCCGCTCATGCTCTACCGCGAGCAGACCGAAGGTACGCCCCGCTACCCCGAAGCAGTGGATTTCGGCAAGATTGTATGGCGCAACCTCTATTCAAGCCAGCTACCCTACTGGACGCACCACAAAGAGTATGTTGCCGGCGACCTCACATTCTACAAGAACATGTGGTCGGGCGGTCTGGGCGTACTGCGCACACTGTATGTCGTTGGCCTGCTTTCGGAAGGCTCCATGCACGAGCACCGTCCCGAAGCACACCGCCTGATGAACAACGATGTGTGGTGGCTCGAAGCATGGCATTTCGCCCGTTCCATAATGGAATTCTTCGATACTGAAGACCGATTCGTTACAGGTAACGTGGCCGGTATCGTCTATGACAACCACAACCTGCGCGAAACCGTTATGCCCGCCAACTTCTCCATGTACGGACGCGACCGCCTCGCACCGCTCAACGGCACCTTCATTGAACTTCTCGACGCATCAGGCAAACAGGTGCAGACACGCACCACCGACAACGACTATAACGGTGCATTCGTCTTTCGTAACGTGGCTCCCGGTACATATACCGTACGTGCCGCTCACGACGGTTACTACACCCTCGAAAAAGAAGTTACCGTTACCGCCGACCAGGTTACATACCAGGACATGCCTATGGACCTGCGCCGCGAGTTCCCGCTTGAGGTTGTTGAATACTCACCCAAAACCGCCGAGGGCGAAGAAATATCGTGTGCGTCGCTTGTGGAATTCACTTTCAACACCGACATAGATACCGAATCGTTCGAGAAAGCCTTCTCCATCACACCCAATGTCAACGGTTACTTCACCTACGAGAACTCATTCCACAAAGCTATTTTCCATCCTGAACTGTCGCTTGAACTCAACACCGACTACACAGTAACGCTGACAAAAGACGCCCGTCATCCCGATCCGTTCTTCGAAACTCCCGGCATGACCGACGATTTCACATTCAGCTTCCGCACAAAGGGACGCAACCGTCTGGAGCTCACTGAACAATTCCCTCGCGATGGAGGCTCGGTACATGTAAACGCTCCTACCCTCGAATTCCGCTTCGACAGAGCCATCAACCCTGCCAATATCTACGACATCCTGTCTGTAAAAGATTCCAAGGGCAACGAACTCAAAGTTAACAAGCGTTCCACCTCGTACAACAAGCTCTCCAACGGCTACGGCAACATCGTTTATGTTCTTTCCAGCAACCTCACCGAGGGCGAAAGTTATACAGCTACTCTCTCCTCCGAATTGCGCGACCGCGAGAATCTGCCGCTGGCCGACAACATCGTTGTAAACTTCACCGGCACCGATGCATCGCGTCCGGGAGCCGACGCAGAGGTTGTTGAAGACTTCGAGGCCAAGACCGCTACTTTCGAATACGATCCAGACGAAACCACCGGCATAGGAAGCACACTGCCGAAAGCCATCAGTTCCAATGACCGCCTTATCGGCGCCGCTTCCGTCAAACTATCGTACAAATTCATCGAGAATCACGGTGGCACCATCGTATGGAACTACCTCGGCGAACCGCACATCTACAACACCGGAGACAAACTCGGCTTACACATCAACGGCGATTTCACCGACCACGAACTGCTTGTAGGCCTCCGCTCGGGTACAGACGTGAAGTATGTTTCCTTCGGTTCCATGAACTTCCGCGGCTGGCAGTACAAAGAAGCCACACTGGATATGCTTGAGCAAAACTATCCCTACGAACTGGCTACTGTTAAGCTCGTACAGGCATCCAACCCCATTACCATGCAAGGCAGCTTCTGCCTCGACAACATCACCCGACGCTCTGCAACCGGCGCCATCGACGAAGTCGCTATAGGCGAAAGCGGCATCAAGGCGTGGCCCGTACCCGCGACAGATATGGTTCATGTATCGTCTGATGACGCCATCGAAAGCATCGAACTGCTGAACATGGCAGGAGAGGTTCTCGAGAAAAAGACCGGAACCGACGCCATAGATATTTCCGGCCGTTCCACCGGCTTTTACCTGCTGCGCGTAACAACAGCATCCGCAACCGAAACACTCCGCATAGCAGTGCGTTAAGGCACCACTCAACATAATCGGCGGCGCGCCCGGATGGGTGCGCCGCCTGTTTTTATATCGCTATTGTTTCTTATCCGTTCAGTTCCGCCATCCGTATGGCAAGCTGTTTAATGGCATCGTGTGCCGTCTGGTCGGTAGAAACAGGCACAATACTTATATATCCGCGCTCCAGCCAGTACTCATCGGTATCGTCGGCATCAGGTTCAAGATTTACAAACCTGCCGGAAAGCATGTAGAAAGGCATGCCTGTGGGGTCCAGATAACGCTGGTAGCTGTCGGTCCAGTATCCGCGTGCAGCGCGGCACACCTTGATACCTTTTGGAAGGACTTTGGCGGGTATATTCACATTCAGACAAATGCCCTCGGGCAAACCGCCGTCCAGCACCACACCTGCAATAGCAGCCACAAAGGCCGTGGAAAGAGAGAAATCGGCCTTCATTGAATGATGCATCAGAGAGAATCCCACAGAAGGAATACCTTCCAGACACCCTTCGA
Organism: uncultured Porphyromonadaceae bacterium; assembly: GCA_937921035.1. Lineage (GTDB taxonomy): Bacteria > Bacteroidota > Bacteroidia > Bacteroidales > Muribaculaceae > CAG-873. Next base: position 52,760 of record CALEUL010000042.1, read on the forward strand.
GGACAGCACCCATAGTACCGGAATAAATAACATTGATACCGGCATTGGAGCCGTGGTTGATGCCTGCAAACACTATATCGGGACGGCGCGGCAATATATTAGCCAAGGCAAGCTTCACACAGTCTACCGGTGTGCCGTTTACAGTAAACAGCCTAACGCCCTCCGACCTAGCCGGGAGCTCGGTTATGCGCAACGGCACATTGATACTGAGTGCCGAAGACTGGCCGGAATGTGGATGTGCAGGAGCGACGACATACACATCGCCCATAGATTTCACACAATCGGCAAGATGATGTATGCCGAGAGCGTTCACACTGTCGTCGTTAGTTATAAGTATAAGTTTTCGTGATGGATTTTCCATAATGTCTTATTCCGGTTATTGCTGATATTAACGCGGTGAGACAAACAAAGTTCGACCCGCGCAGTGCAAAGATACACATAATCCGCTTTTGCACCAAATTGAGAAGGACGCCGACATTTATTTCGCAGCATGATGTCGGGAACTATCGCTTTTTTTGTAATTTTGTATTTCTAAAACAGATCTGATGTACATATCACCGCAATTGACCTCTACTTCCATCTGGCTGCTTGCCGCATGTTTTTTGTGCGTGCTGCTGCTTACCGCCATATATCTTTTCAGGGTACGAAACGTTATCTCCTGGCGCCGGCGCTGCGACCGCGAGCGTGCCGACAAACCCAGTTCCGACTTTCTACCGGCTTCTGTTGTGGTATTTTCGCAAGGAGATGCCGACAACCTGTCGCATCTCCTGGGGCAGATACTGGCCCAGGACTACCCCGCTGCTTTCGAAGTGATTGTAGTGAACGAAGGCGAATCGTCCGATGTACGCGACACTGTTTCAATGCTTCGTGCAACCCACAACAACCTGTACCTTACCTTCACTCCCGAAGGAGTCGTGAACCTCAGCCGCAAAAAATTAGCACTTACTTTGGGAATCAAAGCGGCACGCTACGATATTGTGGTGCTTACCACCACAGCCGCCGACATCGAATCCAGCCTGTGGCTTCGCCGAATGATGGCTCCGTTCGATAAGGAAGGCCGCACAGAAATTGTGCTTGGCTTCTCTTATATCGATCCTGACGAAGACAAGGCTTTCGGCTACCGCCGCCGCGCCTTCGACACCGTGGCCGAGGGCGTACGCTGGCTTGGCGTTGCAATTGCAGGCAAACCTTTCCGCGGAACCGAATACAACATCGCATACCGCCGCGAGGCCTTTATGCGCAACAAAGGTTTCGCCCGCTCGCTAAACCTGTGTTATGGCGACGACGATATCTTCGTAAACGAGATAGCACGTCCGGAGAACACCGTTGTGGAACTGTCAGACGAATCCATAGTGCGCCTGCGCCACGGCAACCATCCGCGCATATTCATGGAACGCACGCTGCGACGAATGTTCACCGAGGGGCACATACGCCGTCGCCCGCGAATTCTGTTCACTCTTGGCGGCTGGCTTCAGATTGCCGCGCTTGCATGCGGCATCACCGCCGCATGGATCGGATATCCGAACATGCAGGCCACTATTGTAGCTTCCGTGATCATACTTGCCATGTTCGGCGTAGACATCTACTTCTGGCGTAGCGCCATGAAGGCTCTGAAATCGCGCAAAATGCTGCTAACACTGCCCTGGTTCTCCATCACCTACCCTCTGCGCAAGCTATCGCGACGTCTGCGCTCTCCATTCGCAAAACAGAAAAAATACACCTGGGACTAATCCGATTCCCAGCGACACCTACTTTCGGTATGACGGGCATGTCATACCAAACAAGGGCTATCCTCACGGACAGCCCTTGCTTTTCTTACACATAGTACTTAATGTTAGATTTATATGTCTATTCCAGATTTGTTTAATATGAAAAAGCATTTAAGAATGCTTGTCGTATCATTTCCACTACAAAGTTAATCACAAAAAACTAAGAAACAAAACAATCCGACACCGATTCTGAAAAGACTTGCGAATAGTATTTAACCGAATAGTGGAATTAATTTGAAAAATGTCAAAATTCAAAACATTTTATGAACAAGAAGCTATACAAAGCACATATTAGGCTAAATATTTAATAAATATCTAAATAATGTTAAACCAATAACCGGTTTACGGTTGTCGCATTTGTCTGTATGTCAAATGTCAGAAACTATGGAATTTATCGGTATCGGGCTCAATCAATCTACCTACCGTAGGCTTACGGGATGAATAGAATACACGCAAAAAAAAACGGTCCGGCAACAACTTTCCAGAAGTTACCGGACCGACCTTATTATTGTGAATTATCAGATATTAGGAGTGTCCCATTTCTTGGTTTTCGTGCAGTTGACTTTAACAGTCTGATTGGCTACCTTGAGTTCGAACTCGCCCTCTTCGAGAATCCACTTGTAATCACTGCCTACAAAGGCAAGTTTCTTGGCGGGAAGCTCGAAAGTAACGGTCTTGGTCTCGCCGGGCTGGAGTGCGATTTTTGTGAAATCGCGCAAACGGCGGTTGTCGGGAACGATAGAAGCGACGAGGTCGCTGCTGTAAAGGAGCACAGGCTCCTTACCGGCCATGTTACCCTTGTTGGTAACGTCTACTGTAACCTTAAGAACATCGTCGGCAGTGAAAGAGGTCTTGTCGACGGTGAGGTTGCTGTAGGCATAGGTTGTATAGCTCAGACCATAGCCGAAAGGCCACTGGAGGGAAACCTTGGCGTCGTAATTGTAAGCGCCGTCCATAGTACCTACTTCCTCGCTTACCTTGTAATCGTAGTTTGCCAGCGAGTTGATTTCGCGCGGATAGGTGTACGGCAGTTTGGCCGAGAAGTTCACGTCGCCGGCAATAAGGTTTGCGAGAGCATCGCCGCCGTAATTGCCGGGGAGCATAATGTTGATGACACCAGCTGCAAGCGGTTCGATATCTGCAATGAGGCGCGGACGGCCTTCGTTAAGTACGAGTACTATTGGCTTGCCTGTCTTAGCGAGTTCCTTGACGAGGTTTCGCTGGTTTTCGGAAAGCCAGAGGTCGGTAAGATTGCCCGGAGTCTCGCAGTAGCTGTTCTCGCCCACGCAGGCAACGATAACATCGGCATTGCGCGCCGCAGCCACAGCCTTGGCGATTTCGGGAGCATTCTCCTCGAAGTACTGACCGTTTTCCTTATATGTTACACCCTGCTCGAGCTTTACATTGGCGGCGCCATACTTGTTGCACATTGCCTCGAATATGGTATTGTACTGTTCCGATAACGGTTCGGAGTTGGCGCCCTGCCATGTGTAGCTCCAGCCGCCGTTGAGACAGCGCATCTGGTTTGCGTTGGGGCCAGTTACAAGAATGCGTTTGCCCTTTGCGATGGGGAGAACACCTTCGTTCTTAAGAAGCACTTCGGAACCTTCGGCGGCGGCGAGAGCCGTGGCGGCAAATTCAGCCGATCCGAATTTGGAATAATCCTCGCCGGGACCTCCCGTATTGGGCTTGTCAAAGAGACCAAGGCGATATTTGAGGCGCAAGATACGGCGGTTGGCGTCGTCGATACGGTCCATGCTCACGGCACCTTCTTCCACAAGTTCCTTAAGGAGAGTGCAGAAATCGGTGCTGTACGGGTCCATGCTCATGTCCACACCAGCATTGATGGCGATTCGGATAGCGTCTTTCTTATCCTTTGCTACTTTCTCACGCTGGTAAAGGTTGTTGATATCGGCCCAGTCGGTAACAATCATACCGTCCCAGTTAAGGTCTTTCTTGAGCCACTGTGTAAGGTACTCGTAGCTTGCATGAACAGGCACTCCGTTGATACTGCCAGAATTCACCATTATTGTAAGCGCACCGGCTTCGATAGCGCACTTGAAAGGTTCGAAATATTTCTCGCGCAACATGGCCGGCGACAGATATGCCGGTGTACGGTCCTTACCGCTCCAAGGCGCGCCGTATGCCATGTAATGTTTCACGCTCGTGGCGGCATTGTACGGGCCGATATGGTTTGGATCGTCGCCCTGAATGCCCTTGACGGCTTCCACAACCATCTTGGAATTGACAACCGGATCTTCACCGTAGCTCTCCCAGATACGCGGCCAGCGTGGATCGCGTCCAAGATCGACAACAGGATTGTAAACCCAGGGACAGTCGGCCGCACGACTTTCATATCCAGTGATAGCGCCAAGCTCCCTTGCCATCTCGGTATCGAATGATGCGCCAAGATTTATAGGCTGGGGATACAGCGTACCGTTCTGTATGTAGGTTGAGCCATGATTGTTGTCCAGACCATAGACAGTAGGGATGCCGAGGTATTCCATCGAATACTTCTGGATTGTGGGAATCCAGTATTGCCAGTCGCTTACAGAGCCTGCGAAAGCAGGTGCATTCAGGAACGAACCGACACGATAGTCCTTGATGGCAGTTGCCAATGATGCGGTATCCATCTGGAACGGATGATTTTTACTCCAGTCCATTTTGCCGAACACGTCGATGTTAAGTTCAAGCATCTGGCCGATTTTGTCGTCGAGCGACATTTTGCCGAGGGTTTCCTCAACCTTTTCCTCAATGCCTTTGTCGCGCGGAATTGCAGGCTTCACACCATTATCGGTGGAAGTACACCCGACAGCAGCAATAAGAAACATTAGCGCAAGTTTTTTCATGTATTACAAGTGTTATTAATTAATGAAAATTGGTTTCAACGGCAAATTTACGTTAATCTGTTGGAATAATAAGATTATCGTCAATAAAAAACAAAATTTAACGATGTACAAAAGGGGCACACCAAAAAAAGGACACCGGCAGAGATGTCCTTTTCGAATTTGTCCGGGTTTATATCCGGAATGGCTGATTTATTATGAAAGATTGTTATTTGGCTATTTTTAGGCTGCTGTTTCCACTACGGATCACGTACACACCAGCGGGTAGGTCGCAGATACTGAAGCTGGTTCCCTCGGCCGACATAATCATGTTGCCCTGTGTGTTATATACAGCAGCAAAGTCGCTGCCGGCCACTGTTACGGTTTTGGATGCACGGTCGTAGCTGATAGTATTCTGCGCAGCCACATTCTCTATCGAGCCAGACGATGCCGGCTTAACAGTCAGCTTGTCCAGGCAGAAATAGCCAGGCGTGTTCATGCCCCAGGTACCAGTATCGGTGCTGTCGAGAGTGAAATAGAGTTCGTTGACAACGCCAAGCGACGACAGGTCGACATATTTCCAGCCACGGTTAACGGTGAGATCGCCATTAGCATACGAGGCAAGCGTAACCTCAACAGTTTTCTCACTTTCGTCGGGAGCAACGCCGTGGATCGTAAGTGTGAACTTGTCGCCATTTGTGAATGCACGCGAAGGATAGAGGCCGTCCTGGATACCATAATACGCATAACTGTTCAGGTTCACATAAACGCCGACTGCCTCATAAGCCTTGCCGTCGTTAAAGACCATGTCGTTGGGACGCTTGGACATACCCTGCATATAAAATGCCACAAGATAGGGCACACCGGCATCAACTACAGGCGCGCCGAATTCATCGGTCTTTACCGTACCGTCCTCATTGAGAACGATGCCGCCCTTTGCCATGTTGCTGTACTGCCAGGAAAGGAAATCGGTCTTCGAAGTATTGTCGACAGAATTGGAGGCAGTGAAGCCCCACCAGGTTTTATATGCACCCATCGACGAATGAACGAACGAGAAGCACTGGCTGTCTATTGATTCTTCGTCGTCGTTGAATGTGCCGGTCCATTGTCCGGTACCCTCCTCGAAAGATAGCTCAGTCGTGGCCTTGGTGAGATCAAGAGTAATGTTTTGCGCATTTATCGCGCAAGCGCCCGAAAGCAGGGCGGCAAGAAAAATGATTTTGTTCATGCGATGATATATTAAAAAGAATAACCCGTTCACATATCAGCTATGCAAACGGGCCATCCGTATATCATACAATAGTATACATCGAAGTATATCATAACGATAACCGGCAACCTGTTGTCCCGCAGGCACGCTGAAAAAGCAGCTACGGCAGGTCTTCTGACTTATCCCCGGCAAGCCGTGCCTTCTCACCCATGCGGGCAATGACGTTGTTCGGCTACCATTCTACGGGGCTTACAGCAGCGGGTACTGTCGCGGATTCTCACCGCGTTCCCTTTTCATTCCGTGGCTCATCGCCTGTCGCACTCTTGCAACGCCGGAAACCGTATTGCACGGCAAAATTACAAAAAAATTAATAAGCCGCCAAATTTGTATACTCAGGTTAAGGGTTGTTCGTTTATTTTAAATTCTGAACGGTTTCGTCTAACCGTTTGATGAATAAACATTTAACGGAGTATCTGAAAAGTAATGGTAACGACTAGGAAACCGTGCGATTTTCAGCGTTTTGCGGTGTTTTACTATCAAATAACTCTTTCAGGTGCAAAGATACGACAAATCTTTGATATAGTATCCAATACAAACAGTATTCGCCATTTTTTGCCTTTCGATATATACCTATTTGCTTATGCCGTTATTTTTTGCAGATTTGGATAAAAAAGGAAAGGCAAAATTCAGGAAGCATTGAAATTCTTTACTTTAGTTAGTGCAAAAATCGAATAATTTATTGTAACTTTGCAGCGGATTCGGTGTGCATATAATACCATCCCAATTAAGATAAGTCGCAACATATATAGTGGTTTTCAATATGATTATGAACAATTGTACAATATTAACAGGTAAAAACACCGTTAATATTGCATATCATAAACCTTGGTAATTTTTCCACATTCAAATCTAATTAATTCGATTTGAATGTCATTGTCTTTGTAATCCGGCATGCTATTTCAGGCTTGTCGAGAGATTTTTTGTGCTATAAAATCAAGAAACATTCAAAAGATAAAAGGAAAAATTCAAATGGAAAAAATCAGAAATTGGAAACAAGATTTCTATACAATATGGGCGGGGCAAGCTGTGTCCCTGATAACAAGTGGGGTTCTTCAAATGGCCATCATCTGGCATCTGACAAATACAACAGGGTCTGCGATGGTGTTGTCAATGGCGACCTTGGTTGGGTTTCTACCTCAAGCGGTTTTAGGTTCTGCAATCGGAGTACTTGTTGACCGCTGGAACCGGAAAATGGTCATGATTGGTGCAGATGTCATCATAGCTTGTGCTGGACTGGTACTTACCGTAATTTCCCTGTCAGCGGAACTACCTGTATGGATAGTAATGCTCATCCTCTTCATTAGAAGCGTTGGCACTGCATTCCATTCCCCTGCGTTAAGTGCGGTAACACCTCTTTTAGTGCCTGAAGAACAGTTAGTCAAATGTGCCGGCTACACCCAGTCCATCCAATCGGCAAGTTTCATCCTAAGTCCGGCAATTGCCGCTTTTCTCTATGCAAAATGGGGGTTGAATTCTGCGGTTGCCCTTGACGTATTCGGAGCAATAATTGCCTGTATCACTGTTGCAATGGTTCACATCCCAAAACAACCGATTGAAGCGCTGCAGCAAGAAAACTTTTTCACCGAACTGCGCATTGGCTATAACGCAATACGACAAAATAAAGCTCTTTTCACATTGCTTTGGATAGGAGCAATCAATATGTTCATTTATATGCCAATCAATGCGCTATTTCCGCTGATGAGTATGAATTATTTCGAGGGAAGTACCTTGCATGCTTCCGTGGTGGAAATTGTTTTTGCAGTTGGTATGTTGTTGGGCGGACTTCTATTGGGCGCATGGGGAGGTTTCAAAAAGCGCATGGCAAATATCATCGGCTCTATCTTTCTTATGGGAGTGTCATTGACTGTTTCCGGCTTGCTACCAACCAATGGTTTTATGATATTTGCGATATGTTGTACGTTGATGGGCTTTTCTGCCCCATTCTATAATGGAGTACAGACCGCGCTATTTCAAGAACAGATACAACCCGAGTATTTAGGGCGTGTTTTCGGACTTCTTGGCAGCATCATGTCGTTTGCCATGCCGCTTGGGTTGGTAGTGTCGGGTGCATTTGCAGACCAAATCGGGGTAAACCGTTGGTTTTTGTTCTCAGGTATGGCTATTCTGCTTCTCGCTATAATAGCCTTATGTCTTCCACAACTTAGAAAGGTCGACAATCAAAAACAAAAATCATGATTTATGAAACGTAACTAAATCTAAACAGCAATAAGCCTCTGATAGGGAAATACGATTATCGGAGGCTTATTGCAATCTGTTTTAACTACTTATGTAATTCCTCTACTTTTCCTTTGTGGTTGAATTGGCTGTCGTATGCTCTGCCGTAGCCTGTCGAACTGTTCCCTGAACCATTCGCCTATGGGCTGGCGGTTGATTACGAGTGTCAGTTTAGACTTGTCCGCAGGGTCTTTCACCACTTGAAAGCCTGCTCTTTCTGTCGTAAAACTCCGATTATGTTCCTCCGAATAAAGTTTGCCCTCGTATATCAAAGGCTTACCATAAGTCAATGTCGTGGTCTGCCTTTCATTGAACCCGACAAGGCGGCACAGGCTCTCTATTCTCATAATTTCCTTTGCCATAGGAAACCATGCACACAGCTTTTCGATAATGCGTTTCAAACCTGATACTTCATCTTTGTGTCTGACACTTTTTTCCGCCATCTCCTTACGGTGATTCTGCTGTATTTCCAACAACTGGCGGTTGTGCTCGGTTTGCATCGTGTGTATGCGGTTTTGCAGTATCTCAATGGTTTCCTCATGGGTGGCAACTTCCCGATACAGGGCGGTGTTCTCCCTTTCCAAAGTCTTGACCTTGTTGCTCCCGAAAAGAGAACCGACACTTTCAGCTATGTTGGTCGCTGCGGTGGTGGCTGCACCTTTCAGTTTCTCGGTCTGTACCTCTTTCTTGGCTTGTCTGAGTTCCTGTTCGGTTTCGGTTTTCTGCTCCTGTAACCGCTTGTTTTCTGCATCAAGGGCAGCGTTCTTTTTCTGTATGTCCCGATAATACTGTGTCGTGGTGGTGTGCCGTGCTTCGGAACCTCGCACACCTCGCTGTAATCCGTATTTAGCCATAACCCTTGCATAATTGTCGTGGTACGCAATCAAGGTCTGACGGTTGAACAGGTCATCGGCACACAAACGGACGGTATTTGCTTTCTTGTGATACTTCCGTTTGCCGTCTTCCTGCTCTTTCTTGGCTTTGCGCCTTTCACCTGTCACGATGGGAACAATGGCTGCATGGATATGCGGTGTCTTCTCGTCCATGTGAAGATGGGCGGCAACCACGTTCTCCCTGCCGAATGTGGCTTGCAGCCATTGGATGCTGTCGCTGCACCATTCGTCAAGTCTTCCGTTTTCCTGTATGTCCATTGGAAAAGGCGCGTGCGTTTGACCCCTTCGGGCACGCGGGACTGACCCCTTTGGG
>CALEUL010000043.1 GCA_937921035.1 uncultured Porphyromonadaceae bacterium
AAACAATATTAGTTAATCCGCTCTAAAAGTGTCAACCTAAATCAGGGAAGGTCATTAGTTCGAATATAGGGCGTAAATTTGCCACATCCAATCGGGAAACCGAAAGGCAAAGAAATTTGAAAAGTCTATTCAAAAACAGATTTATTTTAACAAAACTTTACAAATAACCCTTAAAAAATTTGTCTATGGGAAAATTTTTTACCACACTACTCTCTGTTACGGCTGCCGCGAGCGTTGCAATGGCAGCAACACCTCAGATGATGACGGCAAACAAGCTCAGTGCTGAATCCCGTTTTGCGACTCCGAACATCGAGAAACTTACAACCTTACAGCGTACTCATGTTGTTGGAGCCAACGCCGGGGGCCAGTGTTTCCTTGGCAAGAATGTTGAAAACAACAGGAATCTGTTAAGTAAGGCCCCGAAGCGTCTGGCAGAGGGTGAAACTCCCACAGTAATCACCGAAACACCGGACGGACTGAACTGGACCTATTCGCGCAGCGGGGATGGCTTCATGGTGTTCTGGGGTTATATAATGCCACACGTACAGAGCGGCCAGGTTCTCAATGCTGTGATAAGCAACGATTTCTCAACAATATATATGCAGGATCCAGTATCATCTGCAGTTGCCGGCACATGGGTGAAAGGAACGTTTGACTTTATGAACAGTAAAGTTACCATTCCCACGGGGCAGTATATCATGTATAGCGAGGAAGAAGGCTACGGAGCTATTTTAGCAGCAGGCAAGCTCACCCAGGTAGAAGAGGACGGAGATGTCTACTATACATATGTAATGGATGAAACGACAACCGAAATTACGTATGAAGTGGATCCGATGAATCTTGGCATCAAGGTAGAGGACAAATTTTTCAGCACCGAAGAAATGCCGGAGTATATCGTAACTCTTTTCTGGAGCGATGACCAGTCGTGGTCAGGTTATGCCGACTTCAACTCGGTTTATACACCGTTCGAAGACTATATCACCACTCTTCCGTATAATGCAGAGGCCTCCGACTGGCTTTTAGTTTCCAAAGATCTTGACAGCGATAGCGAGGCAACCAGCTTTGTGAAAGTTGCCGTACAGGACGACAAGATGTATATCTGCGGACTGAATGGCGAGGATCCCGAGGCCTGCGTTACGGGAACGATATCCGACGGTAAGGTAACATTCCCGAGCAACCAGTATATCGGTGTATCCAACGTTGCATATCTCACGTACTTTGTAGGCGGCGAGTATACCATGACGCTTGTAGAAGATCCCGACTGGGGCGATTATGTAGAAGTTTTAGACACAGCAAAAGAAAGCATAGTATTCGACTATGACGCTGAGACACAGACCCTCAAGGCAGCAGACAATGCGTCGATGCTGATAGCCGCAGGCAAAGCAGACCTGAGCACCGGAGTAGTAGAGCCATTCAGCGGCTTCTATGCCCCCACCATCAGCTATTTCAACGAAGTAGCAGCAACTCCCGCCACACCTGAAATCCTTGACTTCGGCGATTACTTCGATGACTTCGGATACTGCGGCCTGAGCATGTATATTCCAACAGTAAGCACCGATGGCTCATACCTGAACGTCAACAAGCTTTACTATGAAATCTATACACGTATCGACGGCGAGGAAGAACCCTTCGTATTCTACGTTGACGAATATGTAGGACTTGCCGACCTTGGCCTCGAGGAAATGGTAGAAGTACCCTACACCCTTGCAATCGACGGCTATGACGGAGCTGATATCCGCTACGGTGGCGCAACAGTATTCTTCTACTCCACACCGGCCGATGCCTACGGCGTGAAGAGCATTTACAAGGGTGGCGATGAAGTATGCGAATCGCCTATCGTATGGTACGATGTCAAAGGCGCTACGGGCGTTGAAGACACACTGACCAATGGTTCCGTAACCGTTGCCGAAATCTACAGCATTGACGGCGTACGTCGCAGTAGCATGACGAAAGGCCTCAATATCGTGAAGATGAGCGACGGCAGTGTCCGCAAGATGATTGTACGCTAAACCAACATAAACAATGAAAAATGAGGGGTGCGCCGCAGTGGCGGCGCACTCTTGATATTCATCGAAAAAGAAAATAGAAATGAAAAAACTATATACAACCGTAATGTGTGCCCTGACAGTCGCTTCGTCGGCGATGGGAGCCACAGTGCCAGTAGGCTATGCTCTCGAAGGAGAGCTGATACCGTGGGGTACAGGTAAAACCGAGGTATATAATGCCGCAATCAAGATAGACGACGCGGCATTGGTTGGTCAGAAAGTAACAGCGATTCAGTTTACCTGGCAGGAAGGGACTACCGCGACGGACTGCGCGGCCTTCCTTGCATCGGAACTCAAACTAAAATCGGGCGTTGCCGTAGGCGACATCGCTACTGCAGAATATACCCCGGAATCCGGTGTATGCACAGTAACACTGTCAGAACCCTGGACGATAGACCGCGGGACCTTCTATGCGGGCTATACGTTCAAGGTAGGAGCCCCCAACGGCGACCAGGCATTGGCCAAGCCTATACTGGCAGGATGGTGTACAAGTAGCGAAGCCTGTTATTTTGCAAGTTCGCGAACCTACCGCAGCTGGCAGAAACCAGCAGTTCTGGAAGGTGCAGGCTTTACCATCCGTGTTATAGTTGAGGGCGACTACTATTCGGATGCCGCCGGAGTAAAATATATAACAAGTCCTGTAACAACATCATCAGAGGCTCCGGAATGCACAGTTACCGTGGCGAATCACGGCATCAATGAAATCAGCAGCATCGACTACAGCTACACCGTATGCGGCGAGAGTGTAAGCGGCACGCATACATTCACCACTCCTATCACTTCCGCATTATACGGCAGCACGGGATCGTTTAAATTCACGGCACCCCTTGTAACAGAGATAGGCGAGCATACCGGCACATTCACAATAACAAAAGTGAACGGTACGGACAACAACGATGCCACGGCGACCGGCCAGAACACACTCAGTGTAACGAGCCAGCTTGGGAAGCATGTTGTGGTAATGGAAGAGTTTACAGGCACATGGTGCCAGTGGTGTGTACGCGGACTTGTTGCCATGCGATTGCTCAACCAGCAGCTTGGCGACAGCTTTATCGCACTCGCCTACCACAACGGGGACCCCATGACCATAACCAGCGACTATCCAGTGAGCGTTGACGGCTTCCCGATGGCGTGCATCGACCGAACTGTAACATGCGATCCTTACTACGGTCTCGGAGAAGACAACCTTGGGGTCCTTGATGTTATAGAGGCACAGCAGGCCGAAGGAATTCCCGCAAACGTGACAGTTGAGGCAGAATATAACGAAGACGAAACCGGAATCGACATTAATGCGTCGGCCTATTTCTTCCGTTCGTATACCGAAAATCCCTACCGTCTTGCCTACGTACTTACCGCCGACGGTCTGATGGGACCCGTTGACGACGCAGACTGGTACCAGTCGAACGCCTACAGCAGATATGCCGCCACCGAACTTCCCGGGGGCGAGGAATTCTGCAAACCCACAGGTCAGAGCATGATGCGAGTAGCCTTCGATGACGTTGTAGTCGCATACAGCCCCTACGGAGGCGAGTCCGCCTCTTTGCCCGAGAGCGTAGAGTTTGACAACACATACGGACATACATATTCCTTCGATATCACCAATATAAAGGAGCGCAACAAACCGGATGTAGATCTTATACAGAACAAGGACAAGGTTTACGTTAACGCACTGCTTATCGATACAACGACCGGTCGAATCGTCAATGCCGGCAAGTGTCATGTAAACGGAGTTTCCACAGGAGTATCCGACATCACTACGAGCCGCAATATTGAGAGGGTAGAGTATTTCGACCTCTGCGGACGGCGACTGACGACCGTTCCGGATGCTGGAATGGTTATTGAGCGCACCGTCTTTACCGACGGCACGCAGAAAACGAACAAACGAGTATTCTAATACTTAACTGAATAAGTACCGATAGGAGGCTGTGTCGTAATTGACACAGCCTCAAGTCAAAGACCTAATATACAGTCCCGGAGGTGGCTGGACATACATTCTGTCCGTGTGCAATCCTTCCGGGATTGTGTATTAGATTGATGTCTTTTCCGGAGGCACAAGTGCCCCCGGTTAACTAAATTTATGGCCTCCGGCCATTCCGTAGGGTTTTGCACCACCCTCTTCTGTATTTGATAGATGCATCAGCCTGACGTCTGTAACCATCCCCACTTCGGTTACCGAAATCGGAGAGTGTGCTTTCAGCAGATGCAGCAGTCTGCCGGAGATAGTAGTAGAAAATGGTAATCCGAATTACATATCGGAATCCGGCGTATTGTTTAATAACGAAAAAACAGCGCTAATACAATACCCAGCAGGCAAAACAGAAGAAGCCTACACCCTTCCCAGCACAGTTACCAAAATAGGCGCGTACGCTTTCTATGGATGCAGCAGCCTGACCTCTGTAACTATCCCGAACTCTGTAAGCGAAATCCAAAATAACAATTCTGTTGTTGCTCACAGCTCAGTACAATCTATAATCTGAATCCGACGCCTCAAAAAACAGGTGAAGACTCATTTAGAACAGTACCGAAAACCGCTGTAGTATATATCCCCAAAGGCAGTTATAAAGATTATACAGAAGCCCCTGGCTGGACATATTTCACCGATTTCCGCGAAATGGGCGCTTTCGATATTACCCTGAGCGAGGAGAGCCTCGAACTCAGAGCCGGCGACACTGCCACCGTTACAGCAACGGTTACGAAAGATGACGACATGACTGTAGAATCCGAGGAATGGAGTTCGTCTGCCCCCGAAGTAGCGACCGTAGACCAAGGTGTGATAACCGCCGTGTCTGTGGGCGAGGCAGTAATCCGTTATACCGCCGTCGACGGCTACGGCCTCTCCCACACCGAGTCGTGTACGGTTACAGTGAGCCAGATTTCCGGTGTGGCCGAAATCGAGATCGAGACCGAAGCCCCAATGGACGTTTACAACCTGCAAGGCGTTTCAGTGCTTCGCAATGCCGACGGGACCGAGCTCGGAAAGCTCCCGTCGGGCCTCTACATAGTGCGTCAGGGTAAGATTGTCAAAAAATTTATCGTGAAATAATCACGTGTCGCAACAACCCGCAACATGTGTAGGGACATGCCTTTTGGTATGTCCCTATCTATGTTCGCCCAGCGGGTAGTTGTTGGCGTGCCTTTGGTGTGCTACTTTTAAAGCATTGATAATCAGTGGGCTCGGTGGGACGTTGCTGACGTGCCAAAGGCACGTCCCTACATGGGGATGTGAGGGGCTGCGTCCATACATGGGGCTGCGGGGTTTCTGATATTCCTCTTCTTTGCGTTGGGACGGCGTTTGTCGATAAAATCGGGCTGTTTTTCGTTTTTTTCGGGCTGATTGTAGGGAAGGCCTTGGCTACAACCTCCATTCTGTCTAACTTTGTAGCATGAAAAATAGAGAATTGAGAAATTTTATTGTTTTGATGGTTTTTGCATTCATGAACGTGGCGACCGTGATGGCCGTCACGGTTCGCGGATGTATTTTAGACAACCAGGGCGAGGCGCTGATGCAGGCCTCGGTCCGTATTCTGCAACAAAAGGATTCTGTGCTTGTAAAAGGCGCCGTAACTAACGCCAATGGCCGTTTCACTGTCTCCGGTGTTAAGCCGGGCAAGTATATTGTAGAGGCATCGTACGTGGGATTTGCCACACAGATGCGCGATATCACCGTTGCAGACAAGGATCTGACACTGAAAAATTTCGAGCTTGCGGAAAGTTCCATAGCCTTGCGCGACGCCGTCGTTACGGGCATACGCACTCCTATAAAGGTTATGGAGGACACGGTGGAATTCAACGCCGACAGCTACAAAACACAGCCGAATGCAGTTGTAGAGGACCTGCTGAAACGTCTGCCTGGCGTAGAGGTGTCGTCGGACGGCAAAATAACGGCAAACGGCAAGGAGATAAAGAAGATCTTGGTTGACGGCAAGGAGTTTTTCTCCGACGACCCCACAGTAGCTTCCAAGAACTTGCCCGTTAATATGATAGACAAACTCCAGGTTGTGGACCGCAAGAGCGATCTGGCACGCCTTACGGGCGTAGACGACGGCGACGACGAAACCGTTATCAACCTTACCGTAAAGAAAGGGATGAACAACGGCTGGTTCGGCAATGTTGAGGCCGGGTACGGTACCGACGACCGCTACAAAGGCAATTTCATTCTCAACCACTTCTGGAACGGCAATCAGATGACGATTGTGGGCGGCGCCAACAACGTTAACGAGCCCGGTTTCGCCGATATGGCTTCGGGCCGCTTCCGTCGGTTCGGCGGCGACAACGGCATCACGACGTCGCAGCAGTTCGGTCTCAACTTCAACATAGGCAAGGAAGAAATTTTCCGTGTTGGCGGCGACGTTATGTACAGCCACACCGACCGCGATACGCGCACGAGCTCGGACCGCCAGTATCTTTTCACGGACAGTACATCACTGGAGCAGTCGCGGAAGATAAGCCGGGACAAGGGGCACAATGTGAGTGCGAACTTCCGTGTGCTGTGGAATCCCGACAGTTTCAATACTTTCGAGTTCCGCCCCGAGATGTCGCTCAGCTTCAATAAATCGGCGTCAGTTGATTCGGCGATGACTTTCGCCAACTCCGACATGCTGTCTCCGGTGAACAAGAGCTATAACACAGGCGATTCGGACGGAAAGTCGTTCCAGATCAGCGGCCGTCTTATCTACACGCACAAGTTCCGTTCCCGTCCCGGGCGCTCGTTTTCTGTAATGGCAAACTACAGTTTCAGCAATCTGCGCGAAAACGAGGACAGCTACTCGCGTAACCTGTTCTACCTGTTCAACGACTCCACGGATATCTACGACCAGTATTCGGACAACCATACGTGGAGCAACTCGGTGAGCAGCCGCGTGAGCTGGACCGAACCGTTGTGGAACAAGAATAATTTCCTGACGCTTGAGTACCGTTTCTCGTACCGGTGGAACAACGCCGACAAGCTGACCTACGACCGCATACCCCGCGCCGACGGAACGTATTACTACACTCTTGACGAGGACCTGTCCAACCGATTCCGCAACGATTTTATGGAGAATTCCGTTCGCCTCGGGTACCGCTATGTGAGCAAGAACGCGAACCTCAACGTAGGCGTTTCGCTGGTGCCGCAGTCGTCGCAGTCTAAAAACCTACTTACGTCGGCGAAGAGCATTCCGCGCCGCAATGTGTTGAACTTCGCACCATTCCTGCGTTATCGGCTGAAAATTACCAAGACGCGCAGCTTTAACGCATTCTATAACGGGCGCTCGTCGCAGCCTTCGATGACGCAGCTTCAGCCTGTAGCGGACATGTCGAACCCGCTGAACATAGTCATAGGTAACCCAGCACTGAAGCCGTCGTTCACCCACAACGCCAACCTTCGGTTCCAGGACTTCAATTCCGAGGCACAGCGGAGCATAATGGCCATGCTGATGGCCAACATGACGCAGAACTCGATTGTAACGCAGACGACGAACGATTCCGAGACTGGCGGCCGCACCACAACGTACCGCAATGTTAACGGCATATGGAGTGTCCGCGGCATGAACATGATTTCTCTTCCGTTGCGTAACAAGGCGTTCACGATCAACAACCACATATTCCTGGAATACTCTCGATCGGCGGGCTATACGCAGAATCAACTCTACCGCTCGGGCAACTTCGGCGTCCGCGAGAGCTTCGGCATAGCATGGCGCCCCGAGAACGTAGAACTGGAGCTTCGTCCGAGCTACAGTTTCCAGAATACCACCAATACCGTACAGAAGAGCAGCAACCGCAACGTACACACATATGGGGGCACGTTCTACGGCACTTACTATACGCCCATCGGCATAGTGCTTAACACGGACCTCAACTATTCGCAGACTTCCGGCTACTCCGATGGCTACGATACCAAGACGTGGATGTGGAACGCAAGCATATCCTATCAGTTCCTGAGCGGCAAAGAAGCCACAATATCGCTCAAGGCCTACGATATTCTCGGGCAGCGCTCCAACATCCGTCGCAGCGTAACGGACAACTATATAAGCGACTCGCGTTACAACTCGCTTACGCGGTATATTATGGTAACAGCCAGCTACCGCTTCAATACTTTCAAGAAAGGCGGCGAACCCGATGTGTTCGACGGCGGCGCCGGTGGACCAGACCGGCACCGTATGGGTCCCCCTCCCGGCGGACACGGAAGGCCTCCGATGGGCGGCAGACGACCGTTCTAAGAAAAGAACGAACCAAGGTACATTACCTAAGGATAAAGACAGGTTTAATGAATAATGAGATAAATGGTTTAATTGAAAAAGAGTAAAAAGAAAAAGAGAACAGAAAGACACAAAGCAACAAAAGTAACACTCATCAAGGACCGGCAGCTGCTGTGAAGCCCCTGCCGTTTAAATCAGCAGCCAGCCACTGCTGATTTTTTTGTATGCTACAGCTTGCAGACGGGATTTTTTCATTAATTTTGCCCCTGCTATGAAACAGTGGAATGAATCTTTTGCCGAGAGGCCGGGCGTTGTGTGGGCTGTTCTCCTTCTGTTTGTATCTGCTGTATTTACTTCCGGCTGCAACGGTGATGTTTTTATTACGAAGCTGATAGTAAGTGCCGCGAATGCGGAGGTGTCGCGCGCGTGCCCCGAATGGCGTATCGGCGTATCCGGGAAGAACTGGACGGTGAAGGATATCAATTTTTATGGCCGCGAGGATTACATTTATTTTGCAGGCGTGGAAGGCGATGCGCCGCTGCGCATACAATCGCCGTATGTGGACCTGTATGTTCGCACAGGCAGCGATTATATCGACATTGAGCTTGCCGACTATGTAGGGAGCGCCACAGGCACGCTTTCGTTTACAGTTACGGACGGCTATGATTATATTCCCGTGGAGGTTTCGGTAGAGCCAGACGTTATAACCGGCGTGAATATCGAGGATGTAAGCTATACACTTGATTCGTGGGGCGGCTATCCCGACGAGAATTACACCGAGAAGGTGATAACATACAACTATCCGAATGGGTTGTCGGAGGCCGGGCTGCTTGAATTCCGGAAGCCGGAATCGTGCCCGATACGGTATTATTTTATAGGCATACCGGATGCGTCTTTTTTCGCGCAACGTGTTCTGGAGAGCCGTCAGGAAGTGCCCATACCGTCGTATACGTTCCACAGTTCGCCCACCCACGATTTCTGGGGCATGACGGGCGACCGTGCCGTACTGACGACAGAATATGCGCAGACCATCACCAAAGAGGTACCGCCAGTACCCGCACCAGTTGAACTTCCGGCGTCGACTCCACTGACCGTTACGCTGTGGTGCGACTACGAGGCTGTTTCCCTGCAGTGCCGCATAAGGGCGGTGAATGAAACGAGCGGGGAGAGGGAGACGATATCGTGCGTGCTGCGAATGTGGGTGCCGGTGAAGTTTAACGCAACGGTTGAGAAGAAATGATGAAAACGCGAGCATTGATTTTTGCGGCGGTATTTTCCGCACAGACTGTTTTCGGCTCCGATTCCACCGCAGTGGCACACCGCATAGGTTTAGAGGTGAACGGGTCGTATGTGATGCCTACGAACACAATCGTGAAGGGCAATAACCGGTTCGATGCCGTAACGCGGAGTGCATTCGGCTTCGCGGCAGAGTATTCTTTCTCTTTTTCGCCGGAATCGCGCTACGGGCGCTATTACCCGTATGCCTATCAGGGCGTCGGCGCAGGCATGAATATTTTCAGCAGTTCAAAGGTAACGGGCAATCCGGTTAACGTTTATGTGCTGCAAGGCTCCCGGATAGCGTCGTTCGCGGATCGCCTGTGGCTGGATTACGAATGGAACTTCGGCTTGTCGGCGGGGTGGAAGAAAATGACCAATCCCGAAATTCTCGACCCAGAAGATATCGATGGCTTCGGGTCGCATTCAAACGCCTATATTGACCTCGGTTTCAAGCTATGCTATGCCTTGAGCGACCGACTGAGCCTCTCGTGCGGAGTGGATATTTCGCACTATTCCAACGGTAATACCGACTATCCCAATCCGGGTGTGAATGTGCTGTCGGGCCGCTTGGGTCTTGTATGGAATCTCGGGGTAGTTCCGTCGCAACGGCGGTACGACTGGAGCGATTATGAACCACACATCACCTATGACATCACGGCGTACGGTGCATGGCGCAAGAATCTGTTCGATTCCAATTATTCCGACCCGATGAACGAGCCGTCGATAAGAGTTATACCTGGCCATTTCGGTGTCGGGGGCTTCAACATCAATCCGCTGTGGCATTTCAACCCGATGTTCGCTGCCGGTGCGTCGCTGGATTTCCAGTACGACGACGGCGCCAACCTGAGTCCGTATTTTGCACCGTCGTCATCGTCGGACGATCCAAAATTCTACCGTCAGCCTTTTAGCCACCGCATAATGGCAGGCGTGAGCGCCCGCGCCGAGCTTCAGATGCCGATTTTTGCAGTGAATGTGGGTATCGGGCACAGCGTGTCGGCCCCCGGAGGTCCCGACATGCGCGGCTGGTACCAGACGTTCACTCTGAAAACTTTTGTAACGCGTAATCTATACCTGAGCACCGGCTACCGACTTGTTCGGTTCAAGAACCCCGGGAACCTGATGCTCGGCGTAGGCTGGCGCTTCAATGCCCGATAGAATGATTATGAAGCTGTCGGGGATACTTCTTGCTGTGTCAGCGCTGGCTGTGAGCTTCACTTGCCTGGGCGCCACCACGCTTTTGCCTGTAGAAAGCGGCGATCTGCCCGTTAGCGCTCCCGGGAACGTGAAGCGGTATACAGCCCGGTGCGCATCCTTAGGATCGGACTTTACAGTTGACGTATGGTTCCCCGAGGGTTATGACAGAGCAGGCGAACGGCGTTACCCTGTGGTATATATGCAGGACGGCCAGAATCTGTTCGACCCCAAATTTGCTTTTGGGGGCACAGCGTGGGAGATAGACAAGGCTTTGGGCAAACTTATTGACGCCGGGATGATTGAAACGCCCATTATAGTTGGCATACATAACCGAGGTAGCCGCCGTCCGGCCGATTATATACCTGAAAAACCGCTGAAGGAGTATCTGACGGCGGAAGAACTTGCCGAATGCGGCATAGGCGAGGTTACAGGCAAGCGCTATTATGGCGACGAGTATGCCGCTTTTGTTGCGAGGGAGCTTAAACCGGCGGTAGACATAATGTTTCCTACGCGTCCGGAAAGAGAACATACGTTCATAATGGGTTCGAGCATGGGTGCGCTGGCATCGCTTTACGCAATGTGCGAATATCCGGATGTTTACGGAGGGGTGGGATGTCTGTCAACTCACTGGATAGGCAATTTCGATTATTCCAGCGTACTGTTTCCTACGGCTATGCTTGAGTATCTGCGTGATAATCTGCCGACGCCGGGCAGTCATCGCCTTTATCTTGACCGAGGCACAGAGGGTCTCGACGCGGCATACGGCGCGTGGGACGACAAGGCTGTGGCTCTGGCCGAGGAGAAGGGCTACAGTACTGCCGGAGGCACATTGTACATCTATGTGGATGAAGGCGCCACGCACAACGAACGCGACTGGTGCGCCCGCGTGGACCGGGCACTCGATTTTTTTCTTCACAACGCTTCCGACCCATATATTCTGCCGGAGACTGAGCCGGAGACATACAGCGTTATCTTTCAGGATTCAAGGTATTCCAGGGCCAAGCCCTGCGCGTTTGCATGGGGCGTGGGTGTGGTGATTCTCGGCCAGTGGCCCGGCACGTCGATGACTGCCACGGAGTACGGGGGCGCGCCGGCGTGGCGCATAAGCTGGGAATCGAAGTACGAACCGACCAATATCATTTTCAACAACGGCGATACGGCCCGCATGGTGCAGACCGCCGACCTTGAATTCCACAACGGGTACGTATATGATTTCGACGGGCCAGTAGAGCCGGTTGCATCTGCGGATTTTCCAGAATCGTCGGACGGACTTACCGTTAGCGTATATCCCGGGCAGATGGAAATACTGTCTGGCACGGCGCGCACGGTGTGTCTGGCCGGTGTAGGCGGCCTCAGCCGTACACTTAGACTCGCGGCGGGAAAACCGCTTGCGATAAGCCTTCCGGCTGGCTTGTACATCGTTGCCTCCCGCAAGGTATTGGTCCGGAGAGTCCTCGACGCCGGCAGACAAATGCAATATATGTTATGGAACATGTTCTTGCGAAATTGTTTGCAGCGCGGGGATTTTTTTGTTACATTTGCGCTACCAACCTTAAAATCGTTATCAGATATGGCAAAAGTGTATGGTGCAGTAACAATCGACTCGGCACGTTGCAAGGGCTGCGACCTTTGCGTGGTGGCATGTCCGCAGGATGTCCTGTCTCTCCAGCCAAAGGAAGTGAATGACCGCGGATACCATTATGCCTATGCCGCCGACCCTGAAAAATGCGTAGGATGTATGGCATGTTCGGCAGTATGCCCGGATGCATGCATCGAAGTATACCGTGTGGTCGAGCGCGGCGAGTGATTTGGCACCTTTTCCCCTCTTAATTTTCAAAAATCATGGAAGAAATCAAATTAATGAAAGGCAACGAGGCCTTGGCGCATGCGGCTATCCGCTATGGCGCCGACGGCTATTTCGGATACCCCATAACCCCGCAGAGCGAGGTTCTTGAGACTCTTGCCGAGGAGAAGCCCTGGGAAACTACCGGCATGGTTGTGCTCCAGGCCGAGAGCGAGGTAGCGTCGATCAATATGGTCTATGGCGGAGCCGCCACAGGCAAAGCCGTTATGACGTCCTCGTCTTCGCCAGGTGTCAGCCTAATGATGGAAGGCATTTCCTATCTTGCCGCCAGCGAGCTGCCGGCTCTTATCGTAAACTGTATGCGCGGCGGCCCAGGTCTCGGTACTATCCAGCCTTCGCAGGCTGACTATTTCCAGGCTACCAAAGGGGGCGGCCACGGAGACTATCACCTGATTGTTCTTGCTCCGGCGACGGTTCAGGAAATGACGGATTTCGTTGCCCTTGGTTTCGACCTTGCTTTCAAATACCGCACACCTGCCATGATACTTGCGGACGGTGTTGTCGGCCAGATGATGGAAAAGGTTGTGCTACCTCCGCAGCGTCCGCGGCGCACAGAGGAGGAACTGCGCCGTCAGTGCCCCTGGGCAGCCTGCGGCAAAGCGGGCCGCGAACACCGCAATGTTGTTACGAGTCTTGAGCTTGATTCGGCCAAGATGGAGGTTAACAACGAGCGTTTCCAGGCGACATACCGCCGCATTGAGGAAAATGAGGTTCGCTACCAGGAATATTTTACTGACGATGCGGAATATCTGATAGTTGCTTTCGGTTCGATAGCTCGCATCTGCCTCAAGGCTATCGAGGATGCCCGCGAGGCCGGCGTCAAAATCGGTCTTATACGTCCTATCACGCTGTGGCCGTTCCCGACCAAGCGTATCGCCGAACTGTCGGCCAAGGTAAAGGGTATGCTTGTTGTAGAGCTTAACGCGGGCCAGATGATAGAGGATGTGCGCCTTGCAGTTGAAGGAGCGGTGCCTGTGCGCCACTTCGGCCGTATGGGCGGCATAGTGCCCAACCCCAATGAGGTGCTTGAGGCTCTCAACAAAGAATTCGGTATAAACATTTAAGAAGGAACGCTATATGACAAAAGAAGAAATCATCCGTCCGGAGAACAAGGTCTACAGCCGTCCTTCTCTCCTGCTTGACGCCAACACGCACTATTGCCCCGGCTGCTCGCACGGTGTGGTGCATAAACTTGTTGCGGAGGTGCTTGAGGAAATGGGCCTTGCCGACAAATCGTTAGGCGTAGCGCCTGTCGGCTGCGCAGTGTTCGCATACAATTACATTGATATCGACTGGATTGAGGCTGCCCACGGCCGCGCACCAGCTGTTGCTACCGCAGCATCGCGTCTTAATCCTGATCTGCTTGTGTTTACATATCAGGGCGACGGCGACCTTGCTGCAATCGGTACTGCCGAGACCATCCACGCCTGCAACCGCGGCGAGAACATAGCCATAATCTTTATCAACAATGCTATCTACGGCATGACCGGCGGCCAGATGGCTCCTACCACGCTGTTAGGTATGAAAACGGCCACTACGCCTTATGGCCGCTGCGTGGAACTGAACGGTTATCCCCTTACCATCACAAACCTGCTGACTCAGCTCGACGGCACCTGCTACGTTACGCGTCAGGCCGTTCACACTCCCGCAGCCGTGCGCAAGACCAAGAACGCAATCCGCAAGGCTTTCCAGAATGCGCTTGACAAGCGCGGCACGTCGGTTGTTGAAGTTGTTTCGACCTGTAATTCCGGCTGGAAGATGTCGCCCGCCAAGTCCAACGAATGGATGGTTGAGCATATGTTCGAGAAATATCCCCTTGGGGACCTGAAGAATGTTGAACCTCAAAAATAACGCCCTATGAAAGAAGAAATTGTAATTGCCGGATTCGGCGGTCAGGGAGTCCTTTCGATGGGCAAGATACTGGCCTATGCCGGCTTGATGGACAATCTTGAAGTTACATGGATGCCGTCCTATGGCCCCGAACAGCGCGGCGGTACGGCGAATGTTACTGTAATTCTGTCGGACAAGCCTATCAGTTCGCCGGTGCTTGACAAATATGACACGGCTGTAGTGCTGAACCAGCAGAGTCTGGATAAGTTCGAGAGCAAGGTAAAACCCGGCGGTACGCTTATCTACGATCCTTCCGGCATACATCGCCTGCCCTCGCGCACGGATATCAAGGTTGTTGCGGTGGATGCCATGACTGCCTCCATCGAGCTAAAGAATTCCAAGACATACAATATGATTCTGCTGGGCGCGCTGCTGAAGCTGCGTCCCATCGTGGAAATCGACGCCGTACTGCGCGGCCTCAAGAAGACGCTGCCTGAGCGCCATCACCACCTTCTCCCCCTCAATGAGGAGGCTCTGCGCAAAGGCATGACACTTGCATGAGAATCATTTTCTGAAATAAAGGCGGCAGCGGCTTACGGGCATGCTGCCGCTTTCTTTTCCGGTATGATGCCATGACCTGATTGTTCCATATGATTTCAATAATTCCGGTGATGGTTAATGATTTGCGTAAATTAACGTGTTTTTGAAGAAAACGAGTCGATTTTTTCAAATATTTTTACACTTTTTCCCCGATAAGGTTTTATGGGCGGAGATAATTGTGTAAATTTGCGGGCGCTAATGTTTAAACCATGAATACTGTTGCGTTGATTCTTCTTCTGTTTTTTACTGTTCTGACGGCCGGCGGAGCCGAACGTCGGGCGCTTGTAGTGGGCATAGGAGAATATCAAAACGCAGAATGGAGCAATATTCATGGCGACAGCGATGTACCATTGATAGTTCGTTTTCTTTCGGAGAGAGGCTTTACAGATATAGGGACTCTTGTGAACGAAGAAGCGACGAAGAAGGGAATCATAGCGTCTTTCAGAGCGATGGAGACAAAATGTAGGCCCGGGGATATAGTGTATGTACATTTTTCGGGGCACGGACAGCAGATAACAGACCTTGACGGCGACGAGGACGACGGCTGGAAAAGGCGCGTGCGTTTGACCCCTTCGGGCACGCGGGACTGACCCCTTTGGG
>CALEUL010000044.1 GCA_937921035.1 uncultured Porphyromonadaceae bacterium
TCAGGGGTCAATCGCACTTTGTCACACGGGGTCAATCGCACGTGGCTTTTCCACTGATGAATATCCGCATACAGATCCCGAAGAGTCTCGTGCTTTTCAGCTATCTCAAGTTCCAGATCGTTGCACTCTCTGTGGAGTTCCGCACGATACTGTTCTGTCGAACGATGACGCGCTCCGGTTTCCCTGACACTCTGACCGCGATCAAGTCCCCATTTAGCATTGACAACGGCCAGCTCATTGTGAAGCTGAATGGTCCGTTCGCGGAAATCACTTTTGTTCTCACCAGCGAACATAGTCTTGTATGCAAACTTATTCTGCTGATTAATAGGCAACAAAGTACAATGGATATGCGGGTTCAACTCATCGCAGTGTACATAGAAACCAACGATGTTGTCTTCACCCCACTTGTCGCACACGAATGCGTATATATCCTTCGCCCAATCCTCGATGTCTTTGCAGCGTGTGATGTTAGAATTGTCCGCACCATTTTCCAGATTGACTGTCTGATCGCTGAAGGCAAGATGGTGCATCTGCTCGCGACTTCCACCGAAGATGATGTTCACTACGGTGCGGCGATTGGGCTCCTTGCCTTTGCGTTTCATCTCCTCATTCGGGTCGACTATTTCACGTTCGGCAAGGGTCTCCCTGATACGCCTGGGGATACTCTTCGACTGATCTATAGGTTGAACTACGCCACCCTTGGAAATCTCAAAGTTGAGATAGGCACGGGTTCTGTCATAATTGCCGTTCTTGGCGGCACGCTGCCAGTTCTTCTCAGACCACCGTCGCTGGTGCTCGTTCGACTGGTTTGTAGTGATGCCCGCTGACGGACGAAAATCAAATACCTGTTTCGCCATGAGCTTGATTATTAATGGTTGATATTGTGTTACAAATGGCCTGAGCTTGCTCATAAATGGCCTGCCGATGCGGCAACTCCCGATGGATTTTCAATCCGTTGGGGTTTATTAGGCTCCCCATCATAGGTCCTATGTGGCAACTGTGCGCAAGCGCGTTGTCTATAAGCTAACCTGGACGATGACTATGGCAGTCGTTCAGGCATACACCCGGAAAGGCGCATAGCGCACGTCTGAGAGGCCAGAATGGGCACCTATAGAACTCCGGTCATCGGCGGCTGCGAGAGCAAGCTCAGGCGAGTTTTAGTGCCAGGAGTATATGAAATCTACCTTCAAATGGATGAAGAGGGCGTAGTAAGCATACCTGGCGGATTTGATTGGGCCCGGGTCCGTGCTAGGCTCGACAAGGGAACTTCCTCGATTAAGGCCGGGGCAATATTTGTCGAGAAAATTGAGCCACTCTGACCAGTTGTCGGATAGACACTCTGAGAAGATGTGCTTAAGACATTCAAGGCTGTAGGAGTCTGCGACTTCTGGAACAGCAGGCGCGTTAACGAACCATCTCGGAATCAGTTGCTGAATCAGTGAGTACTGAAAGGCTGTTACCCTCTGCGAATACGCATCCTCGTTTGTGCGGTCAAAAGAAGCAACTGTCTCTTCGATTATATCGGCGAGTTCGGAATTGTCAATGATACCAATCAGCCATTCGTCAATCTTGTAATATAGCTGGTCCGGCATCTCGAATGGAGTCTGGGGCTTTTCAAGAATTGATGGTTGTTTGGCATCGTCACGCTCTGTTGTCATGGTGACGATTGTGCGACCGCCGACCTGAGTCTTTGCCAGCAGGCCACAGACCGCCAGTTGGTCAAGGAACTTGCGGACAGTCTCACGGGACCAGTGACATTGTTTAGCCAAATCGGTGATCGATATTACAAAGCAGGCTGCTTCCGGATCGGAGGTCTGTCCATAAAAGGACTCTTGGGTGGCTGTTGCTATCTCAGCAATGTGCAGAAGATAGAGATAGGCATCGAGTCTTGATGCTTTGGATTTGGTCGGTTCCGCAAGATGATTCAGCTTCTCCGGATTGAGTCTCACACACAGTGATGGGGTGAGAGGGTTTTGTTGGTTGTGTTTGGTTTGGTTCATTAAATAAAATTATAAGAGGTTAATGTCGAATGAAAGGGAAAAGATGTCATAGCTGTTGAATGGAGTCTGTCCCCGGAATATATCCTTAGTTGCCGGATTGAAGCATCTCTTGATGCCGCATCGCTAAAGCTTCGTTACCGGCCCAAACCGTTCTTTCGCTCGGGCATATAGTATTCCTTATCGGCTGCAATGTGATTCAACACATCTTGCAATCGGTCAAGCTGTTCGCGGTTTAGGACACGGATAGCGCTTATAGTTATCCGTTCAGTCGCTATCCTACGGTGTTCGACGTTGGCTTCGCTCATCGTACCATTGCCGTCAGCATTTACGGATTTTAGGTAGGCATTGACAGCATCGGTCTGCTCCTTGGATGGATAAGATCCGCCCCATTGGTCCTGTATGTAGTCGGCCATCTTGCCAACGGCATTTGCAAGAATAGGCTCACGCTGTGCGATTATACTCGTTAATTCTTCTTTGGTCATGAGATAAAATTATCTAATATAGGCTCATATGCGAGACGTAATACTCGTACTCTGTTGATTATCATTGGGGCAGTCCAAAATGGACCCCCTCACCATCGATTCATGTCGCGTAAGCTGGCTTTTGGAACGTCTTCTCACTGATGGACGCCGGAATTATGGTCTCCTAAAAGAGGAGTCGCGGAAGACTATCTTTGTCATCATCTCGTTGAGGCGGTCAGCGATTCGCTCACCATATTTGGCGCGGATTTCCTCCGAGGTCAGATTGGTGGTGATGACCGTGAATAGCTGGCGGTCGTAACGGCGGGTCAGTAGATCGACGATGGGATAGAGCACGTTGCCGTAGTCGAGCACCTCTACCGGCTCGGTGCCGAGGTCGTCGATAGCGAGCATGGGTATTCGGCACAGCTGCTGCCACTCGTCGTTGTCGTTTTTGGCGAGATCGGCTATGGCGCGGGCGTCCATGATGCGTATGGCCCAGTTGCCGTAGCATTCCTCCTCGATTTTGAGCTGAAGCCGGTTTATGACGGTCTGGAAGGCTTTGACGAAGGTGGTCTTGCCGTTGCCGCAGCCGCCGCAGAAATGGAGACCGAAGTGATAGCTGCCCTCTGTGAGTACACGTGACAGTCTGTCAAGTATTTCTGAGATGTTATCATTCATTATAAACTCGCGGCCTCGTTCCTCAACCTGAAATTGCAAAGCAGTCTGTAAGAAGAGTTTAGCATTGGCTGCCGTCATGGGCAGCTTAAAACGGTGCGTCGTAGTCCCGCGCTGACGTAGCTGTGACAGGATTCCCCCGACGCTTTGAGGGGTCTGATTGTTGAATTGCATTATGATTGTTGTTTAAAAATTTGCGTAATGAGTTAATGAAGTAGCTGCGACAATCTTGTTCTTCCCTTTCATTTTCACCTTTGTCGCGCAGCCGAGTGAAGAAGCCACTAATCTGATGTTTCAGTTCTATGCTGTCTACAGTCGGAAGTTCCCGGAGGATTTCGTCTTGCCAGGCAGTATCGGCAAGAAAGATTTTCTCTAATTCATCGAGACTTAAAATTTCTGTCTGACCTTTATCATTAGAAGATATTATATCTTTATTTTGAATCTTATTATCTTCTATATTATAAGGAGGCAGGCTACTGGTCTTGCTTTCGGTTATGTTATCCGTTACTTCTTCTGTCTGCTTTTCGGGCTTACCATTAGTCCATCTATTAGGTTCAGAAATGACCGTATAAGTTGGCGCGATGGCTTTACCTTTGCCTTGTGAGAAAACTATTAGTCCGCGACAGCTTAATCCGTGTCGAGCCGTGAGAAAAGTCTGCTTGGCCACATTGATAGATCTGCAAGCAAGAGCAGTGGAGCATTTGAAGGGCATCATCCATCGTCGGCAGTTGGCACGTTCCAGCAGGAAGAAGAACAGGGCAATCTCTGCAGTGGAGAATGGTTCGTATTCATTCTCCTGCCAGAAGGCATGCATCAACTCATAGACATTGACACCTTTGGTCATCGGTTGCTGTTTTTGTGGAGGTAATCGTTGGCGCGGGCATTGATTTCATCCTGAGAAGCGATGCGAACGCTGGTGAGGTAGGCATCGAGGTCTACCGGTTCGAAGTAGCAGAGTTTGCCGTTGGGCTTGTACATGGGGATGACGCGATTCATCATCAACTTTCGGAGATAGGAGAGCGAGATGCCGAGGTATTCGGCAGCGGCTTTAGAAGTGAGCAGTTTACTATTCATATATTATGATTGATTTTTTTGAGTGTATTTTGGAAATACCAAGGTACGTTTAGCATGCATTTGATACCTTTCGTTTCCGATGCAAAGTTACTGCCGTCTCCAAGTGTTACCATGTGTCGCGCTGTGGCAACGCAAAAAAATTAAAACGCGCTATATGCTGTGTTTTAGCGATATAGCGCGTTTAGAGTGTGTTAAAATCTGTATATTTTGTGTCGGTGCTGTGTTAACGTGGGGCAAGTCCCATCGCTTTCCAGGTTTTGATGGCATTTTCTATGTCTTCACGAAATTCTACTGACCTTGACGAGTCGGATCTTAGGTCATCGCTGCGATGACTTTTATAATATTTATCTTTGATGTCACAACGTTCTATGAAGAGGGTCGACCATTCAATGGCATGGTCCTCGTCTGGGATTTGCTGCTCGACCATGAACACCATAAAACATATATGAACACCCTTGTTCCTTCTTGGAATGAAGAAACTATCTTCAAACAGCATGTTCATGTGGACGCAGAACATAACAGGTGTGGTGGCCTTAAACAATACGTTATTGCAGACATCATACAGACAGTTGCAAAGCTTGGCCGGAACCGTGTCTCGATGTTTTTCGGCCTCTTTCAATAATATCTTCTTCATAAGCCCTCCCTGATTTGTTTGATGTCTGTAATTATGGCTGAAGCTATGCCGAGATATCTGATAACAATCACCTCTAAATATTCCGCCCTGAAACGGAATACCGGATTACAGTCGCAGTTAGCCTGCTCATACTCGGAATAAAGTTTCTGAACCTCCTTTTGGCGTTCATCATGTTCAGCCTTGGCCTTCTCACAATCTACCTCGGCCTCCCGGTATTCCGGAGAGTCGAGATCCATATAGTCAAGTCGGTTATTAAGCTGGCAATATTCCTTCCAATATATGTTCAGTTCTTTGTCAGCCTTGAGAAACCTGTCATAAAATGGACTTGGGTAGCTCTGAGCAATAGCTTTAAAATCGATATTCTTCAGCAAGGGCAAACCGCAGTCTAAAAACCGTTCCGACTCTTCTTTGATTGCGGTAGTCAATTTCTCCAGGGCTTCAATATCGGACGCAGCCATTTCCTCAGCCTCGTCAATCAGGCTATTAGGTTCGGGCAGTTCATCGTAAATCTTTATGACAGACAATGCATCCTCAAAGGACATTTCCTGCCCCTCGACAATATTGTTGATGGCAATAAGATTTTTTACAATATCGTTTATCATGTGGAGATGTATTAAGAGGCCAGATCATGGCTTTACCTCTTAGATATATTAACAAGATGAGTTCCCTTTGGTTCTCTTGAACAGTACACCTTTATGCCGTTTTGGCTACCCTTTGGCTACCCGATTTTACAGAAATAGCTGATAATCAAGTGACTATCAGCTATTCTGTGAGCCGCGAGTGGGACTCGAACCCACGACCTTTTCGTTACGAATGAAATGCTCTACCAACTGAGCTATTGCGGCGGATGTCTTTGCTAATGCGGTGCAAAGTTACCACTTTTTTTTGATATTCCAACCATTTTTGCCAAAAAGCTTTCGGATGGCGCACGGATGGCGCTTGCGGTTGCTGCTTATCGGCTATGTAGGGGATTGGCTGAACAGCCGGAGCGTTTGTCTTGTTTAAATATGTATCCGGCGTTGGCGCCGGTGCTGTTTTAACGTTCAATTCGTTTCACCAAATAATAATTATTTATGAAAAAGTTTATTGCCGAAGGTGTTGGAACGATGTTCCTTGTCCTTCTTGCATGCGGCAGCGCCGTTCTGGCCGGCCCTTCCATCGGCGGCCTGGGCATTGGTCTGTGTTTTGGTCTGGTACTTGTTTGTCTTTGTTACTGCATAGGCAATATATCGGGCTGTCATGTGAATCCTGCCGTGTCGATAGCTGTTTATCTTTCCGGCCGAATGAGCGGCCGCGATTGTATCGGTTATATTGTTTTCCAGCTGCTTGGCGCTACTGTAGGCGCGGGGTTGCTGTTCGGCCTCATGAAACTCGGGACCGGCTATAACTTCGGGGGCACAACCGGAGCAGACGCTTATCTCGCCACGAATGTCCTTCAGCCGGGCGCGACAAGCGGGATGGCACTTCTTACCGAAGGTTTGCTGACGTTTTTCTTTGTTTTTATTGTTCTTGGCGCCACTGACGCTAACAAGGGTTTCGGCAAATTCGCCGGTCTTGCAATCGGTCTTGCCCTTGGTCTGGTGAATATCGTGGGTATTCCGGTAGACAACTGTTCGGTCAATCCGGCCCGCAGTTTCGGTCCTGCCGTATTCTGTCCCGAGGCATGGGGCGATTTCTGGATTATGGTTGTTGGTCCGGTTGTGGGTGCTGTTATTGCGGTGCTGTGCTGGAACATGTTTGCCAAGTCCCGTAAGTCCATTGAATAACAGCTAAAACTATAGTTATGGCTCAGAATATATCCAATGCGGGGCTTGGACGCCTGTGGTGGGTTCCCCTCGTTACGGGTCTTATCTGCATAGGCTTGGGCATCTGGACATTTGCCTGCCCGGCAGAGTCTATTATGGTTCTGGCATATGTATTTTCGGTATGCCTTGTAATAGCGGGCGCTTTCAACATGGGTTACACCTTGCTTGCATTCGGTATGCCGAACCGCTGGTGGAGCTGCGCGCTGGGATTGCTTGAGATTCTTGCCGGTGTATGGCTGCTTGTCATGCCGCAGGCACAGATGATGGCGTCGTTCATTTTCATTGTAGGCGTGTGGATTATCATTTCGGCTATCAACTCGATCTGCGAGGCCGGGTTCCTGGCGTCGTATTCGGCAGGATGGCTTGTATGGATGATACTTCTGCTTATCGCTACAGTGGTTCTGGCGATAATTTTCCTTTCGGGTCCGGTAGCGGGCGGAGTAGCGGTATGGCTGTGGATGGGTTTCTCTTTCATCTGTTTCGGCTTCTTCCGTCTTTGTCTGGCTTTTATGCTCCGTGGCGTTGAAAAAGTTAGAGAAAACATATAATTTATTAAGTATTGGCGTGCGGCGTGTTTAACAAATGTCAAATACGGCATTCTATTGAACCTTGAATGCTCCGTGGCGTTGATTAATTAAAAACAATAATATAATATATACTATGCAATACGAACAACCACAGTTACCATATGCTACCGACGCACTCGAACCGGTTATCAGCCAGAAAACCGTCGAGTTCCATTATGGCAAACACGAAAAAGCATATATCGACAACCTTAACCGTCTTATAAAAGGCACCGAGTTCGAAGACGAGGAACTGGAGGAGGTGATAGCAAAATCCTCGGGCGCGCTTTTCAACAACGCCTCGCAGGCCTGGAACCACATCTTCTACTTCTTTACATTCGCTCCTGACGGCAGCCACGAACCCAAGGGAGCGCTCCGCAAAGCGATTGAGCGCGACTTCGGCTCTTTCGAAGATTTCAAGAAAGCTTTTGTCGACGCAGGCGTTGGCCTGTTCGGCTCGGGCTGGGTATGGCTGTCGCGCGATGAAACCGGCAAGCTTTTTATCACCCAGGGGCCCAATGCCGGTAATCCCATCGCCTCCGGCCTTACACCTCTGCTCACTTTCGACGTATGGGAGCATGCCTACTATCTCGACTATCAGAATCGCCGCGCCGATGCGCTGCAGAAACTTTGGGATATCGTAGACTGGGATGTTGTAGAAGGACGATATGAAGAATAAAACAAGCACTTTAACATAAGCATAATGTGATGAATGGAAAGGGAGGTACCTGTGAAGGCACCTCTTTTTCTTTATCCTGCGCCGGAGGCGAAGCGGCATGAAAAGGTGTCAGACGGGTGCGCCAATATGTCATATACAGCGTTCTGGCACCGATATTGCAATAAAGGATGCAGCGCCACGCAACCAAATGGCCGTGCCGCTTGTTTCTTTTATTGAATGATATATAAGTTCACCTAGCAACGTTCAACCACTACATATTATGAATTTCAACAATTTCACCATTAAATCGCAGGAAGCCATCCAGAAGGCTGTAGAGATTACCCGCGGAGCAGGTGCGCAGGCCATTGAGCCTGAATGCCTCCTCAAGGGTGTTATCGATGAAGGCGAGAGCGTGGTAAATTTCATTTTCCAGAAAATCGGAGCGAATCCAACCACTGTAACGCGTCAGGTAGATGCGGATATTGCCGCGCTGCCTAAGGTTTCCGGCTCCGAGCCGTATCTCAGCCGTACTTCCAACGACGTTCTGCAGAAAGCGCTTGATGTGTCCACAAAGATGGGCGACCAGTATGTTACGCTGGAAACACTTCTTGTGGCCTTGTTCGAAATCAATTCCAAGGCATCTGCCGTGCTCAAGGACGCCGGTCTGACCAAAAAAGACCTCGAGGCTGCCATTCAGGAACTGCGCAAGGGCAAGAAGGCCACCGACCAGGGGGCCGAGGAAACCTACAACGCTTTGTCTAAATATGCCATTAACCTGAACGAGCGCGCCCGCGCAGGAAAGCTCGACCCGGTTATCGGCCGCGACGAGGAAATACGACGCGTGCTCCAGATTCTCAGCCGCCGCACAAAGAACAATCCCATGCTTATCGGCGAGCCCGGTACCGGCAAAACAGCTATTGCCGAAGGCCTTGCACACCGTATTGTCCGCGGCGACGTGCCTGAGAACCTGCGAACAAAGCAGATATATTCGCTGGACATGGGTGCGCTGGTGGCAGGCGCCAAATACAAGGGCGAGTTCGAGGAACGTCTTAAGGCCATTGTTAACGAAGTTACAGGAGCCGACGGCGAGATAATTCTCTTTATCGATGAAATCCACACCCTTGTCGGAGCCGGTAAGGGTGAGGGGGCTATGGATGCCGCAAACATCCTTAAGCCGGCCCTTGCCCGCGGCGAACTCCGTAGCATCGGAGCCACGACGCTCGACGAGTACCAAAAGTATTTCGAGAAAGACAAGGCCCTTGAGCGCCGTTTCCAGAAGGTGATGGTAAACGAGCCCGACGAGGCTTCGGCTATCGCCATTCTCCGCGGTCTTAAAGAGCGCTACGAGAACCACCATAAGGTGCGTATCCGCGACGAGGCGATTATTGCCGCAGTACAGCTCTCCGAAAGGTATATCACCGACCGTTTCCTCCCCGACAAGGCCATCGACCTTATCGACGAGGCGGCTTCCAAACTGAAGCTGGAGATTGATTCCGTGCCGCAGGCACTCGACGACATTACCCGCCAGATCGCCCAGAAGGAGATTGAGCGCGAGGCTATCAAGCGCGAGGGCGAGAAGGAGCGTGTAAAGGAAATCGAACGTCAGATTGCCGAGTTGCGCGAGGAGGAAAAGCAGTACACGGCAAAATGGACAGCCGAACGCGAGCTGATAAATAAGATTCAGCAGAACAAAATCGACATTGAGCAGCTTAATTTCGAGGCTGAGAAAGCCCAGCGCGAAG
Organism: uncultured Porphyromonadaceae bacterium; assembly: GCA_937921035.1. GTDB lineage: Bacteria > Bacteroidota > Bacteroidia > Bacteroidales > Muribaculaceae > CAG-873. Next base: position 9,613 of record CALEUL010000044.1, read on the forward strand.
GCGACTATGCCAAGGTTGCCGAAATTCGCTACGGCAAGGTTTCTCAGAAAGAGAATGAAATAGCCCAGACCCAGGAGCAGCTCAAGATGATGCAGGGCGAGAAGGCTCTTATCAAGGAAGAAGTCGATTCCGAGGATATTGCCGATGTTGTGTCGCGCTGGACGGGTATTCCTGTCAATAAAATGGTACAGAGCGAGAAAGACAAGCTTCTGCATCTGGAACAGGAACTTCACGACCGAGTTGTGGGACAGGACGAGGCCATCAGTGCCATCGCCGATGCCGTGCGCCGCAGCCGCGCAGGCCTCAACGACCCCAAACGTCCGATCGGCAGCTTTATCTTCCTCGGCACTACAGGCGTCGGTAAAACCGAACTGGCAAAGGCGCTTGCGGAATATCTGTTCGACGACGAAAACATGATGACGCGAATAGATATGAGCGAGTATCAGGAGAAACATTCCGTGTCGCGTCTCGTCGGAGCTCCTCCGGGATATGTAGGCTACGACGAGGGCGGACAGCTCACCGAGGCCGTACGCCGCAAACCATATTCGGTGGTCCTCTTCGATGAAATCGAGAAAGCGCATCCAGATGTGTTCAACATCCTGCTGCAGGTGCTCGACGACGGACGTCTGACCGATAACAAGGGCCGCAACGTAAACTTCAAGAACACTATAATCATCATGACCTCCAACATGGGTTCGCCGCTTATCCGCGACAATTTCGCCAAGATAACCTCCGAAACCAAGGACAAGATTGTAGAGGAAACCAAGAGTCAGGTTCTGGATATGCTCAAGCAGACTATCCGTCCCGAATTCCTCAACCGAATCGACGAGATTATAATGTTCACGCCTCTCAACCGTAAGGAAATCGAGGAAATCGTGGGCCTGCAGATCAAAGGCATCCAGAAGATGCTCGCCGCCAACTCCGGCATACAGCTTCAGATTACCCCAGCCGCCCTCAGCTTCCTGGCCGACGAAGGCTTTGACCCCGAATTTGGCGCACGTCCTGTCAAGAGGGCCATACACCGTCTGGTGCTCAATCAGCTTTCCAAGGATATCCTTGCCCAGAAAGTGGACCGCTCACGCCCCATTGTAATAGATGTGAAGGACGACGGTCTTGTATTCACCAACTGATAATTTAAAGAGCAAACAAGCAATAATCAACTAAAACTCAAAGAAAATGAAAAAAACTCTCTTCCTCATTCTTCTTATCATGGTTCCGGCATTGGCTTTCATGTCGTGCGACGACGACAAGGACCTGCCTAACGTGAACTTTACGGTCGCTTTCGAGAATCCCGTGGTAGACAACACAGTGTATGTTGTTGCCGGCGATACGGTGAAACTTGCCAGTGTAACAGTGCAGAACGTGGAAACCAACAAGGCAGCGGCTGTTACCGGAGTCAACTACTATCTTGACGGCTACTATCTGGGCGCGTCTATTTTCGCCCCCTATCCCATCTCGATTCCTGTAAGCGAATCGGCAGAACCCGGCGAGCACTTCCTCGAACTGGAAGCAGGCGTTGTGGCAGTCGACAAAACACCGGCATTCGCCGTTCTGGGCTACGATATACAGGTTGTCGCTTCGGCCGACGATATTCCTTCGGAAGCTACGGCAAAAGTCCTTACCGGCAATGCCAAGACATTCGATCACAAGAAGTAATGAGTTCCATACATAGCGTCAAATGCTGCGTGGCACCCCTGCCGCGCAGCATTTTTAGTAGCATCTTAGTAAAAATATGAAGTTAAAATTTGTAAAACGCTTGCACGGTATTCAGATTTTGTCTAATTTTGCAGCGTAAAAACAACGCGGGGTGGAGCAGTGGTAGCTCGTTGGGCTCATAACCCAAAGGTCGTAGGTTCGAGTCCTGCCCCCGCAACTAAAATAAGCCGGTCGATATTTCGAGCGGCTTTTTCTTTTAAACAAGCATCAGACGATGGCCGATACGTTTCAGCAATACGTAAACAGCACCGCTGCTTTTGGCGTCAGGCCTGCAGGCCGGATGCGGATATATTATTCGTTGCTTGCCATCATCGCCGGTCTTGCCACATCGCTGTGCAATATCATAGACAGTATGTCTGTCGGCCGCGTGGCAGTATCCGGGATTGCGATTCTTGTCTTTATCCTTGCTTTAATAACAGTTATAATTAAGAACCGGCGCCTTTCGCGACGCACGGCTCGAGCACATATTACCCCATGACTGAAACACTAATCCTGCGCGTGGAGCCGCCGGTGGCGGCTATTCCCGATAAACTGAAGGCCGAATGTGCCCGTCAGATGCGCATTCGCCCCGAAAGAGTGCTTCGCACAGATATTGTGCGTCGTTCCATCGACGCACGTCAGCGCAAAGTTTTTGTAAATCTCACTGTACGTGTGCATGTGGATGTTGTGGATGCCTCGGCCGCGGCAGTAGAGCCGATAGCCTATCCCGACGTGCACAAGGCGCCTCAGGCAATCGTTGTAGGTGCGGGTCCCGCCGGCCTCTTTGCAGCTTTGGAGCTGATAGAACTTGGCATCAAGCCTGTAATTTTGGAGCGCGGCAAGGATGTGGACAGCCGTCGTCGCGATATGACAGCTATTAACCGCGAGGGCATAGTTGCCGAAGATTCCAATTACTGCTTCGGCGAAGGCGGTGCAGGCGCTTACTCCGACGGAAAGCTGTATACCCGCAGCAAGAAACGCGGTCCGGTGGACAAGGTGCTGAAAATATTCCACCTTAACGGTGCTCAGGCCGATATCCTGGTGGATGCGCACCCGCATATCGGTTCCGACCGCCTGCCTGCAGTGATAAAGTCCATGCGCGAATGTATATTGGCGCATGGCGGCGAAGTGCATTTCGGCACGCGTGTAACCGGGTTACTGTTGTCGGATGACGGAAGTGCCGTAATCGGCGTTACCGATCGTGAGGGCCATGCCTGGAGCGGGCCCGTGATACTCGCTACCGGGCACTCCGCACGCGATGTCTACAGGATGCTGTATGCCGCCGGCGTCGAACTGCAGCCCAAAGGCATAGCCGTTGGCGTACGTCTGGAGCATCCCCAGCATCTGATAGACCAGTTGCAGTATCACTCCCGCGAGGGCCGTGGCAAATACCTCCCTGCTGCAGAGTACAGCATGCTCACCCGCGTGGCCGACCGCGCGGTATATTCCTTCTGCATGTGCCCGGGCGGCTATATCATACCGGCGGCAAGCGCTCCGGGGCAGCTTGTGGTAAACGGCATGTCGCCGGCAAACCGCGGCACACGATGGGCTAATTCCGGCATGGTTGTGGAAGTGCTTCCCGACGATATTCCCGACACCGACGACGCGGCTTTGAAGATGATGCACTTTCAGGAAAATATAGAAAGCGCCTTTTTCGAGGCCTCGGGACACACGCAGCAGGCCCCGGCGCAGCGCATGACCGACTTTGTGGAGGGGCGCCTGTCCTCCGACCTTCCGCGCTCGTCATATCCTCCTGGTCTGCTGTCGCGGCGCATAGATCAACTCTTGCCCGAGGCTATCGCAACCCGTCTGCAGGAAGGTTTCCGCGTTTTCGGAGCCAAACAGCGCGGATTCCTTACCTCCGAGGCTGTGCTTGTTGGCGATGAAACTCGTACTTCCTCGCCCGTACGTATACCCCGCAACCCCGAAAATATGCAACATATAGTCGTGAGCGGCCTCTATCCCTGCGGAGAAGGCGCCGGATATGCCGGCGGAATTGTATCGGCTGCAATCGACGGAATCATGAGTGCACGAGCACTCGCAGAAACACTTGAAAACAATGGAAAATAACGATTTTGCTTCCGTCGTACCCGACTGGGCGATGGGAACCAATTGCGCGATAACGGTTTGCGACAGCGATTGCCGTATAATATATATGAACGCCCGCTCCCGCGAGACATTCGCAGCGCGCGGAGGCGCCGGTCTTATCGGCCATAATCTACTCGACTATCATAACGAGCGCTCCATCGGTATAATAAAGCATATGCTTGCTACCGGCGAAAGCAACTGCTATACTATAGAGAAACAGGGCGTACGCAAAATGATATATCAGACTCCCTGGCGCGACGCCGAAGGAAATATTGCTGGGCTTGTGGAAATTTCAATGCCCCTTCCGGCCTCTCTTCCGCATTATATCCGCCAATAGTCTGCGCCACAGAGCGGAGAGTACAGGAAACTTTTGGAGCGGCGGGATGTTGTTTACAAAAAGAAGTTTTGTAATGAAAAAGACTGTACTCTTGATAATAGTTTTCGTAGGGGTGCTTGTATTCGCGGTCGGTTACTCGGATTCGCAGTACCGCACGGCTCTGGGGCGCGATGTTCCGTCCCTGTGGTTGCCTGATGGCGAAGACGGAGTTACTTTGGACGATATGCACGGTAATTATGTGCTGCTGAATTTCTGGAAGTCGACCGATGCACCCTCGCGCCGTAGCGCCAACGACTATACAGCATGGCTGCGCCGTCATCCGGGCACAAATGTACGTCTGGTATCTGTAAATCTTGATGACAGTCCGGAGATGTACAGGGAGATTGTGCGGCTCGACAGTCTTATTCCCGCCACTCAGTTCCATGTAGACGGCGATACGGCACGCGCGGTGTGCAATTCTTTCGGTCTCGACGATGGTCTGGGAACGATGCTTGTAGGCACCGATGGCAAAATAATGGCACATAACCCGAGCTGGGATGTGCTGAACGGCATTATTAAGACCGCGAATTAAACCGGATCTACATCGTAGTACACCGCCAGGCCGCTAACGAGCGGCGAGGATGTGAGGGCGATATATTGCTCCCGCAATATTTCCTTCACTTTTTTCATGGATATGGTAAGTTCCATCTTAAGCATTATTTTACGGATGTACATGTTCTGTACGCGGGCTACAGCCGGTTCCTGCGGCCCGTTCACGCGGTTGCCGAACACAGCGCGCAGCGATGCCGAGTATTTTGTCGCCGTCTCGGCAAGAACGTTGGCATCGCGGTGTTTAAGGTATACCACAATCATTCTGGAGAACGGTGGAAAACCGAATGCTCGGCGCTCCTCAAGCTCGTGTTTGTAGAATCCCAAGTAATCGTGAGCCTGCGCGTATTTCAGTACCGGATTTTCAGGATTGTATGCCTGGATAAGTACCAAGCCTTTGCCGTCGCGTCGACCTGCGCGGCCGGCCACCTGTTCAATCATGTTGAATGCGCGTTCGGCCGAACGGAAGTCGGGGAAGTTGACAAGAGAATCGGCGTTAAGCACGCCAACAAGCTCCACTTCGCCGAAATCCAGTCCCTTGGTAACCATCTGGGTACCTACGAGGATATCGGCGTTGTGCGACGAGAACTGGTCTATGATGTTGCTGTAGCCGTCTTTGTTGCGTGTGGTATCGAGGTCCATGCGCAGCACGCGCCTGTTACGGAAGCACTCGGATATTTCCTCCTCCAGACGCTCGGTGCCGTAGCCTATAATTTCCATTGCCGGTTCCTTGCACTCCGGGCATACATCGGGTACGGGATATTCGGTCCCGCAATAATGGCACTGCAGGCGGTTTGTGCGGCGGTGGTAGGTGAGGGCCACGTCGCAGAAGTTGCAGCGTGGCGTAAATGCGCACATCTTGCATCTCGCCAGAGGGGAATATCCGCGCCTGTTGTGGAACAGGATGGCCTGTTTGTGTGCTGCTGTGGTGTCCAAAGTGGCGTCGAGTAGGCGTGTGGAGAAATAGCCGCTCACCGCTTTCTGGCGTCGCTGCTGTTTCATGTCCACAATCTCTATGCGCGGAAGCGCTACGCCGGCGTAGCGCTCGTTAAGGCTTACAAGAGCGAACTTCCCGGAAGAGGCCTTATAGTACGTCTCGATGGACGGGGTGGCACTGCCCAGCAATGTTTTTGCTCCGTGCATCACCGCAAGCATGGTTGCGGCGTCGCGTCCGTTGTAGCGCGGGGCCGGATCGGTCTGCTTGTAGCTGCTCTCATGTTCTTCGTCCACTATCACGATGCCTAAACGGTCGAAAGGAAGGAATACTGCCGAGCGTGCGCCTACGGCAACAACGGGTTCCTTGGAGGCGAGCATGCGCCGCCAAAGCTCGACACGTTCGTTGTCGGAGAATTTGGAGTGATATATCAGAACTTTTTCGCCGAAAACTTTCTGCAGCCGCCGCGTTAGCTGGGTCGTAAGCGCTATTTCCGGTACTAACAGTAGCGCCTGTTTCCCCTGGCGCATAACATAGTCGATAAGGTGGATATATATTTCCGTTTTGCCGGAAGATGTAACACCGTGTAGGAGAACGACGTCTTTGTCGTGGAAGCCCCGCATTATACTGTCGTAGGCCTTTTTCTGGGCATCCGACAGCTCCGGCAGGATGCCGGAGGCCACACCGGAATACGAGAAGCGCGATATCTCCTTATGGTAAATTTCGCATATTCCTTTGCCTACGAGAGCATTGACGATGGAACGGGTGGTGCCAGCACGTTCGCAAAGCACTTCCAGCGGAACCTCTATTTCCGGCTGTCCCTGTTTGTGGAATTCCGACAGCGACATCAGCGCCACAAGCGCTTCCTCCTGCTTGCCGGCACGTCGGACAGATGCGAATGCCTTCTCGGCCGCTTCGTTGTTGCGTTCTATTATAAGGCGTACATAGGCTTTTTTTACAGCACGATAACGTTCCACAATTTTTTCTGAGACTACAATCAGTCCCTTGTCGGTCATGCGTGCGATATCGCGGGCTATGCCTTTTATTTTCAGGTCTTTTACAATCTTTTCAGCCTTGGTCGATTTTTCTTTGCGCAGATATTCCAGTACTGCGCATTCGTTCTCGCTGCACCGGGAGAATTCCTCTATGTCCAGTTCTGAATTTATTTCCAGACGTGTCTCGCTTTCAACTTTCAGTCCCGAAGGAAGCGCGGCCTTGAAGACCTCGCCGATGGAGCAGAGGTAGTAGTCGGACATCCATTCCCAGAAGCGGATCTGTGAATTGCGCACTACGGGCTTTGTATCGAGGCACGACGCTATCTCTTTAAGGTTTATCACCGACGGTGGCGCTACCGGATTAACCGACGCGACAATGCCGGTGTGGAAATGCCGGGGACCGAACGGCACAAGCACGCGCATTCCCGGCTGTACTGTATCGTGCATAGCCTCGGGAACGATGTATGTGAATGTGCCCGACAGCGGGAGCGGCACAATCACCTGGGCGAACAGCTGTCTGGATGCCATAACGGATCAGTTGACGAAATCGACGGCTATGCCTAACTGGAAACGGCTGGGATTAAGAGGGTAGTAGGGCATAGAGAAATATTCGCTGCCGCCGAACAGACCGTTGTTGAAGTGAGAATACATTACGTAGAAGCGGGCGCGGCTCAGCTTCATGTTTGCGTACACGTTGCAGAACGGGTAATTGCCGATTTTCATGTCGCGCTGGTTGGTGAATGCCGTGGTGGCTGGATTGTAGCCCGGAGCATAGTAGCGTGTATAGTAGTCGCAGTCAACACCAAGCTGAACGTTGAGGGTGGCGATGCGGAACAACAGGTACAGATTAGAGTATACGGCGAAATTGGGGAGGGGAAGCACCTTGTCGTCGGATGTGGTCTGATACGTTATTTTGTTGTCCCAGTGCAGGATACCGGCTTTGAGGTTTTGCAGCAGCGAGAGGCTCAGAACCTGCACGCTGCCTCCGTTCTGGCGCGGCATTCCGTCGGCGTCGAAATATATATGGTTCTGTATATTCGACATCTGAGCGGTGAAGTGGGTGTCGGTCTTGCCAAGGTCGATTGAGCCCCCGAAGTTCACTGTGCGCGTTTTGCCGAAATCGTTATGCCATATGTAGTGGTTGGATATATAGTTTTTTGTAAGATACGGAGCCTCTTCGTTGCGGAAAGAGCCGAAAGCGGTTACGAACAGACTGTCGCCGAACAGCGGAATGCGTGTCTGTAGTCTGCCGTTCAGTCTTAGGTCGCCTGCAACCGGGCCCAGAATGCCGATTTCGGCGTTTGCCTGATAGCGGAGTACCGAGCCTTGCTGTTTGGTGAGTTGGCCGCCTACCCATGCCAGTTGCTGGGTTTCCTTATGTTTTATGGCGGACGCATAATCGGGGAGAGGGGTGAGCCCGAGTGATTCATCGGAATGGTCGAGAGTATCGGCCGGAAGGGTGTAGCGGCGAGCCTGATGGGTTATGTATGCCGCCAGGCCGAATTTGGCATATTTGTTGAATCCTTCGAGCATCGATACTCCCAGAGTGTTGGAAACCGACCAAAAGCCGGTGTTGTCGTAGGTTCGCTCGGCATTGATATACCGGTTTCCGAAGAAACGCTCCGTTTCGTTGCGGTTGTCGTCGGTGAACAGATGCCAGTCGTTGTTGTACTGCAAGGTGTATATGAACGACATTACCGGAATATACGTGCGGCTGATAATGCTGTCGTTTTCATCATATTCCTCGTGCCAGTATCCTACCTTGTAGCGGTTGTTGATGAACAGTTCGGCGCCTTTCAGACGGTTGTGGGCGTCGGACAGGTTGGTGGGAATGGATTTGGGGTCTATGGTGGTTATGCCGCCCTGCAGCTCTGCCGGGTCGGTGATATACAGCATATCCGTAATGCCGCCGTTCTCCTTGTTCACAAGGTTGAAATGGTTGTAGTATGCCTGGAGTTCGTAACGGTCGCCCATGTACGAGCCGCTGAGGCCCCACGTAAGGTTTTTCGTGGCCTGGTTGTTATAGCTGCCTTTGGAGTACAGATAGTCCAGCTTGGCGCCTATCTGCGCTCTTTTGTTGATGTTGCCCGAAAAATCCATTTTTAGGCGTTCCTGTGAGTTTTCGCGGCCGCCGGCAGTGTTGAACGATGCCATTGTAACGGGTATGCGGGTATTATAGAACCGCATTTTGTCGCGCGATGGAAGCCAGTGTTCCAAGGCATCGCGGAAAAAGAAATCGGAGGTGGCTTTGCGTTCGCTGAATATCATGTTCATGCCTTCGCCACCGAGGTTGCCTGTGGTGGCATAGGCCGGTGATACCATAGAGGGTATTGCCTGTAGATAATAATTGAGTGGCAATGTGTCCATCGGTGCTGTTTCGCGCAATCCGAGCGGGGATATCACTTTCCAGCAGTACGACAACGGCAGCAGATCCGGTTCCTGTTTGGTGGATTCATTACGGCTGCGGCTGGAGCGTCCGCTGTCGGAATCGGTGTCGTAATCCTGTGCCGAAACAACTGCCGGGCAGATAAACAGCAGCAACATCAGAGCTAAACGGCGCAGGAATGCTCCGCGGCGACCTGTCGCATTGCTTGTGTAATGTACGGTTTGCAGATAAGAAGCGCTTTGCGTCATAATAGTGCAAAGGTACTAAATATGTGCCAAGGCACAAACATGAGCGTCGAAAAATTTATTGACAAATGCCCGCAACGACGGCTCAGCGCGATGCAAGATCGGTTTCGATCGCTTCTATCAGCGAGGCGAATTTCTTGTTTAGCTGTATGCGGTCCTCTACGCTGGTGCAGGCGTGGATAACAGTAGCGTGTGTGCGGTCGAGTTTCTTGCCTATGGCTGTCATGGACATCTTGGCAAGTTTCTTGCCAAGATACATCACAACCTGTCGGGCATCGGCCACGTCGCGTTTGCGGTTTTTGGTGAAGATGAGGTCGGGCGAGATGTTGAAACCAGAAGCCACGGCATCTGTAATCATCTCGAAATTGATCTGGCGGCGTTTGATGTGTACCGCGTTGGATACAACACGGCGCGCAAGGTCCAGCGATATGTCGCAGTTGAGGTATGTGGCGTGTGCTATCAGCGATACAAGCACTCCCTCGAGCTCGCGCACACTTTGTGTAACGTTGCTGGCGATATATTCGGTAATTTCCTTGGGCAGGTTTATGCCGTCCTGCTCAGATTTCATCTGCAGTACTTCGCGGCGCAGGGTAATGTCGGGACGTTCCAGTTCTACCTGCATGCCCCATTTGAAGCGGTTGAGCAGGCGTGCTTCAAAACCTTCCATTTCGGCGGGAGCGCAGTCGCTGGACATTATAATCTGCCTGTTGTGCAGGTGCAGGTGGTTGAAAATGTGGAAGAAGCAGTTCTGGGTGCCTGGCATGTTCTGCAGGTCCTGTACATCGTCGATAATCAGAGTGTCGACGCTCTGATAGAAATGGAAGAAGCTGTTGATGTTCTTTGCCGCGGCGGCTGTGTACTGGTTCTGGAAGAGGCGTGCAGTGGTGTAGAGCACACGTGCGCGCGGATTGCGTTCCTTTATACGGATACCGATTGCCTGGATAAGATGCGTTTTGCCGACGCCGGAAGGTCCGAAAACAAAGAGAGGGTTGAATGTCTTGAGCGAGGGATTGTCGCCGATGGATTCACCGATGGTGCGGGCAATCTTGTTACAGTCGCTAAGGCAGTAGTTCTCGAATGTATAGTGCGAGTTAAGCTGCGGGTCGAAGTTCTCTTTTGTCGGCTCTGTAAACGGATTTGCCGCCGGCGAGAATCGTTGGTCCAGAATGGTGGACGACTGACGGCTGCTGCGCTGTATATTCAATGTGGCCTCGTCGCCGGGTACAGTAGGCGTTCGGTAGAAAAGCTGTATGTTCTCGCCGTAAACTTTGCGGATGCCGGAGCGAAGCAGCTGCTGGTATCTTTCCTCAAGCTGGTCCACAAAGAACTGCGACTTCACCTGCAGCACAAGCCGACCGTCGGCATAGCTCACCGAGCTTATGTCGCGGAACCAGGTGTTGTATTGCTCGCTTGAAATATTATCTTTGATAAATTCGCAGCAGCGAGCCCAGAGTTCTTGGTGGTTTGGGGTCATGTAAGGAAAGATTGTTTTGTCGTTTTCTGTATGCAAAATTCCAATTTATTTTCCGAAAAAACAAACGGCATTTTATTTGGATTTATGGGATTTTGTACAACTGCGTAGCTGGCAGCAAATTAGCGTTATTGTTTCCGGAAGCTGTTTTTATGCTCCTGCAAAAACAGGCTATCGGCTGAATTCCAAGGTCCTAAACCTCGAAATAGCCGATAGCGGTATTGGGGGCGTTCTGCTTCTTTCAGGCCTTACAGGTGCTCTCTGGCCAAGGTTTTGCAGATAATTTAATGAAAACAACTATTTAGAATCATTCTAAATAAGCCTTCCCGATATGTCAAAGCAGTTTGATGGAAATATAGCGCTTCGGATTCTTCTTGACATCTACCAATAGAGAATCGAGCGAGCCGATAGCGCTGTTCACGCTGTTGTACAGCGAGGGATCGCTGGTGAGTTTGCCGAGAGTAGAGTCGGGGTTACGCAGTTCATCCGAAATGGCGTGCAGATTTGCAAGCGTGCCTTGAATTTCGTAAACCAGTGTGTCTATCGGTAATTCTTTCAGGGTTCCGGATACTTCGGCAAGATCACCTGTGATATGGTCGACGTTCGCCGTGATATTCTTTACGTCGCCGGCGACAGGGCCGAGTTTGGCAAGAACGGAATGCAGCTGCTTCAGCGATGCGTTAAGTTCGAGAGTGATGTCGTCGAAGCGTGTGATGGAGGCGCTCAGAGCCGGGTTGCCGGATAAGGTGTTGAGGTTGGTCATCAGGGTGTCTACCTTGGCCATTATGGAGCCTACGGACGGAAGCACCTGTTCTGAGAGGGCTGCCATCATGCCGCCGTTCACAACCCCGGGAATGGTGTCGCCTACATTGTAATATGTGGTGCCGGATGCTAATTTCAGGCATACCGATGCTGTGCCGAGAAGGTCGACGCTGATATCGGCCGATGAACCTTGGGGCAGCTTCAGCTCTTTGTCTACGCTAAGTTCCACCGTAATGTTGCCGGGGTGCTCGAAATCGTAGTTTATCTCGCGAACGACACCAACCTTGTAGCCGTTCAGCGTTACAGGAGCCGAGATAGCGAGGCCTTGGGTTTCGTTATAGGTCGCGTAATAGTAGTTTGCGGTCTTGAACAGATTCACGCCCTTGAGGTAGTTTATGCCGAAATAGAGGATAACAAGGGCCAGAATAACCAAAAGGCCGATAAGTGCTTCTTTTTTGAGTATTTTTTTCATAGACTGATTAATTTACATTGTTTAATGTTGCGCCTGCCGGAGTGCCGGGGTGCTTGCGTCGGTATTCGCCCACTGCTGTGGCTATTGCGCGGGCGCATTTTTGCCGTCCCTCGTCGCTGGCAAGGAAATTCTCGGCCTTCCTGTTGCAGATGAAGTCCAGCTCTACCAGTACCGCCGGCATTTTAGTGGCCCACAGCACTAAAAATCCTGCCTGGCGCACACCTTTGTCGGCGCGTCCGGCCTGACCTGTGAGTTCTTCCTGTACAAGCTGTGCCATTTCGATGCTGCGTGCGACATGGCTGTTTTGTGTCAGTTCAAAAATTATGTACGATTCCGACGAGGCCGGGTCGAATCCCTGATACGATTCGGTAAAGTCTTCCTCAAGTTCAATAACGGCATTCTCGCGCATGGCGACGGCAAGGTTGGCGTCGTTTTTGTGCAGACCGACAGTATATACCGACGCTCCGTGTACAAGCTCGCGGCCTTTGGTGCGTTTGTCCAATGAATTTACGTGTACCGACACAAAAAGGTTCGCGCCGGCCTCGTTGGCAATGCCGGCGCGGCGGTCTAACGCTACAAAAGTATCGTCGTCGCGGGTCAGCACAACGGAAATACTGTCGCCGAACTGGTCTGCGATAAGGTCGCGGGTCCGTTTCACCACATCGAGCGTGATGTCCTTTTCGCGGGATATGCGGCCGCGACAGCCGTGGTCATGGCCTCCGTGGCCGGCATCCAGCACCAGGGTGAAGGGCTTGGGACTGTCGTTTTGTTTTGACGCGGCGCATGGTGATGCAAGCAGCAGCGCGGCCACCGGCAGTGTGGAAATAATATGCTTTATGCCTTTGAACATTTGCAACTGCAAAATTAGCACTTTTTTCAACTATAATATTGGTCTTATAGTCGAAAAAACACTTCTTATTGCCATAAACGGACAGTATATGTTCTAAAAAATCCAAAAAAAATGTTCCCGCAGGTACGAAGGCGAAGTGCAGCGCGTTATTTCTACAAAGCCTCTTGCCGCTTGCATATTCTTTTTGTATGACACGTTTTATCCGCAACTTCATCATATCTTTTGCATTTGTTTTGCCGCTTATGTCCTGTTCAATGCAGGTTCCGCCGGAGCATCCTGTCGTATACGTAAGTCCTGTTTATGCTTTTATGCGCGACTATCCTGCATCGAAGGACGCTTTTGCAGCCGACAGTGTGGAAATAGCTGCTTTCATGCGTACTGTCGGGGCTGCGTTTCCTGATTCTGCTGCTATAGCCGCATGGGCGTCGTCGCGGGCGGTGGAGGTGTTTACGCCTGATGTGGATTCGGTATTTGCCGACAGCCTTATGCCGGCGAGGGCTTTGGGTATGGTACTTGACAATGCCAGCCGCAGCGGCCTGACCCTTCCCGTGCGCCGGTATGCCACGGTTGTATATGGCCGTCCTGAATCCATCCTTTTTGTGGATAGTGTAATGTTGATTGCCCTTAACCATTATCTTGGTTCCGATTATCCCGGCTACACCGGTCTGCCTGAATATATGCGCGGTTTCAATAAGACACCCGGCGCGCTCCCATACGACATTGCCGAGGCTCTTGTGGCTACGGCCTATCGTTTTGATGGCGGATCAAGCCCGACTATGCTGTCGCGGATGTTGTACGAGGGTGCTCTCGCGCATGCTAAATTGGCGTTGGTGGACAATGCAAGCGCCGCTCGGGCCTTGGGGTACTCCGACGAAGAATTCAAGTGGCTCGCCGACAACGAGACCGAGCTGTGGCGTCATATCGTGGGCGGCAAACTGTTGTTCGACACCTCGCCTGCAACGATTTCGCGTTTTGTGCTGCCGGCTCCGAGAGTGAACGTCGGTCCCCTTGTAGCTCCAGGGCGAGCAGGGCGTTATATAGGTTACAGGATAGTACAGGAATATCTTAAAGACAATAAGGACGCAACAATTCCCTACATTCTCACTCCCGGTTTTTACAATACCAGAATAGCTCTGGACAGTTATTGAACACAATTTGCAAAAGTCGCCCCCATTGTTTACCTTTGTGTGTTTATTTATAAAACCACAACCAATCGTACCGCACAATGGAAAACAGAAGAAGTTTCTTGAAGAAGATGGCGCTCGGTGCCGGCGCTCTGGCATTGCCGAAGGCTGCATTCTCGATGGAAGGGGAGAGAGCCTCCGGAATATACACCGGGGAATCGGATATTGTTACAACTGTAACTCCACGTGGCGCCGGCCTGCCGATTACAGGCACGTTCCTCGACGAGATTTCTCACGATATACCGCATCAGAACTGGGGCGAGGCGGAATGGGACGCCGATTTCGGCTACATGAAGGCTATGGGAATCAACACCGTTATAATGATTCGTTCCGGCTACCGCAAGTTCATAACATATCCGTCTGAATATCTTATAAAAAAACGAGGGTGCTACACTCCGCACATCGACCTGCTCGACATGTTTCTGCGCCTTGCCGACAAACATGGCATGAAATTCTGGTTCGGTCTGTATGATTCGGGGCGTTATTGGGACACAGGCGACATGACATGGGAGGTCGAGGACAACCGCTACGTGATTGATGAAGTGTGGGAGAAGTACGGTCAGCATCATCCGTCGTTTGGTGGATGGTATATCAGCGGTGAAATCAGCCGTGCCACCAAAGGTGCCATCGACTCGTTCCACAAAATGGGCAAGCAGTGCAAGGATGTGTCCGGCGGACTGCCTACTTTCATCTCGCCGTGGATAGATGGTAAAAAAGCTGTCATGGCTTCTGCCTCAGCTCTTACACGCGAAGACGCTGTGAGCGTGCAGCAGCACGAGAAGGAATGGACGGAAATTTTCGATGGAATACACGATGTTGTGGATGCGTGCGCTTTCCAGGACGGACATATCGATTACGACGAGCTCGACGCTTTCTTTGAAGTGAACAAACGCATGGCCGACAAGTTTGGCATGCAGTGCTGGACAAATGCCGAATCTTTCGACCGCGACATGCCTATAAAGTTCTTCCCCATCAAGTTCGAGAAACTGCGTCTGAAGCTCGAGGCTGCCCGTCGTGCCGGTTACGACAAGGCCATCACTTTCGAATTCAGCCACTTCATGAGCCCACAGTCGGCATATATACAGGCACATCACCTCTATAACCGCTATTGCGACTATTTCGATATCCCTGTCCGCAAAGGCTGAAGCACACAATCCTATAACAAGTAACAAGGCCACGGTTTCTGCAAGCCGTGGCCTTGAGTATATCTGAAGTAAGTTATTTTACTAAGATTTTAGTTGTGGAGCCTCCCTGCTGGCGCAGGTATATTCCTCCTGCTTCCGGATGTGCCACCTCGACGCCTTGCATATTAAACCACTTTACGGGAGCATTGTCGATTCTGATATTGGAAACACCTGTTACCGTGCCGTCGGAGTATACAATATCGGAACGTGTGGTGTTGCCGTTGCCGTCGGTGTACACGGCACGGACGCCGATTCTCTGTATTTCCAGGTTTTCGTCGAGCATCGATACACTCATAACGGTTTTTTTGTCGATTACGGACCAGTCGCTCTCGTCGTAAACAATGTTGGTGTACAGGTAGAAATTATAGTTGTACTCAAAGCCGCTGTATGGAATCAGAGTTATGTCGTTTTCCAGATCGTATGCTGCACCGTTGAATGTATAAAGAGTATCGTTTACGAATACTTCGTATCCGTAGTTCCACGGGGCAAGACCGCTGCCTTCGGTGTCGACGGGCATTGCGCCGAAAACCAGATTGTGTTCTTCCGCCTTGTATTCCACATCAAGCGGATTGGCAGGCGTGGCGGCGCGTTCAAGGTCTGTTTCACATGTTTCGCCGTAAGTGATGGTGTTGCCGCCGGTGCATACCGGACGTATGGCCAGACTCTTGAATGCGGGAATCTCGCTATGGCCCCAAAGCGACAGAACATATTCGCCGTCGAGTTTGGTAACGAGTGAGGAGCTGTAGTTGACAGCCTGCTCCGACAGACCGATCATGGTAACGTCCGTGCCGTCTCCTCCTTCGAAGTAATAATCACTGTCCTTGAAGATAAGAGGCTCGCCGTCAAGCAGAATCTCTACAGCCAGCAGCCGCTCGGGGATTGCATTGCCTTCAGTATCATTGCCGTCGAATTTAAACCGGATATTATTGTAGTAGTCTTTGAAGTAAACCGGACTGGATGGCTTGGAGGGCACAAATGCCATGTCCTCGAAAGGCTCGAATCCGGCGGCATAAGTAATGTCTGTGTAGCGTATTTCGTCGTTTGTCTGATATCCGATTCTCACGCCAATGGTTTTTATTTCGTTGAACCGGTCTTCGTATTCATATAAATAAAGCGTCGGGTATTCGCCTGCATAGAGGCCGTCTACGTCAGAAGTGTTGTAGTACACTTTCTCTGTCGTTTCGGAAAGGCCTTCGTAATACTCAGGAGCGAATGCGTATGTTTCTCCGTTTACCACAACCTCGCACCAAAGATTGTCGGTGTTTAAAGGCAACCCTTCGACACTTGTATTATTCCAGTTGAAAACGATGTAAGGAGCGCCGCCGTATGCCCCATAGAAGTTGACTTCACTTGCATTCTTGGGGGTGAGCGATTGATTGAAGTCGCCAAGCAGAACATTCCAGTAAACATCGTTCCATACAGCCATGTCGCGGTAGGCACATACAAAAATACCGGCACCTTCCTCCATAGTGAGCAATGTATGGCTTTCATTGAAACTCATGGTTACATTCTCGGCCTCCTGATAGTATAACGACTCTCCGTCGAAATATATAGGATTGACCAGGGTGAATTCATACAGGTAAGGATAGTCGCCGTGATTATGGTTGCCTATATACTGGTGGGCATTGAATGTGTATGTGTTGTCGCTGTTCTTCGTGCCGACAAGGTAGCTGCCCGGAAGGTAATCCGACAGACCTCCTACATACAGCTTGTCGCCGCTTACCCCGACGGTGATATCTTTAAGTTCGGTATCGCCGTAATATGTCAGACTGTTGGCGAAGAACTGGCAGTTGAATATTTCGGCGTCGGCCGGAAGTTTTTCTTCTGCTATATTTTCAGGCAGCGGGTTGAACACATAATTGGTACCGAAGCATATAATGTCTGTATTCTCGTTGATGCCGAGTTCCGCTTCTGCTTCGGTCATTACTATAAAAAAGTAGTTTGGCTTGGATACGTATCGGCCGTTTTCGTCTTTGGTTAGCACAAAAGTATCTACAACATCCGGCCAGTCTGTTCCTTCGCTTAGGTAAGCGGCATACATGTATGCTTTCTCGTTATCTTCGGTAGTGTAGATATACTGGCCGGTGTGGAATATCACTTCGTCGCCGACAATCTCTCCGGCCGAATAACCCTGTTGGAAGAAATTGAGAGTGAAGGCTTTGGAATAGAACGTGCTGTTGTCCTCCGATACTGTTGCATAAGCACCGAAGCCGCCAACATGTGTGCTTCCTAAGTTGGACAGGAAGATATCCACCGACATGGCGTATTGCGAGGTTTTCCCTTCAGGGGCAGTTATCAGTTCGTCGGCAGATCTGGCGCCTGTAACATCCGGCAATGCATATTTATTTAGCGCTAAATCTCTTTGAGATCCAAGTTCCTCTATGTGATACTTTTCCTTAAACGATTTTGCCGGTGTCGCTGTATTTTCCGGCTCTTGCAAGTTCTTTGGGGATGCCACTTTCAGAACCTGTGCCGGGGCTACCAATGTTACTGTGGCCGCGAATGCTGAAAGAAGAAATTTTTTCATACAGATAGATGTTTAGTTTATCTTGTCTGGAACATGTTTTATAAGATGATTCAAATTTGCGTGCAAAAATAACATGTGTTTGCGAATTTTCAAACAAATTGCCATAAAAATAGGAATAATAATAGCAAAAAATCTGCTAAGATGCCGTTTCGACAACAAAGCCCGGCTTGCGAAATACCGGGCTTTGTCGTGAAAAAAAGTTTTTAAAGAGGCATAATTCCTTTGTATCTCTTAACAATACCGAGACCTAATCGGTGTCCACATTACTCGGGGTAGTGTATTCGAGGATATTGGCCTCGCCCCATTCTCCAAGGGCGTTTTTACCGGCTGCAATCACAACAATCTCGGTGTCAGGCTCGAAATGCGAGCACATAACCTTTTCGGTATATCTGAACCACATTTCGTCGGGAACATCAGGATCTGGCTCTCTTTTTACAAGTGCGATTGCAGCATCCTTGCCCATCTTTTCATAATCTGCCTTTGTGAACATCTCCTGACGGTAACGCGCCGTGTTTTCATTCGGTGTAAATTTGAAATATGCGAAAGGCACAAAGAGTATTTCGTAAATATTGTCGGGGTTGGGCATCTGATTGATTCTGTAGCCGTCCGGAGTGATGTCTACCCAGGCCGCAGTGCCTCCGCCGCCAAGTGTCCGCATAGCTATGGTCTTCAGCGGTGATTTTATGCCGTTCTCATCGTAACATACTATCGATAGTTCGTACTCGGTGGCCGGCTTCAGCCAGTCGGGTTGGATTATGGTTTCGGCTGTCGGACGTTCGTAGCTCAGCATTTCCACTACCTCCTCGAGGCTGCCGACACCCGAGCTGCCAAGCATCTCGAAGTATTCCTGCAATTTGCCTTTCTCATCCAGATAATAGGCGAAAGAGGGGCAGTCTTGGTTCGGAGTCATGGTAATCTTTGCAGAGGTTTCGGTTATGTCGGCTACTGTAACACTCACATCAGGTTTCCCGGTAAGGGCAACCTCCGGAATGAAAGTTGCAGTGGAAATATCGCATGGTGCGCCGTACATGTCGAATCCCAGTGAGCAGAATGTATATTCGATGTTCGGGCGCAGAGGCTCGCTCATATAGAAACTTCCGTTGTTCGGAAATTCACGCACTACGAACGGCATTGTTGCGTCTATGTATGCTGCTAGCTTGGCATCTGTGTCGAATTGTGCTATTTCGCTGGATGGCACTATTATATTTTTCCATCCCTTGCAATCGTCGGTGGGTGTTAGGGTAGCGTAGACTATGTGATTGTCTGAATCGACGGATTCCACGCTTACCTCGGCTTTTACGGGACCGTCGACTGTGGCGAAGGTCATCTTGGTGATACGGTCGGTCATATAGGCCGATGTGGAGCCGTCGGCATGATTAATTATCACCCGGTTAGGCTCTGTTGCAGTTGCGGTCAGCGATATGGCTGCCGCCAGAAAAGAAGTAAGTAATTTATTCATGGAAGATGTTATTTTGCAAATTTGAAACTCTTGGTGCCTGCTACCGCCACATATACGCCAGTCGACAGATGTGCTACGTCAATGCTTGCGCCGTCGCGTATGTAGACGGACATACACAGTCTGCCCTCTATGCTGTAGATATATATCGATTTGTCCGTGCCGTCGCCTGTTATCCTCAGCTTCTGCGTACGGCGGTCGTAGAACAGCTCAGTTCCCTGCGGCCTGTCAACGGTTTTTATTCCGCTTTGGCCGTCGAAGGTCAGTTCTGCGATTTCCGACAATGGTATCTCGGTAACAGCAGCCGATATCAGCGTAATATTCATCTTGCCGTCATGGAAACACACTTCGGTGATATCCGACAGTGGGAATGAATATGTTTTTTGCCACGCCTCCGGAGGTTTCACCACCAACGATGTCTGCGCATTCAAGCTCGCAGAAAACACCGTAATCAGAAAACATAGTAGAATCTTTTTCATAAAACAGAAATTAAATTAGACGAGTCTGGAATATTTATATGGAATGATTTATGTTCGTGTGCAAATGTATAATATAATTGCGAATTGTCAAACAATTTGCTATGTAAATTAAAGTATAGGCAGCAAAATATGGCTTCGATTAAAATAAAATTCAGACCGTCTACCGTAAAAGGGAAGGATGGCACTCTGTTCTTTCAGATTATTCATCTGAGGCAGGTAAAACATATAAATACCGGATTGCATATCAGCGGTTCGGAATGGAATGCGCAAGAAGCATCTGTTATCAGTGGAACAGCAGATTCCTCTGAAAGGGCTAAATATCTGGCTTTTATAAAGAATAACCTTACTATACAGCAGAAAAAATTATTGGCCGTAATTTCGGAGTTGGAAAAACACGGGAATTCGTATACGGTGGAGGATGTGGTTAAGGCTTATAATGCACCCGTAGTGATAATGGGTTTAGTATCGTTTACGCGACGTCTGATCGAGGATATGAAGAAAATAGACAAGAAAGCTACTGTCAAGCGATTCGACGCAACTCTGAACAGCCTGCTGCGATACACAGACGGGAACGAGGTCGCTTGGATGGACTTGACTTCCACCTTCGTTCTCGGATATGAAGAATTTCTTATAAAACGCGGTTTGTGCCGGAACTCGACATCATTCTATATGCGTAACTTGCGGGCTATTGTAAATCGGGCCATCGAACAGGATTTCGAGGTGCCGCGTAATCCGTTCAAGCATGTATACATGGGAGTGGACAAAACCGTGAAAAGAGCCGTCAGCCTTGATGTAATCCGGAAAATCCGCGATATCGACCTATCTGGGCATCCGTCGCTCGACTTTGCACGCAAGGTATTTATGTTCGCCTTTTATACCCGTGGAATGTCGTTTGTGGACATTGCCTTTCTAAAGAAAAGCGCATTGAATAATGGAGCAATTACGTATTCTCGCCGAAAAACCAGACAGCAGCTCACGGTTAGGATAGAGCCTGCGACAAGGAAGCTGATCGATAGTTTCGGAGAAAGCAAGACGGCATTCCTGCTGCCAATATTAACCGATGATGTAATTGACTTCCGGCAACAGTATGAGAACGCTTATTTTCGCATAAACCGGAATCTCCAGAAGGTTGGACAGATGCTTGGTCTCGATACCAAACTCACACTGTATGTGGCGCGCCATGCATGGGCCAGCATCGCCCACTCGAACCATGTGGCACTATCTACCATCAGCAAAGCAATGGGACATAATTCGGAAAAGACAACAATTATTTACCTACAATCGCTTGACACCACCGCTGTCGACAAGGCGAACAGCGATATCATCCGTATGATAAATAAAAGAAAATGAAAACAATGAAATGAAAATTGGAGCTTATGGCGTTTTTGTAAAATCCGGAGAAATAGTTAGGTCAGTTTAGAAAAAGAAATAGAAAAATGTGTTTAGTAAAAATGTAAGTTTCTTCGGGAGAAACTGATGCTTTGAGATTGCAAAGTTACTCAATTTATTGGAAACAATGGCTTTTATGGAGATAAAATTTTATAGGAGGCAACGAAATTCTCTCTCTTCGGGATGTTTTCTCAAACAAAAATTTTACAAATAAACAATTCTCAATTGCCGACGTGTTGATTTCCAATAAGTTTGGTTGTTGCATCAGTTTCTCCCGAAGAAACTGATGTGTTGAGAGCCGAGAACACCAATAACTCGATGAACCTATCAATGGCAATTCAAAGAGGTAAACTAATCATTAAAAACCTCTTTCTTTTTAGGATAAATGTAGAACTGCTTAAAGCTCAGCGTCTTCTGAGTTTAAGCAGGACTTGAAGAATTGCCTGTAAGCTTCAGAAGCCACTGATGGAGCCCTCCGAAAAACAATGGTTTGTAATGCGCGATTTAAAGCGCAGAAACTCAAATAACCTTGCCGTCTATGATCTGTGTAAAGCCGGTCTGGAGGTATTCACCCCGATGACACAGATGATTATGACCATTGGTGGACGGCGACAAAGGCGGGATGTTCCTGTAATTCAGGATTTATTGTTCGTTCACGAGACAAAAGAAATACTTGAGCCATTTGTAGCTAAGTTTCCGACCCTTCAATTCCGTTATCTTTTCGGCAAAACGAAAAACGAGCCGATGACAGTTCGAAGTGAGGAAATGGAGAAATTCATTTTTGCTGTCAACAACACTGAAGCACCGCTATATTATATGCCGGGTGAAGTTACAACCTCTATGTACGGCAAAGAAGTACGTATCATGGGCGGAATGCTTGACCAATACGAAGGTCGGCTGCTTTCAGTGAAAGGCATGAGAAAGCGCCGTCTCATCGTGGAATTGCCCGGTCTGATAACAGCCGCAGTGGAAGTAGAACCGGATTTTATCCAGATTATCAAATAATTTTTAGCAATGCTATACGCTCTTCCGTCAAGAGTGATTAACTATAAGGTCTCGGACGTGTCGCCGACCGATGAACTGATTACAATCGGACAGATATTGTCGGAAGTCGGAGATTATGCCTGCACAATCATCGACAGAGAGCATCTTTCTGTTACACGGAAATGCGCCGCCAGGCTTAAAAAAGTTGTAGGAGAGCTTACTTCAAGAGGCTGTATCCAATCCCAGGAAGACCTGTATAAGATACAGAACGGCAACGCTGAACCGATGGCTCTGTCAGCAATGACAATAGGCGAGCTTCACATACTCTATCGCCAGTGGCCAATACGCCACGAAGAAAGGCTTAAGGACGGTCGCGAACACTTTACATATTATTACGAAGGTCAGATAGTAAAAGAATTGCAAAGTCGCAAACCGGCAACGAAAGATGAACAGCTGAAGATCGACTATTGCGTAGCCACATATAACAATGAACTGGAGAATATGTCCTTCATATTCTCGTGTCTGGTGAAAACGGACAATGACAAGGCTTATCCCGACAGAACAAAAAAATACTCTCCGGATGATCTTACAGAGTTTATCAAGCGTTACAGCCACTATCGTGATGTGGCCGAGCGTGAAATACTGATAGAGTATGTCGATATAGCTCTGGATATGCTTGAACGTAACGGCTGTAATCACGAATCGCTCAGGTTATTGACTGAAATTGCAGACCTCGGGCAGAGGAGAGTAATCAGAATACCCGAGTGGATAACCGGAAAACAGGAGAAACCGGCCAGGAAACTTACTGTATAATGAATATGGAATCAGTAGAGTCATATTCTCATTATCTGGTAATGAAGGCTCACCTCATAGGACTGACCACTCTCGACGGTCATAAACCGACAGTAGAGGAGCTAACGCTGCAAAGTGAAGTTCAACGAACCAGTGAACAGATTGCAAAGGTACTCGCATTCTGCCCGGCGAATGAAATAGCAAGTCTTATCGGTTACTATTCCATGCTTTATACAATCGGTTATCGAAGATTACCCGAGCCCTCGGTTTTGGAAAAACAGAGAGAGAGACTCTTACATTATTGGATTGCAGGCGACAAGTCAATAGAAGAGAGCGATGTTTATGGAACGTTGTTAGATTCGATGCAGAATCCCATAATCGCAATGTCATCTGTTCACAGGCATACATTCGACAATTTGCGCGAAGACTGGGTAACGATTCTAAAAAAATACAATTCATTTCCCGAAACCGACACATACGAGCGGTATAAACGGCTTGCCCTGATAATGAGGGACAATGTGGATTCATATTTCTATGGAGATTGTACACTCGCAAAGGAAGCATGGTTTGAAAAGAACAAGATAGCTGAGTATTCTACTGTTAGTACAAAGATATTGACTGCATACCGACATTTCGTTTGCAGCCTGTTCCCATCGGTATTGAGTTCAAGGGATATGAAGAAACTGGATGTCGCCGTTCTGAACGAATTAGTCAAACGCAAAGACCTAAACGATTATGACCTCAAGGCATATCAGCTGGCTTTAGCGTTTGAGACCCGCAAAGATCCATAACCAAATTCAGACATCGCTGAATCTCTCATCAGTCAATTTTGACAAGTAGATGAAACTCGATAATAATAACTATGGAAAAGAAATATAACATAGCCGTGGCCGGAACAGGCTACGTGGGTCTTTCTATCGCCACGCTTTTGGCGCAGCACAATCATGTTACTGCCGTGGATGTGATTCCCGAGAAAGTAGAACTAATCAATAACCGCAAGTCACCGATACAGGACGAATATATCGAAAAATATCTTGCCGAAAAGGAACTTGACCTGACGGCTACTCTTGACGGTGCGGCAGCATACCGCGATGCCGATTTTGTTGTGATTGCGGCGCCGACCAACTACGACCCGGTAAAGAACTACTTCGACACGCACTGCATCGAGGATGTAATCGACCTTGTTCTGAGCGTCAATCCCAACGCGGTTATGGTGATAAAGTCAACCATTCCGGTAGGATATTGCCGCTCGCTGTATGTTAAATACGCCGCCAAGGGCGTAACACAGTTCAACCTGCTGTTCTTCCCCGAGTTCCTTCGCGAGAGCAAGGCCCTGTACGACAATCTCTATCCCTCGCGCATCATAGCCGGCATACCCAAGCTGATGGACGGCGCAGAGTTTCAGGAAGAGAACGCGGCAATTCTCCGTGTAACTAACCTCGCCGTGCTCGACGATGCCGCCCACACCTTCGCAGGGCTTCTCCGGCAGGGCGCAATCAAGGAAGACATTCCCGTGCTTTACATGGGCATGAAGGAGGCTGAGGCGGTGAAACTCTTCGCCAACACCTATCTTGCGCTTCGCGTGAGCTACTTCAACGAGCTCGACACCTACGCCGAAGTCAAGGGGCTCGACTCGAAAGCCATCATCGAGGGCGTCGGCCTTGACCCGCGTATCGGCACGCACTACAACAACCCCTCGTTCGGCTACGGCGGCTACTGTCTGCCCAAAGACACCAAGCAGCTTCTTGCCAACTACGCCGACGTGCCCCAGAACATGATGAGCGCCATCGTAGAAAGCAACCGCACCCGCAAGGACTTCATCGCAGACCAGATTCTGACTATGGCAGGCTATTACACGGCCAACAGCCAGTACAACGCCGGTGCTGAATCGCCTTGTGTTGTCGGCGTTTATCGCCTTACGATGAAATCGAACAGCGACAACTTCCGTCAGTCGTCCATTCAGGGTGTTATGAAGCGTATAAAGGCCAAGGGCGCTCAGGTAATCATCTACGAACCCACGCTTGAGGACGGCAGCACCTTCTTTGGCAGCGTTGTTGTCAACGATCTGGCGAAGTTCAAGAGCCAGTCGCAGGCCATCATCGCCAACCGTTACGACGCCTGCCTCGACGACGTACAGAACAAAGTATATACCCGCGACATCTTCAGAAGAGACTGATATCATGCTTACAGATAATATAAAACTCGAGGACTGTACGATACTTGTTACCGGCGTGGCCGGCTTCATCGGCGCGAATCTCGCCAAGAGACTACTCAGCGATTATCCGGCATGCAAGATTGTCGGAATAGACAGCATCACGGACTATTATGATGTGCGCCTCAAACACGAACGTCTTGACGAACTGAAGGAATACGGCGACCGATTTGTGTTCGTTCACGATTCGATAGCGAACAAAGACGCCATCGAGCGGATATTCAATGAGTATCATCCTTCGGTTGTTGTCAATCTCGCGGCCCAGGCCGGAGTGCGGTATTCGATCACCAATCCCGACGCATATGTAGAAAGCAACCTTATCGGTTTCTACAACATTCTTGAAGCTTGCCGCCACCACGGCGTAGACCACCTTGTCTATGCCAGCAGCTCAAGCGTCTACGGATCTAACAAAAAAGTTCCTTATTCGACCGACGACAAGGTAGACAACCCCGTATCGCTCTATGCGGCGACCAAGAAGAGCAACGAGCTGATGGCACACGCCTATTCCAAACTCTATAACATCCCCTCGACCGGCTTGCGCTTCTTCACCGTCTACGGCCCGTGCGGACGTCCCGATATGGCGTATTTCGGCTTCACTGACAAACTCGTAAAGGGTGATACAATCAAGATATTCAACTACGGCAACTGCAAACGCGATTTCACGTACGTGGACGATATCGTGGAGGGCGTAGCCCGCGTGATGCGTCATGCGCCGGAGCGCGCCGACGGCGAAGACGGACTTCCGATTCCGCCGTACAAGGTGTATAACATCGGCAACAGCTCGCCGGAGAATCTTCTTGACTTCGTTACCATCCTCCAGGAGGAACTGATTCGCGCCGGTGTCCTTCCCGCCGACTACGACTTCGAAGCGCACAAGGAACTCGTACCCATGCAGCCCGGCGACGTCCCCGTAACCTACGCCGACACCACGCCCCTTGAGCGCGACTTCGGCTTCCGTCCTTCCACCCCCCTCCGCACCGGCCTCCGCGCCTTCGCAGAGTGGTATAGAAACTTCTACAAAATATAAAAAGGCTCTCAATTGAGTTGATATTAAAAGAAATAGAGTTCTCTCAAAATAATATAGTATTAAAATACATTCCGATATCCTTCAAAATATTAATTCAATATTATATGAATATTTTAGTAACAGGGGCAAAAGGATTTGTTGGAAAAAATCTATGTGCTCAGTTAAATAACATTGCAACAAAAAAAGCTAGGTGGTATAATATTGATTCTAATATTACCATTTTTGAATATGATGTCAATTCAACACTTGAAGAATTAGAAACTTATTGCCAACAAGCCGATTTCGTGTTTAATCTTGCTGGAGTTAATCGTCCAAAGGATAATGATGAATTTATGCGTGGAAACTTTGGCTTCGCAAGTACTTTACTGAATACATTAAAGAAATATGACAATAAATGCCCAGTAATGTTGGCTTCTTCAAGTCAAGCGACATTAAATAATTCATACGGGTTATCTAAGAAAGCAGGTGAAGATTTGTTTTTTAAATATTCCGAAGAAACCGGAGCAAAGGTATATGTATATCGCTTTCCCAACCTCTTTGGTAAATGGTGTCGACCTAACTACAATTCCGTAGTTGCCACATTCTGTTATAATATAGCAAATGGAATCCCTATTCAGATAAATGACCCGAGTGTTATGCTCAATATGGTATATATTGATGATGTTGTTGATTCTCTTATCGGATGTCTTGTCGGTCGTGAATATAAGGAAGGCAAATATTGTTATGTGCCAAATGTTTACAAGGTTCGCCTTGGTGATATAGCAGATTTGATATATTCGTTTGAAAATGGTCGTTATGATCTAAAGATACCATGCGTAAGTGATAATTTTCGCAAAGCTCTCTATAGTACATATGTATCTTACCTCCCTGAGTATAAAATTTCTTATCCTTTAGAAATGAAATGCGATGATCGCGGCTCATTTTCTGAATTTATTCGTACAGAGAATCATGGACAAGTATCTATCAATATAAGTAAACCAGGCATTACAAAAGGGCAACATTGGCATAATAATCTGGTAGAGCGGTTTCTAGTTGTCTCTGGTCATGGACTTATACAGCTACGTAAAGAAGGCGTTGATGAGAATGGCACCCCATACCCAATTCTCAATTATGAGGTGAGTGGAGATAAGCTCGAAGTTGTGGAGATGATTACAGGCTACACACATAATCTAATCAACCTCTCAGATACAGAGAATATGGTTACTATCATTTGGGCAAACGGCTGTTTTGATCCCAATCGCCCTGATACTTATTTTGATCCAGTAGAACACAGTAAAGACTAAAATGTATGTTCAATAATAAATCAGTACTTATTACTGGCGGTTCGGGGATTTTCGGCCGATGTTTTATTGAAATAATCTTTCGAGATTATCCAGGAGTCAAACGTTTAATAATTTATTCACGAGATGTTCAAAAACATGAGGAAATTAGAAGTCTATACCCAGGTCGTCAGTATCCGCAACTCCGTTTTTTTATAGGCGATGTTCGTGATCGAGAACGTCTAATACGAGCCTGCGAGGGAGTAGATATAATTATCCATGCAGCTACTCTCGGTTCCATTGAAGCATCTGAGTATAATCCTGAAGAATGCGTTAAAACTAATATTTTAGGGGCTCAAAATGTCATTGATGCAGCTCTTAAAACGGGAGTGCGTGATGTAATATCACTCTCTTCTGATAAGGCTTGCGCTCCACTTAATCTTTATGGCGCGACTCAATTGGTTTCTGATAAACTTTTTGTGGCAGCAAACAATATGAAAGGTTCCAAGGATTTACGATTCTCAGTTGTGCGATATGGCAATGTTTTTGGCAGCAGCGGTTCTGTCACCCAGCGTTTTATACAAAGAAAAGCCTTAGGCGGTCTTAGTCTACCGATAACAGATAAGCGTATGACCCGCTTTATCATTTCTAATCCTGAAGTAGTTACGGCAGTTGAGTTTGCCTTGGAACATCATATGGGTGGCGAGATTTTCGTTCCGAAGACACCATCTTATCGTATTACAGATCTTGCTACCGCGATTGCCCCCCACATGGAACAACAAGAGGTCGGCATTCGATCAGGTGAAAAGATACATGAGGAACTTATTTCCCGAGCCGAAAGCATAAATACTATAGAAATGGATAACTATTATGCGATACTTCCTTCTATGGCTTTTACTGGACAGAGGGACTTACAACACTATCTTGATCACTATGACGCCCATTCTGTAGCCGATGGGTTCCATTATTGTTCCAGCGATAATCCGATTTATGAAACTGTAGAGTCGCTTCGTGATAAGATTCATCTATATATCAATCCTTCAATCAAATTTTAACGAATATGATAGATAAACCAATTTCTTACGGACGTCAGTATATTTCAGATGATGACATCAAGGCAGTAGTTGAAACACTCAAGTCGGATTATCTAACTTGTGGTCCGGCTATTCCTGAGTTCGAGAAAGCGTTCAGCGAATATGTTCATAGTGACTATGCTGTTGCAGTCAACAACGCTACTTCTGCTCTCCATCTTGCAGCTATTGCTTTAGGAGTACAACCCGGCGACAACGTCATATGCACTCCTTTGACTTTCGCTTCTTCAGCCAATTGCATACGCTTCTGTGGAGGTAATGTCAAATTTGTTGATATTAACCCTTCTACTTACCTCCTAGACATCAACAAACTGAAGGAAACCCTTGCAGCCTCTCCCAAAGGGACATACAAAGGTATGGTACTTGTTGACTTTGCTGGCTATCCTCATAATATGGAAGAATTCCGCAAGGTAGCTGATGAATATAATATGTGGATACTTGAAGACGCTTGTCATGCTCCAGGTGCGTATTTTATTGACTCTACTGGAGAAAATGTATATGCCGGTAGTTGTAAATATTCAGATATTACTGTCTTCTCTTTTCATCCTGTTAAGCATATCACTACCGGAGAAGGTGGTATGGCATGTACCCAGAACAAAGAGTACTATGAAAAAATGGCTTTATACCGCACTCATGGAATCACTCACGATGCAGACAAACTCCAACGTCAGGATGGCCTCTGGTACTATGAAATGCAAGAGCTGGGGTTTAACTACCGTATTACTGATATGCAGGCCGCTCTTGGTACATCTCAGTTAAAAAGAGCACGTAAGAACGTAGAGAAACGTCGCGAACTTGTCCGCAAATACAATGAAGCTTTCGCCCAGATAGACGGCATAAAAACACCTTATGAGGCATCCGATGTCTATCATGCATATCATCTTTACATTATTCAAGTTGAAGACCGTCTCGGCCTGTATAATTACCTCCGCGAAAACAAGATTTATGCTCAAGTTCTTTACTATCCGCTAAATCTTATGCCCTACTACAAACAATTCGGCAATAAAGAAGGCGATCTACCAAATGTAGAAGAATACTATAAACATTGCATCGCGCTTCCAATGTTTCCTACGCTTACGGATGAGCAGCAGAATTATGTTATAGAAAAAGTGCTGGAATTTGTGACGAAATAATGTATTAGGTTATAAAGAATCAACGAACAAAAATCAAGTTATATTTCAGACATACTGTAGGACTTTTTCGATAATGTAAATTTTCGATGTTATCAATTCGGCCCAATATTATATTAAAGCATGCCAAATGAAAAATATATGTATAATACCTGCAAGAGGTGGCTCTAAACGAATTCCTCGTAAAAACATAAAATCATTCATGGGTAAGCCTATAATTGCCTATTCTATAGAAGCTGCTGTAAAAAGTGGTTTATTTGATAAGGTTATGGTTTCTACCGATGATGATGAAATCGCTAAAATTGCTATTCAATTCGGAGCAACAGTTCCTTTCATGAGGAGCAAAGAGACATCAAATGATTTTGCGACTACGGCCGATGTAATCAATGAGGTCCTTGATTGTTATGAAAAAAAAGGATATAGATTTGATGTGGTATGCTGTATATACGCGACAGCACCATTTGTAACGACTGAAAGACTTATTGAGGCCGCAAACGCTATAAAAAGCGAAAAATTCGATTCTGCATTTTCTTGTGTTGCTTTCTCATATCCTGTTCTAAGAGGTCTTGTGATAAATAAAGAAGGCCATATCAATATGAAATGGCCAAAGTATAAATCTTCTCGTTCTCAAGACTTACCTCAGTTCTATCATGATGCTGGACAATTTTACATATCTAAAGTTGATTCTTTCCGGAAATCGAATGGATTTTGGGGTGAGAAAACAGCACCAATCGTTCTTTCAGAACTTGAAGTACAAGATCTTGATACTCCGACTGATTGGGCTTTGGCCGAAATGAAATATCAATTATTGGCTACAAATGAAAAGTTTTAAAACTGAAAATTTCACATTCATAGATTTCGCAGAGATGGATGAAGACATGTCCAATAAAGTTTGGAAATGTCGAAATCTTCCTGAGATCAGGAAATGGATGGATAATGCTAGTCCAATTCTGTTACAAGACCATTTACGGTTTGTTGAGAGTCTAAAACAAGAGGGCAATAAAAAATATTTTTGTATTATTTATAAAGGATCATTTGCCGGGTCGATAAATATACACTATAAGGGCCAGGATTCAGTAGAAAGAGGCATATATCTTCATCCAGATTTTTTTGGTCAGAATCTTGCCTATAAAATTAGTATGGAGTTTTATTCATATATTCATAAAAACACTGGAATAAGATATATTTTGACCAAAGTATTGAAAACGAATATCCGTTCCAATAAATTGCAGACAACGTTATACGCAGAGAAAAAAGATGAAGATGATCTATATAATTATTATAGATTGGATTTATCAAAGCTGTGCGATAATGAGCCTTAACAACTAAATCACATATTATTAGTAGATATGACAAAAAGAAAAATAGTATTAAGGGCCGATGCAAGTAAAACAATCGGATATGGACATTTTATACGCTCGTTAGCTTTAGCCGGCTATCTCAAGGAATATTTTGATTGTTTTTTTTGCACATTCAATCCATTAGAATTAAGACCTACTATATATCAAATTAACGAGATTAAGAAAGTTTGTAAGTTTATCTATTTAGATGCTGCAAATCAAGTGAATTATGACTTAAAATTTCTTAATTATTTGAAGGGTGGAGAGATTGTTGTTTTAGACAATTACTATTTTTCAACTGAATATCAGCGTGCTATAAAAAACAAAGGATGTAAGCTTGTATGTATTGATGGGATGCATGCCAGACATTTTGTAGCTGATGCAGTTATTACTGTTACACCGAATGACAAATCAAAATTTTCGATGGAGTCTTATACACGTTTCCTTGGTGGTATTCGCCATACTTTTCTCCGACCTGAATTTTTAAGTGTGACACGAAGTAAGACGAGTCCTGCAAATATAAAAAAAGTTGTTCTTGCAATGGGTGGAGCGGATGCTTTTGGATTAACAAATAAAATGATCGATGTTATACTTAAGGAAAAACCAAATATTGAGCTATCAGTTATTGCAGGTGACACTGTTGAAATAACCCACACTTATAAAGATTCAATAAATATATACAAGAAACTTACAGCACAGGAAATTGTAAATTTGTTTTTGGCATCTGATTTAGGTGTGTTTCCTGCAAGCACAATTTGTATGGAAGCTTTAGCTTGCAAATTACCTGTAGCAGCAGGATGGTATGTTGATAATCAGAAGGAACTCTATGAATATGGTGCGACAACGGGTTTATTCGAGCCAACGGTAGTATTTACAACCGATTATTACTCAATATTTTATAGGTAATAAGTCAGAAATATGGTCGTTGTCTTTAATTGTACATTCTAAAGGGTGAAGATTTAACGCTTTTATTGATTATTAACTCTAAAATAAATCAACTCGGGTCGTTTCTTCTCTTTTTCTTGTTATTTGTTTCCGATATTCCACTTCTATTTCAGCTTATCTCCTAAGTCTCTGCAAAGATAGCGAAATTGATTGGATATTCATCCACTCCATTATCATTTGTAGATTCTGTTTACGTGCCGCAATGTATCAATAACTCAACTACGCATAAGGAGGTGAGGGAATAGGAAAAGAAAATCTATTATTTTGGAGGAAGTGCAGTCTTCCGTTTGCTTTTTTGTTCCTGTTAAAATTAGCCCCCTAAAAAACAAGGGTTTGTGTAATCGGTTCTCGAATCAAGAACTATTGTTTAAGTTGATTTTCTACTATTTCGTCAGTCGTTTGTCTCCATTGCCGGATGCTTCATTATGTCAAGCCGATGAATGGGAAAGGTTTTGGGGCTGTTTACTCTCCGAAGGAGGAAGAAACTGCCTCAAACGGTTTACCGCTTGACCTTTTCACATTCAATTGAGGCTTGGCTACCTTTGCACCCGACATAAGGGATAAATGACTGAATATATTTTCGCTATTTGTGGGAGTGTTGTGGTGTCATCTTGATTGAAGAATAATAAAAAAAACGTTATGCTCAACCTTGACTAATCAGATGACACCCAATTGTGCTCTTGCTCCTTGAATATGGTTTTTGTCATTCGTTTCTAGAGCGAAGTATCCATATGCCAAGGCTGATGCTGCGGCTCTCTCTATAGTGTGTTCGTATAATTTATCCCATATTCTTCCTCCTTGTTTTGTATAAGCTGTAATCAAATCTCGCAGGCTATTTTCTCCGAAAATGGTGAGATGTCCTGCAAAATCATTGGCTGGGTCTCCAATATGGGCTGTTGACCAATCAATAATGCCGGCAACAACACCTGTTGTCGATGTAAGTATGTGCCCGGCATACAAGTCGCCATGAATGAATGTTGTAAAATCCGGCCATAAAGCATCATTGTCCAGCCATTTCCTGTATCGGATTTCAAGCTTGGTACTAATGCCTATTTCCGACTTTACAGCTTGCAATTGGTTCAAAATCTCAGGTCGCAAATCAGATGGCTTCATAACTCTCAGCCCATTTTCGATAATCTCTTCTTCTGGAATATTGTGCAACTGTACCAAAACTTTTGCCAGTGACGACACATATTCGGGACAGTCCTTGTCCATATTCCAAACCATATCGTAAGTTTCCGTGTCAATCATAAGCACAGGCTTTTCTTCAATCAAAGGATAGGCTATCAGATGGGGAGATACGATTTTCCAATCGGGCACTTTGACCGACAAATGCTTCTCGACAAGCTGTAAAATTTTCCTCTCGTTATTGATTTGCTCACCCATATCCTCACGGCGCGGAATACGAATCAGCCATTCCTTTCCGTTTGTGTCTGTAGCAAAACCGACTCTAAAGTCAACACCCATTTCATTGAATCTTATTTTCTCTGTCAAAGACACACCATATTCTTTGGCAAGTTTTTGAATTTCTTTTATTTCCATTTATATTTGATGTTAATTCTATAGTTTGAGTATCACTTTTTCATGTTTCCAACATTCATTAGTATGGGTGAAAGGAAAGAAACGACACCGATAAACATTACCATCGAACCTGATAACAAGAACGAATTGGATATTCCTATGTTTTCCGCCAATGTTCCTGTGCACAGCAAACCAATCATCGAAGGCAAAACGGCAGAACTATGATACAAAGAGAATACACGTCCCTGTATATTGGATGGGACTTCCGTTTGCAGGATAGTGATAAACGAGGCTGTGAATACCGACAATGAGATACCTGCGAATATGACAGTCGATACATAACCCACAAAACAGTTGGACGGCAAGATGCCACAGAGAAAAAAGGCAGTTCCCAATGACACATACATTGCATTGACTAAGACAATCTTTCTCGTTTTCGGCTTGAAAAAAGCTAAAGCCGTTCCACCTAACAGCATCCCTACAGACCACCCGATTTCTATTGTGCTGATTTTCCATTTCCCACCGTGATAACATTGTGTCGTGAGTAGAGGGAACATAAAGGAACTTGGAATGATACAAAATGTCACCGACATGGCACATAGGAATAGCAACGCTATCCCTCTATTTGCCAACACGCAGTCAAGACCTTTTTTCAAATCGCTCACAACGTGTTTGGCCGATAGAGAAGTTGTTGCCGTCGAGTAATGGGGAATGAATACAAATACCAATGAGAGAATAGCAGCTAAAGCACCCAATATGTCTAAATACAACACCGAATGAATAGACATATAGGTAATGGCTAATGTTCCTATGGCAGGGCTGGCTATACCACACATTGACCGTAGTACCTGATTAATTCCTGCCACCCGAATCAGCTCCTTTTCCGGCACAATAAGCGGAGCTATAGTTTGCACAGCTGGTGTTTGGAACGCATTTCCAACAGAGCGAAGCACCAATATCAAATATATCCAGTTAAGATTGCCACTGTCGTATTTCAAAAGGATACTCATCACGAATGCGCACAAAGCCAGGAACAAATCCGATACGATTAAAACTGTTTTACGATTCCATCTGTCAATAAGGACTCCTGCAAAAGGTCCTATGATAGCCTGTGGAAGTATGGCTGCCATTCCTGCAAAAGCAAGCACTTCTGCCGACTGATGTTCCAAGCTAAGCCAAATAGTGATTGCAAATTGAACGGCATAACTGGAAAGCATTGATATAAATTGTCCCGACCAAATAAGTATATAGGTCTGAACCCATTTCCCGTTTGAATAATTCATCGTTACCTTTTTTGCTACAAAGGTATAAAATTGGGTTGGTAAAATCAATAGTTCGTTAAAAATTAGCCTAGCCTAAGCGGCTCTGGCAGTAAATAAAATG